>NZ_JAYWYV010000021.1:0-61290 GCF_048147885.1 Acinetobacter sp. 228
GTTTAGTTCGTCTGATCACAGATACGTTATAAAGTAGTTTGAGACTTTTTTAAATCCGTCAATGCGTAAGTCCTATAAGCTTTTAAATAACAAAACCCTCAAATGAGGGCTTTGTTATTTAGGTTAAAAAAGAGATTACCTGCGTTTTTTTGCGCGAGATGGTTTCGATGGTTGTTGTTGCTGTTGTTGCTCTTCGTTCTGAGCATTGTTCTGCTTGTCTTTTTGCTGGACCTGCTTATGCTTCGCTCTAGTTTTCGCCATTATATACTCCTTTAGAGAACCGTCTCTATATCACTGGAAGTTCCATTCATTACTGTACCGTGTATACAAAATAAGCCAATCGCTGAGCTGTATCCAAATACGTTAATGTAATACAAATTTCACTAAGTCATTCAGCTATGAGCGAATCATTTTGGGGCTTATTACACTTCTTACATAAATTTGCAGCCTGATACCCATTTTAACTTTCAGCTAAAATCACTTAAACTTTTAGTGAAAAAGCAGCTATAAAAAAACCCGCAGTTAATGCAGGTTTTGATTTATAAATTACAGTTTTAAGCATCCATGTTGTCAATGATGGCCTGACCAAACTCAGAACAACGAAGTAAAGTTGCACCTGGCATCAGGCGCTCGAAATCATAGGTCACCGTTTTTGCCGCAATTGCCCCTGAAATCCCCTTAATGATCAGGTCGGCAGCTTCTGTCCAGCCCATATCGCGCAGCATCATTTCTGCAGACAGAATAATCGAGCCTGGATTCACCTTATCTTGTCCGGCATATTTAGGCGCTGTCCCGTGGGTTGCTTCATAGACTGCAATCGAACCGCCAATATTGGCACCTGGTGCAATCCCGATTCCCCCGACTTCCGCAGCAAGCGCATCAGAAATATAATCACCATTTAAGTTCAGTGTGGCAATCACGGAATAATCTGCCGGACGCATCAAGATTTGCTGCAAGAAAGCATCGGCAATGACATCCTTAATAATAATGTCTTTACCTGTTCTTGGATTTTTGATTTTAACCCACGGTCCACCATCCAAAAGCTCTCCACCAAAACGTTCTAGCGCAACTTCATAGCCCCATTCTTTAAACGCCCCTTCAGTGTATTTCATGATATTGCCTTTGTGTACCAAGGTCACACTCGGCTTGTCATTCTCAATAGCAAACTGGATAGCTTTACGCACCAGACGCTGGCTACCCTCTTTGGAGACAGGCTTGATCCCGATCCCACAATTGTCTTCAAAACGAATGTTGGTTACACCCATTTCTTGTTTCAGAAACTTGATCACTTTTTTTGCTTCGGGAGAATCTGCTTTCCATTCAATTCCGGCATAAATATCTTCTGAATTCTCACGAAAAATGACCATGTCGGTCAGTTCCGGATGATGTACCGGTGACGGAACACCTTCAAACCAGCGTACCGGACGCACACAGACATATAAATCCAGTTCCTGGCGTAATGCCACGTTCAGGGAACGAATACCCCCACCGACTGGCGTAGTCAGTGGACCCTTAATAGATATTACATAATCTCGCAGCGCTTCCAGAGTTTCTTCAGGCATATAAATGCCATAAATTTTATTAGCTTTTTCACCGCAGTAGACTTCCATCCATTCGATGGAACGCTTCCCGGCGTATGCTTTTTGCACAGCAGCATCTACCACAGCCTGCATTGTTGGTGTAATATCAACACCAATTCCATCCCCTTCAATAAATGGGATAATTGGATTATTTGGTACGTTGAGTGAAAGGTCTGCATTTACGGTAATTTTGGTACCATCCACAGGTACTACGATTTTTTGATATCCCATTATTAGTATTCTCCCTAATGCCGCTGACAAATCTTAAATAATTGCCAATTAGGCAATACTTTCAGCTGTTCTTAACGCATAATATTCTAATCCAGATTTGTTGTTTTTGAGATTTATACGGGAAATAACAAAGTTTCCCTTTTAAATAAACCTCTACATTTTTTAAATTAATGTAATTATAGAAGTTATTTCCTATGAAAATCGTCATTCTAAACAAACCTTATGACGTCCTCTCCCAATTCCGTCCGGATGAAAAGCATCCTACCATGGCCGATTTCGTCAACGACAAAGATCTGCGCCTTGCTGGCCGTTTGGACATGGACTCAGAAGGTCTGGTTTTTCTCACCGATCACGGTGGTCTCAACCAATATATCACCAATCCTGCCAATAAAAAGTTCAAAACTTATATGGTGCAGGTTGAAGGTGATATTACTGACGAGGCCCTTGAACAGCTTCGTAAAGGTGTTGAGCTGAAAGATGGCATGACGCTTCCTGCACGTGCTGAAAAAGTGTCTGAACCGGAATGGTTGTGGGAGCGTAATCCTCCTGTTCGTTTCCGTGCTTCTGTTCCAACGTCTTGGGTGGAGATTTCGATCTGTGAAGGTCGTAACCGTCAGGTTCGTCGCATGACTTCTGCTGTCGGCTTCCCGACCTTACGTTTGATCCGTACCAAAATTGGTGAGATTGATTTGGTTCGTATGGGATTGCAGCCGGGCGAGACCAGAGAAATTGAGCCATTACTTTACCCTGACTTCCAGAATATCCCTGCTGAAGAACCATATCGTTCACGTTCTTATGTGAAGAAGCCGGGGGGTACGGGTGGCAAACCAATCGTTCGCAAGAACAAAGATGGTTCCGTGAAAAAGTCTGGCACCAAACGCATCTGGCAAATGGATGAAAGCGAAAAGCCGAAACGTCGCACCAATGGTACTACTCGTCCAAATACCAAGGCACCACGTGGTCGTGGCCGGGGTCGTGGTTAAAGCCCAGCCTATTCATCAGGTAGTGACAGGCTAAATACCACGCCAGACGGCGTATTTTCTACAGTTGCTCCCCCCTGATGGAGCTGCATAATCGACTGCACAATGGCAAGGCCCAGACCACCCGTCTGGGCTTTTTCATGTCGGCTGTCATCTATCTGATAAAAACGCTCAAATAAATGCGGATGATGCTCATCTGCAATCCATACCTCTGGCGTCAGCACCGATATTTTAATGCTATGGTTCAGTCGCTGTGCCGACACACTAATCTCACTCCCCGGCTGACCATAAGTAATGGCATTGCTGATCAGATTGGCAACTGCGCGCTGTAATAATGCGGTGCTGGCAGTCAGACTTAAATCTGATGGAACATTAATTTTTAAATGCATCTGCTTTTCTTCAGCCAGAAAACTGAAGTACTCAAGTAATTCTTGCAGCATCTCATTCAGATTGAAATGCTGTTTTTCAACCGTAAATCCACCATGCTCTACCCGCGCGATAAACAGCATGCTTTCAATCATCTGGCTTAGACGTTCATATTCTTCCAGGTTGGAATAGAGCAGATTTTCCAGTTCAGCAGGCTCGCGCGGCCGCGATAACAGAATCTGTGTCTGCCCGATTAGATTGTTTAATGGCGTGCGAAGTTCGTGCGAAATATCCTCAGAAAAACGTGCCAACTGCTGATATGCAGACTGAATATTACCGAGCATATCGTTCATGGCCTGACTCAGCTCTTGCACCTCAAGCGTATTACTCTGCACATGAATGTGCTGATTGGGCTGCTGAATATTAACCTGTGCTGTCGCCAGCATCAGCTGACGCATTGACTTGAGAATATAGCGTCCAGCCAGCCAGGCCATAAAGGTCGAGAGCAATATACCAAGCAGACTATAGAGCACCAGCTTTGATAAATAGGTTGCCAGTGCCCTTTGTCCTTCTGCCAACTGTTTACCCGCTACCAGCTGGTAATTGCGACCATCAAACTGCACCTGTTTAAAAGCCAGACGTGTTGAAGGATGTTCAGCCTGATTATTCTGAAACTGTAATTTGGAGGAATAATGCA
Source organism: Acinetobacter sp. 228 (assembly GCF_048147885.1). Lineage (NCBI taxonomy): Bacteria > Pseudomonadati > Pseudomonadota > Gammaproteobacteria > Moraxellales > Moraxellaceae > Acinetobacter > Acinetobacter sp. 228. The sequence continues at coordinate 3,855 of NZ_JAYWYV010000021.1, forward strand.
ATGCCGGAATATGAACCTGTAAAGGATTGATCTCGATCAGACGACTATTCTGATGCTGCAGCAGCAATAAATTATCTTCCTGTCCTAGCATATTTTCATATAATTTGGGATGCTGGACCAAAAGCTTGAAACTCTGGGCATCTTCAAGAAAAATCTCAATCCGGGAAATACGCGCAGCCAGCGCCTGATCCTGCTGGGTCTGAATCATCTGTTGCATATTTTGATAAGACAGCAACGCCACACTCAGAAACACCACGCAAGACACCAGTGCAAATGCAATACTTAAACGTGTTGCCAACGGCAATAACACAGGGTTTTTCATGGACATTCATCTAGCTTATAACCCATACCACGTACGGTATGGATCAGTTTTGGCGTGTAATGATCATCAATTTTGCTACGCAGCCTGCGAATAGCCACATCGACCACATTAGTATCAGTATTAAAATTGATATTCCAGACCATGGACGCAATCTGGCTCCGGGTCATCACCTGTCCCTGATGTTCCATTAACAATTGCAACAGGGCAAATTCTTTCTGGCTCAAGTCGATCTTTTGTCCGTTACGGTAAACCTCATGCTTTAAGCGGTTCAATACCATATCTGAAATCTGATAGGCCTCCTGCTCCAGACGCGGCACACGGCGCAACAGACTTTTAATTCGGGCCAGTAATTCAATATAGGAAAAAGGCTTGGTCAGATAATCATCGGCACCAAGCTCCAGTCCTTTAACCCGATCTAGCACATGATCGCGGGCGGTAAGCATTAATACCGGAATCTGGCTAAAAGTTCGCAGGGTTTGTAATACCTGCCAGCCATCCAGGTCCGGCAGCATCACATCAAGCAGCACCAGATCAAAAGACTGTTGCTGCAAACACGATAATGCACGCACACCATTTTCTGCGATGGCCGTACTATAACCTGACTCATTCAGTCCTTTTGCCAGATATTCAGCAATCTTGACTTCATCTTCTACAATTAAAATATGCATGTCAGTAGTTTAGCTGTTTTTAGCTAGTTCTAGATTACAAATTGGTAATCTGATTGTCATGCTGTACTGGCGGATTTTTTTCTAAGATAGTCCCAGTAGCCAATTGCATGAAAGATAACCATGAAAATTTCAATTGCCAACACAACCCTGACCATGCTCAGCAGCGTATTACTATTCAGCTCACTGGCACATGCAGAATTTAAAACGGCGCCAGTCATGTCGCTAGAAGTAGCAAAGCTCATGGCCAGCAACGTCATGCTTGCTTGCCAGAAACAGGCCAAGCCGGCGGCAGTCATTATTCTGGATCAGGGTGGCAACCTGCTGGCCAGCCAGCGCCATGAATCTGTCGGCATTCACAACCTGATTGCAGCGGAACGGAAAGCTTTCACCGCGTATTCAACTAAAACCAGCACACTGGATTTTATGCGCAATGCCCAGAAAAATCCGGATGCACAGAATCTGAATAGCTTGCCTGAATTGCTATTACTGGGTGGTGGCGTCCCTGTCATTTACCAAAACCAGATTGTAGGCGCTGTAGGCGTCGCAGGTGCGGGCGGTTCAGTACAGGATCATCAATGTGCCAATAGCGGCATTCAAACCACCTTAAAGCAGCTTTGATTTCTTTTAATTAGTAATTTTTTATTCCTTTGATTAAACATTATTCCGTCATTCCAACGAGGAACATAACATGAAAAAAATCTTAATCGCGACTCTTGCCACTACTGCAGCAACTCTTTCTTTTGCCCAGAACCCGCTGAGTGTACACGTGCTGAATCTGGAAAATGGCCTACCTTCTCCGAATGTAGAAGTGACGCTGGAAACACAGAAAAATGGCAAATGGGTACAGCTTTCACAAGCAAGGACCAATCCTCAGGGTCGTATCACAGCACTGTACCCAGAGAATAAAACCTTTGATAAAGGAACCTACAAAGTGACTTTTAAAACTGGTGACTGGTTTAAAACCCAAAAGCAAAACAGCTTTTTCCCGGAAGTACCGGTGATTTTTGAAGTAGATGGCTCAGTCAATCACTATCATATCCCGCTGCTATTAAGCCCCTATGGTTATTCAACCTATCGCGGCAACTAAGCTCTCCCACTTAAGGCCCACCCTCTTTGGGCCTTCCTTTTTTTTCTTGTTATTCTTTTATTGAAATGCCATTTACGATTCATATTTAGTGATCTAAAAAATAAAATGTATTCAAAAAAGGAGCTTTACATTGGATCAGCAAGCTAACCAGATGTTTAATCAGGACCAAGAGGTCTTTGCGATACATTGACTGCTATAGCAGAACGCAAAGCCAATAATGGTCGTACTAGCATTTTATGAATTCAAATGAGGAATCAGCATCATTAAATCGCAGCTAAATTCAATGGAACTTCCTGACCTCTCATCAAATAAATATCATGTTGATATTTAGTCAATAAAAAACCGATGCCTAAGCATCGGTTTTAAAGTTTTAAAGTTTTAAATTGAATTAAGCTTTCAACCATTTCTCAGCTTTGGCCTGATCTTCAACTTTCAGTTCAACTTCGGTCAGTTCAGCACCGCCTGCCTGAACTTCAAAAGTCATCAGCTCATCTCGACGGAACGCGTATACTGTAAAACTACCGTTCTGTTTTGCATAGCTTTCGAGAAGCTTGGTGGTGGCTTTTAGACCGTCAATCGCAATAATCACGTCATTGGCAGAAAGACCGGCCTGTACAGCCACAGCATCACGACGAGCAGATTGAACCAGTACACCTTCGGGCTTATCAACCAGTTTTAAGCCGAATGGCAAAGACTTGTCATTTTTCAGGCTATAACCGATACCAAACTCAGGTAAGAGCTGATCCAGCGGTAGTTCATCTGTCGTATTGATCAAGTGATTAATCTGTTCTGACCAATCATCACCTGTCAGTTCTTTGCATAATTCAAAGATTGTCCGTTCGTGCACCTGAATACCATTTTGCGCATTTTCATACAAACGGCGCATTAAGGCATCCAGACTTGAACCACGTAAACGCAGTCCCAAGTCCAGACATAGCGCTACCAGACAACCTTTGTTGTAATAGCTGGTTCCGGCATTATTGGAGTTTTCATCCTGACGGTAGAATTTCACCCAGGCGTCAAAACTGGATTCAGCCACTGACTGAATCGCACGTCCCGGATTCTGCAAATAACGGTCAATCTGTGCTTTTAACAAAGCAATATATGATTCCTGATTAATCACGCCGCTACGCAGCAAAATCAAATCATCGTAATAAGAGGTGAAACCTTCAAAGATCCACAGCAAAGACGTATAGCCTTCTCTGTTTAGATCATAGTTCACGAAGTTTTCAGGTCGAATAAACTTCACCAACCATGAATGGAAATATTCATGGCTACATAAGCCGAGGAAACGCTGATAATCTTTTGAAGGTTCTTCAGGTTCATTGGCTTTCGGCAAGTCATCACGTGGTGAAATCAGACTGGTAGAATTTGGATGCTCCAAACCACCATAGCTATTGCCTGTTGCCATGGTCATAAAGGTATAGTCCGCAAATGGCGCTGAACCAAACATGGAAATTTCTGTACGACAGATTTTTTCAATGTCCTGCTGCATACGCGTAGCATTCATGGCATGTTTGCCTGACACCACAAATTCATGTGGAATCCCATTGGCATCAAAACTGAAACGGGTTTGTTCTGCCAGCTCAAATGGCGCATCAATCAGTTCGGCATAGTTTTTAGCTTTCAGCGTGAAACGGCCTTTGACCAGACTTTTGGCCTGCATGCCTGTTGCCAATTGGAAATGCTTTAATTCATCTGGCAGGAAGATTTCCAGTTCAATTTCTTTATTTTCCTGACCTTCCAGCCCCAGACATGCACAAGCCGGGTTCACGTAGAGACGATTTTGATCCACGTATGCACCACGAACGGACAGGTCATAGGCATAGACATCATATTCCACCGTAATCAGCTCATGATCGGTATTGAATAAACGCCATTTATTCTTTTCAAACTTCTGGATTTGTAGCTGGCGCCCATCTTCATCATAAGCCTTGACCGCTTCAATATGTTTGGAAAATTCCCGGATCAGATAGCTTCCTGGAATCCAGGTCGGCAATGACAAGACTTGCGTCGGATCAGCAAGAAAGCGAACAGTTACGTGAATAAGATGCTGACGATAATCGTCAAATTCGATTTGATAATGCAACATAATAGACGATATAAAATTAAAATAAATGAGATATAGCTTAGCTTAGCATTTTTTAAGCCAAGATGGTTTAGCTGTCTTATTTGTCTACATTTACGACTAGCTATCTGTATAAAAAAGGCATAGCATGCGTGAAAATTAAATCGTTCAACACCCAGCGGGTTATCAAGGAACACCATTGAAATACATCATCTCACTGATTGCGGTATTCAGTTTATTTATTTCTGCATTTTCCCATGCTGCCCTACTCAATATTATGCCTGAAAGCGTTGAAGCTGAAGCCTGGACCATTCTGGATTCACAATCTGGTCAAGTTATTGCCGAGCACAATGCTGATGTTCAGCGTGCTCCGGCCTCGCTAACCAAAATGATGGTGGCTTATATTGCCTTAAAGGAAATTGAGGCCGGAAAATTAAATAAAAATGAAGTTTTAACCGCGACTTCTGTGGTGAAAACTGTGATGTGGGATGAGTCACAGATGTACCTGAAAGAAGGTGATCAGATTTCAGTCGATCAGCTTCTGGCGGGCTTAATTATCATGTCTGCCAATGATGCTGCGGTGACGCTGGCTGAGAAAATTTCGGGTGGTATTCCGCAGTTTGTTGAACGCATGAATCAGGAAGCCAAAGCGCTGGGCATGCAGCATACCAATTTCCAGAATCCGGCAGGTATTACCATGCCTGAACATTATTCTACTGCCGCAGATTTGGCCAGACTATCTATGGCAGTCGTCAATGAAACTCCGGATTATCTGTATTATTCCAAACAGCCAAGCTTTACCTATAACCGACATTTTCATCGCGCAACCAACCGTGTGCTTCAGGTAGATCCTACCGTGGATGGTTTAAAAACCGGTTTTACCCGTGCAGCAGGCTACAACCTGGCGCTGACGGCCAATCGTGTCACGGCAGATATTGAAATGCCGAACCGACGTCTGATTGTGGTAGTACTGGGTACTAAAAGTGCGGCAAAACGCGCTGAAGTATCGCATAAGCTAATGAATCTGGCCTATACCTATACCCGCAATGAAGTAGCGATCAAAGATAAAAAGCTACTGGCTGAGCTGCCTGTAATCAAATCAACCTTAAAAATGTTTAAGGTGCAGACCAAGCAACCGCAGATTATTACCACTTCTTTATATGATCAGGGGTATAGTATCGACCTGAACCAGTTTGATCAAACCCAACAGCGTGTCATGCTGAATACAGGTGATGGCGTTTTAAAAAGTATCGAGCCTTTACAGGAAACGCAAACTCATATCAATGTTGAAGTGAAAGCATCTGAACTCATTGCACCTTTGGCGACCATGATGCCTTTGGCGACTATTCAGGTTTATCAGAATAATCAGTTGATTCGTACCATTCAGATTGAGGATCATGTCGAAATTGAAGAAGCCAACCTGTTTCAGAAATTCTTTACTTGGCTACAAGGCTTATTCGGTTTGTTTTCAGACAATACGCCAAGCGTAAAGCTTTATCCTTTAGATAGATAATAGCCCTACATCTCAAGTTACTTTTCTTTAAGCTAGAAGATCTACTCGCTGATCTTCTGGCAGATTTTCTTTTCTCCCTGCATCACTCCCTCAAGACAGGGAAACTTACCTGCTCTCACAGAATTGCTACGTTTTGTAATGTGTATAACAATTTTAACCAAGACGCGATCTGGCCCATGCCATAGTATATTTTCTTTCTATTTCTCTTATTTTTATTAAAAAAATAAACAGGTTAATCATATATGACAGCACATAAAATCGTGATTGTGGGTGGTGGTGCCGGTGGTCTGGAACTGGCGACTCAGTTGGGTGATAGCTTGGGTAAAAGCGGTAAAGCCCGGATTATTCTGGTCGATCAAAAACTGACACATATCTGGAAACCGCTGCTGCATGAAGTGGCTGCAGGTACCTTAAATCCACATCAAGAAGAAACCAATTATTTTGCTCATTCAGCGGCACATCATTATGAATTTGTCTTGGGTACATTCACAGGACTAGATCGTAAAGCCAAACAAATCTTGGTCGAAACAGAGTATTTCTCCAAAATAGCCCAATCCAAGAAAAACCAGCATATTTCCTATGACACACTGGTACTGGCCTTGGGTTCTACCTCGAATGATTTTAATACTGAAGGGGTAAGACAATTCTGTCATTTTCTCGACAGCCGTAAACAGGCGGATGTTTTTCAGCAGGACATGTTGCATCTCTATCTGAACGCACAGCATGAAGCTTCGAATCGTGAACTGAATATCGCGATTATTGGTGCTGGAGCAACTGGGGTAGAACTGGCAGCGGAGCTGGTAGAAGCCAAACATAATTTCTTTAAATATGGTTTAAACAAGGTTGACCCGAAAAAAGTCAAAATCACCCTAATTGAAGCGGCGGACCGCATTCTGACGGCGCTCTCACCTAGAGTTGCTGAACACACCATGCAACAGATGGAAAAGTTTGGCATTGAAGTCTTGACCGGTCATCGGGTGGCCAAGGTCGATGAAGACAAGATTTATTTTACAGATGGTTCAAGTCTGGATGCCGAGATTAAAGTCTGGGCCGCAGGTATCAAAGCACCTGAAGTCTTGGTGCAACTACAAGATATGGAAAAGGACAATATTCACCGATTGAAAGTCTATTCCACCCTGCAGACCAAGTCTGATCCAGACATTTTTGCTTTTGGTGACTGTGCACATTGCCAACCTGCAGCAGATGAACCGGTATTGGGTCCACGCGCCCAAGTCGCCAGCCAGCAGGCCAACTTTCTGGCCAATGCCTTAAAAGCACGGATCAATGAGGAAAACTACTTACCCATGTTTAAATTTTCTGACAAAGGTTCACTCATTTCCCTAAGTCAGAATAAAGCCGTTGGGGAATTACTCGGTCAGGTCAATGTGCAAGGCTTTGTCGCCAAATCAATGTATGTGTCCTTGTACCGGATTCATCAGGCAACCATTCATGGGTATGCGCATGCAGGCATTCTAACCGCAAAAGATTTTGTTACACGGAAAATTTCTCCAAAGCTGAAATTGCATTGAAATTCCAGAATTTGGCCCAATCAATGAAAAAATCGTCAATAAAATTGTCGAATTGCGTTTTTTTGCTAATTTTAGTCTACAAAAACGCAATTTCACTTTATGATGTACCCTTAAAAAATTGAATGGATCAATTAACATGACTGCTATTGCAAATAACCACGTGGTTTCTTTCCACTACACATTGACTAACGCAGAGGGTGAAACTCTCGATCAATCTCAAGGTGAACCACTTGCCTATTTGCACGGTGCAGGTAATATCATCCCAGGATTAGAAAACGCGCTAGAAGGTAAAACTGTAGGTGATAAATTCACTGTAAACGTTCCAGCTGCTGAAGGTTATGGCGAATACAACCCAGACCTAGTTCAAGAAGTTCCTGCGCAAATGTTCCAAGGCGTAGACAATATTCAAGCAGGTATGCAGTTCCAGGCTCAAACTGATGACGGCGTGCAAATCGTAACTGTTAAAGCAGTTGAAGGCGACAATGTTGTTGTTGATGCTAACTTCCCACTTGCTGGTCAAGATCTGACTTTTGAAGTTGAAATCGTATCTGTTCGTGAAGCTTCTCAAGAAGAATTAGATCACGGCCATGTACATGGTGCAGGTGGTCACCAACACTAAGATCTTCTGATCGGGTGTGATAAAGGGCAAAGTGCAAACTTTGCCCTTTTTTGTTGCCAAGAAAAATAGCTCAAACAATGTCCATCAAAAAATGAGCCATAAAAAAGGCAGGATCAATACCCTGCCCTTTTAATCCCATCAAGATCTTCTTTCAAAGAATAATCATTGGATTATTTGTTTTGGTTATAAATCTGCATTGCTGCTGGCAACTGCTGACGCATCTGTCCAATACGCTGGCTATTCGATGGATGCGTAGACAGGAAAGCGACTCCGCCGCCACCTTCTAATTTATTCATTTTTTCCCACAGGGTAATGGCTGCATTCGGGTTATAGCCTGCACGCGCCATCAGCATCAAACCGCCCTGGTCAGCACGACTTTCCAGATTACGCGAGTACGGCAAACCAATCCCGATCTGACTACCCAGCTGTGCAGCTGCAGCGCCGCCCTGACCTACACCTGCTGCACTCAGGCCAATTCCCAAGGCCAGGTCAGTGAGGGCCTGCGCGCCGATTTTCTGCTTAGAGTGCTCTTCTAAGGCATGTACCATTTCATGACCCATAATTGCTGCAATTTCAGCATCAGTCAGATTCAGTTTATTCACAATACCAGTGTAGAATACGACTTTACCACCCGGGGCAACAAAGGCATTGACCTGGTCAGATTTAAGTACAGCCAGTTGCCACTGGAATGGCGTACCGGTTTGATTCATTTGGTTAGCAATCGGCTTCAAGCGATTAAACACGGTATTAATACGTTTATATGTGGCTGAACTGGTATCCAGCTGACCTTTATTGCGCGCATCATTCACCATGGCATTATAGCTTTGGCTGGCAGATGCATTTAAAGTCGCAGTATCCGCCCCGGCAATATCGGCAATGGTAGTACAACCCGACAATGTCACCACTGTGGCAGTGGCCATACTTAATAAAAGTTTATTCTTCATTATAATTAACTCTACCTTAGCTCAAGCTTAATTTACATTGTAAAAATTATAAGGGAAAGCATGCAGTAGCTAAACGTATAATTACTCCATCTTCTTATAAATTATGTAATTTTTAAGCCAAGTACTGTATCGCTAACCAGTAAATCAGACAAATAATATTTAAGCCCAGATACCCCTGACTGAGAGGTTTTATTTTCTGTTCAAGTATTTCATCTTTACGTTTGAAATATAAAAAAGCATTTTGCAGCAAGATAACAGGCACTAGGATACAGGCAATAATGACGCTGAGACCAATGAGTACAGTATAAATAATCTCAGGATTTTGGGTTTGCGCACGAATAATCATCATGGCAATTGTTGGTGCCCCGCCCATCGCGAATAATAATGAATAAAACATGGTCGCCGATATATTTTTTTGCATCCTGATACTCATTTTTCTTTCTTTATATATCGATATGTTAAAGCACATCATGCCTGATTACCGATGCAACTTTAGTCTTGAAATAGCTACATAATTTCAACCTATAAAAAAACCCATCCGAAGATGGGTTTTTTTATTGAAGCTTAAAACAAATTAAGCATCGAATGGATGGCGAAGAATGATGGTTTCTTCACGGTCTGGACCCGTTGAAATGATGTCGATTGGACATTCAATCAATTGCTCAAGACGTTTTACATAGTTCAATGCAGCTTGTGGCAACTGATCCAGTGATTTCGCACCAAAAGTTGACTCAGACCAGCCTGGCATAGTTTCGTAAATCGGTTTTAAAGTTTCGAATGCAAGCGCATCAGAAGAACCCACACAACCAGAATCTGCAGCTTCATAGCCTACACAGATTTTCACTTCTTCCAAACCGTCAAGAACGTCAAGTTTAGTCAGGCAAATACCAGAAAGTGAGTTTACATCGACTGAACGGCGTAGAATTTCAGCATCGAACCAGCCACAACGACGTTGACGGCCAGTAGAGGCACCAAATTCATTACCAATCGTACCGAGGTGTTTACCAATCGCATCACCTGTGTCATTTGCAGCGTCATACACCAGCTCGGTTGGGAATGGACCTGCACCTACACGCGTTGTATACGCTTTGGTAATACCCAGTACATAGTCAAGGTGCAAAGGACCCAGACCTGAACCAGAGCTTACGCCACCAGCAGTTGTATTCGAAGAAGTTACATACGGATATGTACCGTGGTCAACGTCAAGAAGTGAACCTTGCGCGCCTTCGAACATGATGTTGTCACCGTTTTTACGGTAGTTATGCAATTCAGTAGTTACGTCCACAACCAGTGGAGCAACAACCTTACGCCATTCGTCACACAGTGCCAGCACATCTTCCAGTTTAACTGCTTCAACACCGTAGTATTGAGTTAACTGGAAGTTATGGTAGTCCAGTAGTTCAGTCAGCTGGGCTGTAAGATGTTCACCACCACGTACCAGGTCAGCAACACGTACTGCACGACGTGCCACTTTATCTTCGTATGCAGGACCGATACCACGACCTGTCGTACCAATCTTCGCATTACCACGTTTTTTCTCACGCGCCTGATCAAGTGCGATGTGGTTTGGCAGGATAAGTGGACAGTTTGGAGAAATGCGTAAACGTTCTTTAACAGGAACGCCTTCTTTTTCAAGAATGTCCATCTCTTTGATGAGCGCTTCAGGAGAAAGAACCACACCGTTACCAATTAAGCACAATACGTTTTCACGTAAAATACCTGATGGAATGAGGTGTAAGACAGTTTTCTTACCACCAACCACAAGAGTGTGACCTGCGTTATGTCCGCCTTGATAACGAACTACCGCTGCCGCTTGATCTGTGAGCAGGTCGACGATTTTACCTTTACCTTCGTCGCCCCATTGGGTACCAAGTACCACAACATTCTTGCCCATAATAGCCTCATTACATCATGCTGTTAAAGTTGAAAGCCCCACTCAGTGACATGAACACTGAGCCAAGCAATTAAATCGTTTTGACTGTCCACTCGCCATCTACACTCACCAGCTGGTGCGTCGCATATGGTACAGAGCTTAAATCATCATTACCCAGTAACTGAATTATACTCAAGCCTTGTGCACGGAGGTTCTGAATCGCCTTCAGAAGTTCTGCATCGCTGCCTTTAGGTGCAACGACCACCTGTATCGTATCAAACTGGCCTGCACTTAAAGCATATAAGTCACACGAGAAACCGGTTGCAGGACGGGCACGCCCAAAATGCTCACCAATGCCATCATAACGGCCACCTTGTGCCAGTGCAGCTGCACGGTTCGGCGCATACACGGCATACATCAGACCAGTATGATAATGGTACGAACGCAATTCAACTACATCAATACCAATGCTCAAGTCTGGCCAACGGGTCTGAACTTCTTCCCTAGTGATTTGTAGTGCATCAAAAGCTTGCTTGAATGCAGGATTTGCCAGCACTTCAGCGCTTAGATTTGCTTGCAATGCATCCAGGTCACTGGCATAGCGCCCAAGTGCATAAAAATCCTGACCAAATTTCAGCTCTGCCGTGAATTCTGCTAATTCCGGTAAAGCCTTGCGTTGGTATAAATCAGATAATTGCTGTTCAGCAACTTTGTTCAATCCTGCTTGAGCCACCAGACTGCGGAATAAACCGACATGACCTAAGTCCAGATGAATACCATCTGCCTGGCCTGCCTCCTGAATCAGACTGATCATCAAGTCGACCATTTCAACATCGGCATCGATGCTGTCTGAACCAAATAGCTCTGCACCCAACTGTAGTGGCGCACGCGAGGTATTAAAACCGCGAGGTTTGGTATGCAAGACAGTTCCTGCATAACAGTAACGTGCAACACCTTCCACTGGATGTACATGCGCATCAATACGAGCCACTTGTGGTGTCATATCGGCACGCACACCAAGTAAACGACCAGAAAGCTGATCGATCACCTTAAAAGTGGCTAAGTCTAAATCTTGATTCGATTCTGAGAGAGAAGATAGAGATTCGATGTATTCAATGAATGGCGTGTACACCAGCTGATAACCTCGAGATGCAAGGAAATCCAGTGATTTACGGCGCAGGCTTTCAATGACTTGCGCTTGTTCTGGTAATACATCAGCTACACCATCAGGTAATAACCATGTCTCTGAAATGGGCATGTTGTAAACCTAAATTCTTGTCAGCGCGGAACGAATCCGCATAAAAAAATCGGGAGCACACCCGATTTCTCCTAGTCTAGCACGATAGTTTTGGCTGTGCATCGCAAATTTTATAATTTTCGCCACCTGATGAAAGGATCAACAATTGTGTCAACTATCAGCATTTTATTGCATCTTAAAAACACAAAACCCAGCATTAAATCAAGGATAGTCCCATCATAATTTTTACCGTTTACACTGAGATTTCAGTTTTATCCTGTGACGGCAGAGAATTTGAGTTAAATAATGCATCTGGAACTTATTATCAGAATCCAGATATGCTCATCCGCGTCTGAAAAACAATCGCGCGTAATCAAATGAGAATTGGGTCTATCAGCTGTGCCAGTACTTGACTTTATCCCCTCCATTTCACAGTTTATGCAAAATGGTTTTATCTGGCTGAATGCTCTCTATAGTCTGGTACTGCCTCCTTTCAAAAGATCTCTAAAGGGGGTGGGATGATTTCTGGGGATCAACCACTTTAGTCAGTAAACTGACCAGCTCCGCATTTTGCAACTCAACCTGCTGAAGCTTTGTTGTGGTCTGATCCAGTACTTCCTGCTGGACATGCATTTTTTTGGCCAGATCCTGCATAATTTCCAGAGTCTTTTTTAAGTTTTCTTCAAGATGCGCGACTTTTTCTTCAACTGGCACACCTTGCTCGGTACGTGGCTCATCATTCTGATTAAACTGCAGCCAGATCAGAAAAATCACCGCCAAAGTCAGCAGTATAATAAAACCCCAAACCATCATCATGTGCTTGCTCTTATTTCATTTTATTGTTTTTATCTTAACGAAAAATACTGCAGATAATCTAACTAATTCAGCTTCAAATACTGATTTTCGATCAATTACAGCCAAATTCTCCTAAAAATTGGCTGGCAAAATATTCTGGACATGAAAAAAGCACCTTATCTTCGGTGCTTTAGGGATTTAAATAACTCGAACTTAATGAAATGATTCACATAAATCTAATAAACGGTTGGCATAGCCCCATTCATTATCATACCAGGCAAAAACTTTAGCTTGGTGTCCAACCACCAGCGTCTGAGTCAAATCCACAATCAGTGAATATGGAGAATGATTAAAATCACTGGATACCAAAGGCTCATCTGTTACCGCCATGATTTCTGCGAAGTCCTGCCGGGCAGCCTTGATCAGAACTTCATTCAGCTTGTGATCGGTAATCGGTGACTGAGAAACAAAGGTCAAATCAATTGCAGCGACATTAATAGTCGGCACCCGAATCGAATAACCATCGATACGATCTTCCATTTTCGGCATTACCCGCTTTAAGGCACCCAGTGCGCTCGAAGTCGTAGGAATGATGTTATGGCCCGAGGCACGTGCACGACGCAAATCACGATGTGCATGATCCAGTACCGATTGATCCGCCGTAACAGCATGGATTTCGGTCATCAGGGCGCTATTGATACCAAATGCATCATCGACAATTTTGACCAGTGGTACCAAAGCCTGTGTAGTACAAGAAACACTGGAAATGATCTGATCCGATGCTTTGACTTCATGATGATTGACACCATAGACAATCGCAGCATCCACAGTATCAAAAGGTGCGGCACCGATAATCACACGTTTCGCCCCTGCCTGAATATGCTGGGTCGCGGCTTCACGGGAACGGAACAGCCCGGTACACTCAAGTACTACATCTACAGCCAGATTTTGCCAAGGCAGCTTTGCCGGCTGGGCCTCACACAAAACCTGTACTTTTAAAGTGGCATCTTTATAGCTGATATGCAGATAAATATGTTCAGCATCATAGCTGAGATCTACCTGCCCTGAAAAACGGCCATGGGTTGAGTCATATTTAAACAGATGAATCAGGGTTTCAACATTGGCAATATCGTTAATGGCTACGATTTCAAAGTTAAAATCTTTCGGATTTTCAAACCATGCACGTAGTACATTCCGTCCAATACGCCCAAATCCATTGATTGCCACTCGTTGCATGACTCAACCTTTAATATGCCTATTTTAGAACTCTTCTATGTTAAAGGATTTCTGGCGCCGTACATTAAAAAACTTCAGTGAAAATACTGATTTTCGATTATTTTCTTTCTGATAGATCAGGTTCTCTCTGCATCATTTAAAATTCCAGTTATTTTTCAAGAGATGAAATTATCGGAATTTTGCCCTTAGAAAGATTCAATTTAACTATTTAGCAAAAAACCTAAGCACATAAATCCTTAGCAATTGGTTTTAAAATGATTGGTGCGTACTGCTTTTTCCGTTATAATTTGGCGTTTTAAATTTTTAAGCCCCACATTGCAGCAGAGCTTTTGTATGCTTGTCAGACTGTGGTGTTTTTGCCAAATCGGAAATTATGGAGTGACTTGGTTGTGAGTACTCGTTTTATGACATCAGCTGAAATTCGTGAAGCATTTTTGCGTTACTTTGAATCGCAAGGGCATACACGTGTCGCGTCGAGTTCTCTAGTACCCGCCAATGACCCAACTTTGCTGTTCACCAATGCGGGTATGAACCAGTTTAAAGATTGCTTCTTAGGTCTAGAAAAACGCGATTATGTCCGTGCCGTATCATCACAGAAATGCGTACGCGCAGGTGGTAAACACAACGACTTGGACAATGTCGGTTATACCGCCCGTCATCATACTTTCTTTGAAATGCTGGGTAACTTCTCGTTTGGTGACTACTTCAAGCGTGATGCGATCAAATTTGCCTGGGAATTCTTAACGAGCGATGAATGGTTAGCACTACCTAAAGATAAACTCTACGCCACTGTGTACCACACTGATGACGAAGCATTTGATATCTGGAACAAAGAAATCGGTCTAGATGCCAGCCGTATTATCCGCATTGGCGACAACAAAGGCGGTCAATACGCATCAGACAACTTCTGGGCAATGGGCGATACCGGTCCTTGCGGTCCTTGTTCTGAAATTTTCTTTGACCACGGTGATCATATCTGGGGTGGCCTGCCGGGCACGCCTGAAGAAGATGGTGACCGCTTCATCGAAATCTGGAACAACGTTTTCATGCAGTTTAACCGTACTGCAGATGGTGTGTTACACCCTCTTCCAGCACCTTCTGTTGATACAGGTATGGGTTTGGAGCGTATTTCTGCTGTTCTTCAGCACGTTAACTCAAATTATGAAATCGACCTGTTCCAGCACTTGTTAAAAGCGGCTGCTGAAATCATCGGTTTAGACACTTCTGAACTTGAAGCAAAAGCACAAGCTGAAGGCAAGCCCGTAGATTATCCTGCATCTTTAAAAGTGGTTGCCGACCATGCACGTTCATGCTGCTTCCTGATTGCGGATGGTGTAAACCCGTCTAATGAAGGCCGTGGTTATGTATTGCGTCGTATCATCCGTCGTGCAGTTCGTCACGGTAATAAACTGGGTGCGACAGGTTCATTCTTCTATAAGATGTTACAGCCTTTAATTGAAGTAATGGGCGAAGCATATCCTGAACTGGAAGCCAACAAAGCACGCATCGAAGCACAACTGCTGAAAGAAGAAGAACAGTTTGCCAAAACACTTGAGCAAGGTCTGAAATTGCTTGAAGGCGAACTGGCAAACCTGAAAGGCTCTGTGATTCCAGGTGAAGTGGTATTTAAACTTTACGACACTTACGGTTTCCCGACTGACTTAACCGCTGACATTGCACGTGAACGTGATTTAACAATTGACGAAGCTGGTTTCGAAACTGAAATGGCTGCACAACGTCAACGCGCTCGTGATGCAGGCAAATTCGCAATCGACTATAACTCTGTTGTGAAAGTTGAAGGTGAAACTCAGTTTGAAGGTTATGACGCCACTGCTGGTCAAGGTCAAATCATCGCAATCTATAAAGATGGCGAGCAAGTTGACGAAGTAGTTGAAGGCGACGAAGCACTAATCGTATTGAACCAGACTCCTTTCTATGCAGAAAGCGGTGGTCAAATCGGTGATACAGGACTCTTCAAAAACGATACCGGTATTTTCGAAGTTCAGGATACCAAGAAATCTGGCGGTGCATTTGTACACCAAGGGATCGTGACCATGGGTAACTTGAAAGTTACTCAAAATGTAGAAGCAACGGTAAAAGCAGACATTCGTGCCGCAACTGCACGCAACCACTCTGCAACTCACTTGTTACACGCTGCTCTTCGTCAAATCCTGGGTGCACACGTCCAGCAAAAAGGCTCATTGGTTGCATCTGACATTTTACGTTTCGACTTTGCCAATGACCAGCCTGTGACTTTTGAACAGCTTCAAGAAATTGAACGTCTTGTGAATGCTGAAGTCATCGCAAACACTGAAGTAACAACTGAACTGCTAGACATCGAATCTGCGAAAGCAAAAGGTGCGATGATGCTGTTCGGTGAAAAATACGGTGAAGAAGTTCGCGTACTGTCTATGGGTTCTGTGATTGAAGAGAAAAACTTCTCCATCGAACTGTGTGGCGGTATTCATGTGAAGCGCACTGGCGATATCGGCCTGTTCAAGATTACCTCTGAAGGTGGTGTGGCAGCGGGTGTACGTCGTATCGAAGCAGTGACTGGTACCAAAGCAGTTGAAGTAGCTCAAAAAGCGGATCGTGATATCAACACTATTAATAGCCTGTTAAAAGCTCAAAAAGATCAAACGATTGAGAAAGTTGAAGCGCTGGTTGATACAGCATCAAGCTTGCAAAAACAGATTGAACAACTCAATCAAAAATTAGCAAGCCTGCAAGCTGGTGAACTTTTAGGTCAGGTTCAAGAAATTGCAGGTCGTCAAACACTCATCACGACTGTTCACGGTATGGATGCGAAAGCACTGCGTAACCTGCATGATGGCGTGAAATCAAAATTAGAAAATGCAGTCATTGTTCTTGCAGGTGTAGAGGGTGACAAGGTGAGCTTGATCGCATCTGTTGCAAAAGACTTTACTGCTTCTATTAAAGCAGGTGACATCATCAAACACTTGGCAACTGAGCTCGGTGGTAAAGGTGGTGGTAAACCTGACTTGGCACAAGGTGGCGCACCACTTAACGAGAAGTTTGCTTCAGTGATGGCTGATTTACCAGCTTGGCTTGCAGCAAAATAAAAACTTCATTTTGTGTAACTGACCCTGATAGGAATATCAGGGTCATGGTTTATATGGAACAACTATGGCATTAATCGTTCAAAAATATGGCGGTACCTCTATGGGTACTCCAGAGCGCATTTTAAATGTTGCTCGTCGTGTAAAGCGCTGGCATGACCACGGCCACAAGGTAGTGGTGGTTGTATCGGCAATGAGTGGCGAGACCAATCGTCTGCTCGCTTTAGCGAAAGCCATTACCGAAACCCCTGATCCGCGTGAACTAGACCAAATGGTTTCTACGGGTGAACAGGTAACGATTTCCATGCTTGCAATGGCGTTGAATTCGATCGGGGTTGAAGCTAAATCTTTGACTGGACGCCAGGTTGGCATTAAGACTGACAGCGCATTTACCAAAGCCCGTATCGAGTCGATTGATACTGACGTATTGACTAAAAATCTGGACGCGGGTCGTGTAATTGTAGTTGCCGGCTTCCAGGGCTTTGATGCTGAAGGCAACACAACAACTTTAGGTCGTGGCGGTTCTGATACTTCAGGTGTGGCACTGGCTGCTGCACTCAAAGCTGACGAATGCCAAATCTATACTGACGTTGATGGCGTATATACCACTGACCCTCGCGTTGCACCAAAAGCGAAAAAAGTCGACCGTATTTCGTTTGAAGAAATGCTGGAAATGGCATCACTTGGTTCAAAAGTTCTACAAATTCGCTCTGTTGAATTTGCGGGTAAATACCAAGTACCTTTACGCGTACTTTCAAGCTTTGACAATGACAATGATGGCGCGTTTGACGAAGAATTTAAAAACAACGTTGGCACACTTATTACGACTGAATTGGAAGACAACATGGAACAGCCAATTATCTCTGGTATCGCGTTTAACCGTGACGAAGCTAAACTGACTATCCTAGGTGTGCCTGACATTCCAGGTATTGCATCTAAAATCTTAGCACCGATTGGCGCTGCGAATATCGAAGTCGATATGATCATCCAAAACGTAGAAGAAGATGGTACGACTGACTTCACATTCACTGTAAACCGTGGCGAACTTGCAAAAGCAAAAGCAATTCTTGAAGCAACCGCTAAAGAAATTGGCGCACGTGAAGTTGCGACTCGTGATGACATCGTAAAAGTATCGATCGTAGGTGTAGGCATGCGTTCTCATGCAGGTGTAGCGAGCAAAATGTTCACCGCCCTAGCTGACGAAGGTATTAACATCCTGATGATCTCGACTTCTGAAATCAAGATTTCAGTCATCATTGAAGAGAATTATCTTGAACTTGCTGTACGTTCATTGCATACCGCATTTGGTCTAGACCGCGAACAAGGCGAATCTAGCGCACGCGCTTAAGCGAAAAAACAAAATATTGTCATTGTTTGACACTATTTTATAAAACTCTACAAAAATGCAGAGCCGCTATAGTTTTTTTTATAGTGGCTCTGTTATATTAAGCATGAGGATTTTTAACCAACTGAGATAGATTAAAGTCTTTCATTCAGGTGACAGAATTTCTATCCAGATATTATTTTATAATTTTTGGTTGTGCTTTTTATTTTACATTCAATAGATTGCAGGTTTTGCATTTTGCAAGGAGAAAAACATGCTGATTCTGACTCGACGCGTCGGGGAAACTTTAATGATTGGTGACCAAGTCAGCGTGACTGTACTTGGTGTAAAAGGTAATCAGGTTCGTATTGGGGTGAATGCTCCTAAAGAAGTCTCTGTGCACCGTGAAGAGATATACCAGCGTATCCAGCATGAACGCGCAATGCATGAACATCTTCAACATATCGATCAAGATTACCAGCCTTCTTTTGAAGATGATAATCAGACACAAAATAACTTTAACCGTTAATTTTTGTGTAAATCATAAAGCGGCTTTTTTAGCCGCTTTAAATTTCTCTGTATTTTATATAAGTACTCTAAATAATTAAAAAATTTAATAAAGTCTAAAGTTTTACCTCTTGCTGCAATGTTGCAAGCACTTTTTTTACCGGTCCAAAACTGCGGCGATGCTCATCAATAACACCGTGCAGGGCAATCGCTTCAAAATGCGCCTTGGTTGGATAACCTTTATGCTTGGCAAAACCAAATTGCGGATGCTTCTGATCCATCTCGATCATCTGATGATCTCGGGTTACTTTAGCCAGAATACTGGCTGCTGAAATTTCAGCATGCAGCGCATCACCACCAACTACAGCATCACAGCTCATCGCAAGGCCCTGTGGAATCTTGTTGCCATCGACCAGTACATGCTCAGGCTGAACTGGCAAAGCTTCTACAGCGCGACGCATCGCTAGCAAAGAGGCCTGTAAAATATTATACTCATCAATCTCTGCTGCAGAAGCCTCAGCAATGGCCCATGCCAAGGCTTTTTCCCGAATTTCGATAAAAAGCTTTTCACGCTTCTTTTCAGTAAGCTTTTTTGAATCATTTAAACCCTCAACCGGGTTATTCGGATCCAAAATAACTGCCGCAGCGACAACCGAACCCACTAATGGCCCACGCCCTGCTTCATCTACACCAGCAATTTTCATGTCTTTCTTCCATAAAAAATAGGCTGAACCGGTCAGCCTATTTCAATTTAATCTTGGCTTAGTTTACAGCTTCAGCTACACAAGCGTTAATGGTTTTTGCCACTACATTGCCGACAATCGTCGCACGTGCTGCCGGGTCAATTGCTGCAGTTGCCAGATCTACCGCCGTTACGTTCTGTGGTGCTTTTTCACTGACACAGCCGCAAATTTCAGTCTGGATATCCTGTTTTTGTGTTGTAGTCATGAGACGTGTTGCTGTTTGCCATGCCGGAATATTATTCAGCTCAGTCGTACATTTTGCATTGATCGCGATTTTAAGCGCAGCCCCACCCAGTTGCTGAGTCGTGGTTTGGGTCTCAGGACTGCCTGTTGTTGCACAAGCCGATAAAATCAAAGCAATTGGAGCCAGTGCAATCAATAATTTTTTCACAGATCTGTTCCTTGTTTATTCATATATAAAGCGTGACGCTATTGTGCCGAAATTCACCTGAATAAGAAATCTAAAAATCATCCTGAATGTTTAATCTGCACCCAGCCATTTCAATGGATGTTGCATGAAAGCCACCATAGCGTTGCAGATTTGGAATTGCCGAGCTGATTCGCCCTTTGCTAAGGTGCATCCATCTTTGAGAGCCACAGAAAATCACATGGAAAAAGTACAATATTACACACGCACGGCGCAATGGCTGCACTGGATCATGGCGATTATCTTTATTGGGGCGTGGCTGATTGGTTTTTATAGCGGGAATTTTTTAAGTTATGAGGTCGATAGCAGCTTTAAAGGCGATGTCATCACCCTGCATAAAAATATCGCCACCACCATTATTTTCCTGCTGGTTGTACGAATCTTCTGGCGCTACACCCATCCTGCCCCCGAACTATCTGACACTATGTCATTGAAAACTTTAGCACATGCAGGTCATCTGGCTTTGTATTTCATGCTGATTGCCCTACCCGTCACCGGCTGTTTATATAGCTGGAGTCTGAGCTACCCAGCACCGGTGCTGTATTTATTTAAGCTTCCGGCACTGATTGCAGAAAATCCGGCTGTGACCGCCATCGCAAAACCTCTGCATATCTGGCTTTCCTGGGCGGTGGGACTCCTTTTAACCGGACATATTGCCGCAGCACTGAAACATCATTTTATCGATAAGGATCACGTACTCACCAGCATGATGCGACAATCTAAATCGTCTAAAAAATAAACTGCAAAACTACATTCAATCAGCTTTCATTGCAAAGCTGATTTTATTTCAAGAACTCGGTCATGCAGCCTTTCAGACTGTTTGCGATTGCTTGTTGAGTAAGCTTTGACTTTACCTCTTCATCGAGAGTTGCTTTAAGCAAAGTGCTGGCTGGAATATCTTTAAGCGCATGCTCACCCACACAGGAACACACATTCTGTTCAAGTTCAGCTTTATTTTTATCCTGCATAAAATAAGTCGAGGCGGTCCAGAATTTAGATGCTTTCAGCTCTTTTCCACATTGGTATTCAATCACGGGTTTTAAGGTACGTTGTGTCAAAGTCATATCCGCATTTGAGCAGGCAGATATCAACACGCTACTGATGAGTAGAATTACATGTTTCAATTTCATATCCATCTATAAAAACAAAGGCAGAGCGTACCCTGCCTTTTATTTGAAAACTTAAACCAGGGCACGGATCTGGTTGATCCATTGTTCTTTATCGGCCTCGGTAATAAAAGAGGCTTCAAATGAGTTAATGGCCAACTGCTTGATTTCCTCATTGCTTAAGTCCAGCGCTTCAGCAATGGCAATAAAATTGTCATTCATATAACCGCCAAAATAGGATGGATCATCTGAATTGACCGTAACATGCACGCCCTGCTGCAAGAGGCGATGGATATTATGCTGCTGCATGTCATCCACGACGCAAAGTTTCAGGTTTGACAACGGACAAACCGTCAATGGCATCTTTTCTGCAATCAGGCGTTGCATTAACTCAGAATCTTCTTCCGAACGAACTCCATGATCGATACGATTGACTTTGAGCAAATCCAGCGCCTCCCAGACATAGGCTGCCGGGCCTTCTTCTCCTGCATGCGCAACCACTAAGAAGCCTTCATCTCGTGCTTTAGCAAAAACACGTTCAAACTTTGACGGTGGATGCCCGACTTCACTTGAATCCAGACCGACTGCAATAATCTGGTCTTTATAAGGCAAGGCCTGTTCCAGTGTTGCAAAAGCAGCATCTTCACTTAAATGACGCAAGAAGCACATGATCAGATGTGAACTGATACCCAGTTTAGTTTTGGCATCATCACAGGCTTTTTGCAAGCCGTTGATCATGGTTGCAAAAGCAACGCCACGATCAGTATGGGTTTGTGGATCAAAGAACATTTCAGTATGCACGACCCGGTCTTCAGCACATTTTTCAAAATACGCCCATGCCAGATCATAAAAATCCTGTTCATGAATCAGTACAGCAGCACCAGCATAATAAATATCAAGGAACGACTGAAGATTATGAAAGTTATACGCCTGTTTAACTTCCTCGACAGATTTATACGGGATAGCAATCTGATTACGCTGAGCGATTGCAAACATTAACTCAGGCTCAAAGGTGCCTTCAATATGCACATGAAGTTCTGCTTTTGGCAAAGCTCGAATCAACTCGAGACGGTTCATCATTTCTCCTCGTGAAACCCTTAAATAATAAAAAAAGGGTGCAAACTGAGTCTACACCCTTTCCAAATCCAGAAAAATTAGCCGCCAAATAGTGCGAATTTAAGCGTCCATAGTAGTGCAATAATCCAGACCATATACGGCACAGTTGCTGCTTTACCAGTCAGCAACTTGATCAATGCATAGCTAATAAAGCCCATTGCTATACCATCCGCAATCGAATAGGTAAATGGCATAAATACAATGGTTAAAAATGCAGGAACTGCTTCTGTAATATCTTCCCAATCAATATGTACGATACCCTGAATCATTAAGACACCAACAAATAACAACGCTGGGGCTGTTGCAAAGCTTGGTACAGACTGTGCCAATGGCGCAAGGAACAAACAGGCAACAAACAGGATACCGACGACTACAGCGGTTAGACCTGTACGCCCACCAGCTGCTACACCTGCAGAAGATTCAATGTATGGTGTCGTCGATGAAGTCCCTAGAGCTGCACCTGCAACAATTGCAGTAGAGTCAGCAAAAAGTGCTTTTTTCAAACGTGGCAGTTTGCCATCTTTTAACAAGCCTGCACGGTGCGAAACACCTACGAGTGTACCGGTGGAATCAAATAGATCGACCAGGAAGAAGACAAAAATCACGCCAATTAAACTGGCAGTGAATAGACCTTCAAAATTCATTTGCATGAATGTTGGAGCAAGTGATGGAATTGCACCCACTACACCCTGAAATTCATTATAACCTAGTGCAGTTGCAATAGCCGTCACCACCAGAATACTAATGATAATTGCACCACGGACTTTGAACTGGTGCATTACCACCACAAGCAAAAATCCTAAAAGTGCCAGTAATACCGAGGGTTGTTTCAGATCGCCCAAGCCGACTAAAGTAGCCGGATTATCCACAATAATACCGGCATTTTTTAACGCAACCAGCGCCAGGAATAATCCAATACCTCCTCCAATCGCGAGCTTTAGCGACATCGGAATAGCATTGACAATAGCCTCACGTATTTTGAACATGCTGATCGCAATAAAAACCAGACCTGACACAAAAACTGCGCCTAATGCGGTTTGCCAAGGCACTCCCATTCCCAAACATACAGAATAGGTAAAGAAGGCATTCAAGCCCATACCTGGTGCTAGGGCAATTGGATAATTCGCAATCAAACCCATGACCAAACAGCCAATTGCTGCTGCAAGACAAGTGGCAACAAAGACAGCCCCATGATCCATCCCCGTTTCGGACAAAATCATTGGATTGACAATAATGATGTAACACATCGTTAAGAACGTGGTTACACCTGCCAGAACTTCTGTGCGGAAACTGGTTTTGTTTTCACTCAGTTTGAACAGACGTTCAAGCATACTTTCTGAAGATGGATTAGGAGTCGTCATGACCTAGCCCCTATTGAGTAAACTTTATGCTTTAAGCATGCTGTCAAATAAATGAAATTTTATAAAAAAATTCATCAATTTTAAGGATGTGTTAGCAACGAATATGCCAGCATAGCCATTTGACGGGTTAAAATGTTGGAACAGCTTACAGCCCACCCAGGGCTATGCTATAAAAACCCAAAAAATCTAAACAAAAAAGCTGCATAATTTTTATGCAGCTTAATTTCAAGATTTAAATCAAATGGTTAACAAGATGATATCTGCTTCATCTTGATTGTGGGCAAATTATAACACACTGATTTCTTATTGCTTCTTAGATTTTTACACTTTATTAGAAATTAATATATTCTAAGCGAATACTTCAAAAATTCATTATATTTATTATTAATTTAATTTTATTATTTTATTTAAATTTTAAACCCTGAAGATAAGTAAGCTGGATTAATGCCGATGCCGGTTGGATTCCAATAATTTGTTTGAATCACGCCCTTCACTCAAGACATGACGGATCTTTTCATATTTCCTTATTTCTGAATGTTTATGGACGCAAAATCCCAATAAACTGATTATTAAGGCAAAGACAGGAATAGCATATATTTTCATTCTTATTATGCCGCTTTGTAACATTATGAAATTATGCTAACAAAAAACATAACAAACTTGTGACATACTTTACATTTAACCCGATGAAAGGCAGTTTTCAAGCCTTAAACCAATACTTTTCTGAGTTTTTGTTTACTATTACTTAATTAACTTGTAATTCTTTTTTTTAAACTGTTTTTTTATAATGCACTTTCAAGTCAACAATAAGTATCTGTAGTTAAAAGTTTTTTAATTAATTTAGAAAAATAATTTTGAAGTAGGACTATTCTGATAAATGAAATATCACGCATTTCATGAAGAGTATTTTGCATAATTTCATAGGGTTTTCCCCAAAGACCTCATCTTTATTTTTTGAGAAAAAACGTTAAATAAATGATATTTTTCGAGTTATTTAGATGTGTGTAGTGACAATTTTATTCTTGGGAAACTCTGCAGGCTATTCTTGAAAGCTCAATGGTGCTTTTCGCTAATTCTGTGCATCTGTCCTTTATCTGCCTCACAAAGTCAAATCATTAAAGATTATACATGTACCTTATAATAGGGCTCTCATATCCAGCATACTTGTACTCATGCTGGATATGGGAAATCGTTTATTTATGCACTCAGTTGTTCATCGCGCTTAAACACCAGTTCTTTCTTGAGTGAACTGTCTGCATCGAAGTAATAACCATCGACATTAAAAGCTTTTAGCCCTTCAATCCGATCAATTTTATTTTCAATTATAAAACGTGCCATAAGACCGCGTGCTTTTTTAGCATAAAAACTAATCACTTTATATTTGCCATTTTTCTGATCTAGAAATACCGGCTTGATAATATCTGCCTGAATTTTGCGCTCATTAACCGATTTATAATATTCATCAGACGCGATATTGACCAGAATTTCAGACTTTACTGCTGCCAAGTCTTGATTAATCAGATCAGTAATATGATGAGCCCAGAAATCATATAAGTTATGCCCCCGGATATTGGCCAATTTAGTACCCATTTCCAGGCGATAAGGCATCATCAGATCCAGAGGACGCAAGAGCCCATATAAACCGGACAGCATCCGCAAATGGTCTTGGGCATAATGCAGGTCTTCATTCTTCAAATTATAAGCATCAAGACCTGTATAGACATCGCCTTTGAATGCAAAAATCGCCTGACGGGCATTGGCCAAATTAAAATCTGGTTGCCAGTCATTAAAACGTGCAGCATTTAAACTAGCAATTTTTTCACTGACACTCATTAAGCTTGAAATTTCTGATGCAGAAAGTGTGCGACAAACTTTAACCAAATCCTGCGAATGCTGTAATAATCTCGCTTGAGTAAATTGGTCAGTTGGTAGGGGGGTATTGTAATCAAGAGTTTTAGCTGGAGAAATTAAAGCGAGCATGGCAACCTGGTCAAAAAATGATTAATCAAACTATATCAGTAGACTTATTTTAATTCCAATTCATGTTTTTATTCACCATAATCGTTAAAATGCGAAATTCTCCTGTTAATCATCGGTTTTTATATGTCCGAGCAAATTTTTCTTCAAGGACCGGCAGGTCAGATTGAAGTTTTTGTGGATTATCCTCAGGGTGAAGTGAAAGGATTCGCGGTAGTTTGTCACCCTCATCCATTGCAAGGTGGAACACCACAACACAAGGTTCCGGTTTTACTGGCACAAATGTATCTGGAACGTGATTGTATTGTATATCGTCCAAGTTTCCGTGGTTCTGGTCAAAGTGAAGGTATACACGACGAGGGCTTCGGTGAGACCGACGATGTATTGGAAGTCATCCGGTTCGCCCGTACTCAACATATTGCCCTGCCTTTTTATGCAGGCGGTTTTAGTTTTGGTGCGCATGTTATGGCAAAGAGCTACGCAGCTTTGCCAATAGAACTACAACCGAAGCAAACCATTTTATGTGGACTACCGACCGCTACTGTTGCCGGTATTCGCCATTATATTACACCAGCAATTAAAGGCGACATTCTGTTCATTCATGGGGAAGCCGATGAAGTAACTTTGCTGTCAGATATGATTGAATGGGCAAAACCACAGCGTCATCTAGTGACCGTATTACCTGGTGCCAACCATTTCTTTACCGGCTACTTAAAGCAATTGCGAATTGCAATGACCCGGTACTTAGCGCTTGGCTGAATAAAAAAACCCATCATCTGATGGGTTTTTTTTATTCAGAGACAAAATTTTCTGCAAGAATTGCATAAATCACTGCCCGATATTTGGGTTTATCCAGATAACTGGTAATTTTTCCGCGCAAGCGCTCTGCAATTTTCCGGCTCGCCCAGTTTTCTTCGGCTACTTGATAGCTTAAGCCTTTAATATCTAATGTATTGAAAGCATATTCTACAATACAACGCACTGCCTCGTGTCCATAATGATGACCATGCGCAGTTTCACGGATCCAAATACCAACTTCAGGTATTTCGTCATGAAGTCGATGTAAACCACATAGTCCAATAAATTCTTGTGTTTCTATATGACGGATCACATATATATATTCTTTATGATCGGTCATATTTTCCAGCCAATTTTGCCAGATTGCTGCAAAACCCTGTTCAGATTCTGGTACATCCCACGCCATAAAACGTGTCAGACTCGGTGTGATCGAAGCATAAGCTTCTACGGCATCAACCGGTTTAAAATAATTCAGGATCAGACGTTCACTTTCGAGTTGAGGGCGAATTTTATTAGAGTAATACATAGGAATGAACTTATTGACCATATCAGTGCCACCTTGAAAACGACTCATAACAGTATAAAATTCGTGTAAATAAAAGCAGCTTAAGATCCTTTATCATTATTAATCCTGTAGGAGCTGAAACTCCTTAACTTAAATAGTATCTTTATTATTCAATTTTTTTAAAACCCGTACTTCAAACCAAGCTGCAACTGGTAATCACCAGAATCAAGAGCATTGCCATTGACATCTCCAAAGATGTTCCAGTTCTGACCACTTTGATAATTAAAGCCTATACCATACAACAGATAGTCTTTATCAAAGCTCGGTGGTGTGAACAGGACATTGCGAGTGCTATCCACATTCATTGACAGCGCAACCTTGTCATAGTCACGGTTAAATGCATTGGCATATTCACCATAACCAGTCAGCACCACATTTGGAGTAAGCTGATAATCCAGTCGCACCCCGACATGAGCTTTGGTTTCAGCGACAGTCACATCACTGACCGCAACACCCAACACATTTGCTTCTTTCACCCTGTCGAGATCAACAGTGTTGTAGCTCAGTGCCAGATAAGGACTTACACTCAATTGCTCGGTGAAGTAATCATAACCGATCTCGCCATATACACCGTATTTGCTCAGATCAGCTTTTGATCGGGAATCTACAGATACCACAGCATCGGTCAGCACACGCTTAAACTCCACATCACCCCAACCAAACTGCATCTTACCCGCAACATACAGATTGTCAGCAGCTTGCCATTTCAGGTAGGCCCCCAGGTTAGTGACATCAGCATCAGCAGATGCTTTGGTTTGCTCAAAATCAGACTTGTCCTGATACTCGCTTATATAAGCGCCTACCGCCAAGTCATCCCGAACCATCGTATCCGCACCCACACTCAGCACACTGACATGAGATTCAACATCATCCCAACCGTTTGCAGAATTCTGGTTGTTCAGGTAACTTGCATTCGCCCAAACCCCGCCTTGCCCCGCATACAACAACTGATGTGAACGCTGTGCAATCTGAGCATTCACCAGTGAATCATTGCGTAGCAGTACAGATGGAGTTTCAACAAATACCGCACCTGAATTGGAATTCAGGATTGCCTGAGCCGCTTCACGGCTTTGAACAGACTGGATTGTTCCCACATACTTGGTCAGATCAGTCACCTGACCATTTAAGGCCTGGGTATTGGCCTTGTCCATCAGGTCATTTAAAAGCTCGCCCGATACCACAGAGATACCACTTGATACCGCACCCGCAGCAACCGCGTTGGCATAATCCACATCAACCGTCACCTTGTTGGCATGATGCTCCAAGCCTGACACTGCAAGGAATGGGGAAACCGATTTATACTGCTCAAATGTGCCAGTAACCTTGTTGGCAGTTAAAACGGTATGCTCGCCTTTGGTCAAGATGTCACGACTGGCAGCAGACACGTCAAGCGAACCCGCCAGTGCAGCATTACCTTTAATAGTGAGGTAGTGATGCAGATCATAGTTCAAGACACCTGATGCGTTTTGGGTATAGTTGCCGTTTACTGTCAGACGGCCATCGGCAGTCGTTACCTTACCGCCGTTGACCACTGACCCTACTATACCATTCCCCGAAAGTACACCTGCCTTAGTGACACTTACTGGACTGGTGATTGAACCTGTAACACGCAGCTTGCCATTTTCGACACTGGTTGAACCCTGGTAAGTATTTGCGCCTGACAGAACCAGAATGCCATTGCCTTTTTTGGTCAGGCCTGCATTACCCCCAATATTGTTGGAAAAGACACTGGTGCCGATCACATTGGCATCGAAAGTATTACCAAACTCTTTGCTGAATAACTTAATCCCTTTCAACGAGCCCTCAAGGTCTAAACGCCCCCATCCAGTAGTGCTGTTATAAAGCTTGTTCTCACCTGAACCATCATCCAGATAATCAGCATTGGTCAGCAATACTTGACGTACCTGATCAGCATTCAGCCAGGGATATTTAGACCATACCAATGCTGCAGCTGTAGTCACTTGAGGCGCTGCAGCTGAAGTTCCTGAAAAATACACCAACCCTTGCAGTTTATTGCTATACAGCGGGCCGAACCTGAAATCCGCAGCCAAACACCAGCGAGCAGAATCTCCGCAGGCATTCGCCCCCTTACCATCAGCATTACGGAAAATTTTTTGACCTGTTTCATCTAGACCCGTCACACTTATCACACCTTTTTCAACAGCTTCATTGCCCACTGGAAGTAATGATTCAACCGAGGGATTGGCAAACCCGTCATTCCCTGTAGCAAACACCACCAGAGCATCTCCCTTGACCAATTCGGCAGTGTAATCAAGCAGACGCTGCTTATAATCACCAGATGCAAACATCGTTGCAAAAGAAGCATTAAATAACTTCACAGCATATTTTTTATTCAGGTCATTCATGGCCTGAAGATGACCTGCAGTTGTTGCATATCCCAATTCACGATCGGCAGACTGGATACCATATATTTGTGAAATATCTTTTGCCAGCCCTTCTGTCATGGCTTTTTCCATAAAATTAGATTGATCCGGAATCTTACCCGCTATGATTTGAGCAACCAATGTCCCATGCAGACTAGGGCTTGTGTCTTGTACAGAAATGCCGGCTGTCGTTAAATCTTCAACCGTAAAAGTACCCGCCTGATAATCATTAATGTATTTTAATACTTTCTCAACAGAATCCTGCAAATAAGTATTTTTCTGGACACCCGTATCCGCTACACCAATTGCGATCTTATTATTACCTTTCGCAATATCAACAACATCAAACTTGGATTTATCATAAGTGTAAGATGTTGGTGTTGGTGTTGGTGTTGGTGTTGGTGTTGCACCATTTCCATTATCTAGATCATTGTCAAGTGGCTGAGAAGTTACATTAGGCAAAGATTTAGATCCACCACATCCAGTTAGCATGAGGCTAACGACAGCGAATGCAAGAGCCGTTGGAACTGTTTTGATGTTCATACTTACGCCTATTATTATATTTATTATGGTCTTATAGATTTAGGAGAGTATGGCGAAATTTGCTGCCTAAAAATGAAGATAAAGTAGAATTTAGTCTTCAGACTTCGTTCCTTCTCAGCAAAGTTTTATCTATTACTCACAGGTCAAAATTACGCAAAGCTAAAAACTATTTTTTAAAATTTTGATATTTAGTTCGAACCTAATTTAAGAGTTTTTATTGGGTTATTTTCTCTTAAATTCGACTTCACCGCCTTTGACTGGGTTTACCAAAAATATTTTGAAAAATCAGACTCTCTGATCAAAAAATTTAATCGAAAATTTAAGTTTAGTAAGTGAGTAAATATATTTAAATTGTTAATGAATGAAACTGGTCTTGAGTAAAACCATACTCTTCTCAGCCATACGTGGCACATCATCAAGATATGATAACAATTAAGATTCAGGCAATTTCGCAGTGTATAAGTCGAAATAGTACTAAATACACTTAGCAAGTCAGTCACATAAAAGCCATCGGAGCTTTGTGATTAATGAAAGTAAAATTTGCGGGATGTGAGGTGATTGACTTAATCACTCGAACTTGGCTGGAACGAAGATAATGTATGTGGATAAAAGCCAGGATTTTGACTCACCCAAAAAAGAATAGAGGAAAACCAAACTCAGGTTGATATTTCCAATAAATATCATTCGAAATCCCACTATACACGTGTGAACTGGCACCGATGTAAGGTCAGTCACTTAGCTGAAAATATATGTGCGTGGATGAAATAACCTTGAAGTATTGCAATATAAGCTAACAAGCTAGAGTAGAACTTTTGAAGTTTAGGGGCTCCAGCTTGTACTTTGTCTGATGGCTATTAGGAAATATTAACAGTCCCTAATTCTTCCATTCAAACTCACTAAAACTTTCCTGTTTTTTAAGCGATGCTTCAACAGCCTGTGCCAGCTGGTTTAACAAGCTTTGCTCGGTAATCCGATCCAGCCAGTCCTGTTCTTCATCCGGATATGAAGCAATTTCACAGACCAGATGGCCCTGTTCATCTCTGGTTTCACAACTTACCGATAATGGCAGCTCATGCTCATCTACGCTTACTGCCACTTGTGCACCACTTTGACTTAAGGTCTGAAAACCGTATTTACCTAATTCCTCAGCAAGTAAATGTGCTACGTATTCCTGAGTTTCTTGACCATCCCGTGGTTGCTGGCTTTGGGTATTGGCCATGAATTTTAATTTTCGCATCGCTACTTCCAAATGGCTTTTTTCTTATATGGGTTTAGCATAAGCAATATAAACAAAACAGCCAAGCAAAAGCTTGGCTGTTTCACATAAATTTAAGAATTATTCTGTGACTTCAATCGTCAGGCCGGCCTGTGAAGTCAGTTCAGTAAAGGTTGGAAAGCTGGTCGCTACTGTTTCCGTTCCCACAATACGAATTTCTTCAGAATTACGTAAGCCTGCGATTGAGAAACTCATGGCAATTCGGTGATCATGATGTGACTCGATTTCACCACCGCTAAAGATTGGTGACCAGTCACCTGCTTTACCTTTACCTTCAATGATGATGCCATCTTCTGTTGGTGTACAATCAATGCCCATGGTTTTCAGGCCATCAGCCATCACCTGAATCCGGTCAGATTCTTTGACACGCAGTTCTGCAGCACCGGTCAGAATCGTTTGACCTTCGGCACATGCAGCGGCAATGAACAGTGCCGGGAATTCATCAATCGCCAATGGCACCTGATCTTCCGGCATATGAATGCCTTTTAAGGTACGTGTACCGCGAATACGGATATCTGCAATCGGTTCACCACCTGCAATACGCTCGTTTTCAACCGTAATATCCGCACCCATCTGTTTCAGGATTTCGATCACACCGGTACGGGTGGGGTTGATACCTACAGCTTCTAAAGTCACATCCGAGTTTTCGGTAATCGCAGCCCCAACCATAAAGAAAGCAGCAGATGAAATATCAGATGGAACCTGAATATTGGTACCGACTAACTTACCGCCACCTTGCAGTGAAATACGGTTACCTTCAGTTTTCACGTCATAACCAAAAGCACGCAGCATACGTTCAGTATGGTCACGGGTGGGTTCAGGCTCAGTTACCGAAGTTTCACCCTCAGCCCAAAGACCTGCCAGCAGAATACCTGATTTCACCTGGGCAGAAGCCATTGGCAAATCGTACTGGATTCCTTTCAGGTTTTGATTTCCAGTAATCGATACCGGTGGCGTACCGCGTTCACCCGTAGTCTGAATCTGTGCACCCATTTCACGTAAAGGCTTAGCAATCCGTTCCATGGGACGCTTGGACAATGAAGCATCACCGGTCATGACTGAGTCAAATTTCTGCGCTGCCAGCATGCCAGACAGCAAACGCATCGAAGTGCCCGAGTTACCCATATATAGCGCAGATTGTGGTGCTTTCAGGCCATGCATACCTACACCGTGAATGGTCACTTCACCATTTTTAGGACCTTCAATACTCACCCCCATATCACGGAAAGCTTGCAGAGTCGCTAAAGCATCTTCACCTTCAAGGAAACCGGTGACATGCGTAGTGCCTTCAGCAATCGCACCAAACATGATGGAACGGTGTGACACAGATTTGTCACCTGGCACGGTAAATTTGCCCTGGAATTTCTTGGCACCCGGCTGAATGGTAAATTGTTGTGTCACGTTATTTTTCTCCATGAAAGGTTTCTTGGCGAGCATATGGTTGAAATGCTGGCGTGCTGCCTGTGCATGTCCCAGTAAGCCCATCAATGCTTGGGAATCTTCATCTTCAATCAGCTTGCGGATAATTGCCAGCTGGGCCTCAAAGCCATCCACGGCATTGAGAATTGCTTTTTTGTTGGCAAAAAAGATGTCATGCCACATTTGTGGATCACTGGCCGCAATACGCGAAAAGTCACGAAAGCCACCGGCAGCATAACGAAAAATATCTAGATTGTCTTCGCGCTTGGCCAGTTGTTCGACCAGGTTAAACGCCATCAAGTGCGGAAGATGACTGGTATGGGCCAGCACTTCATCGTGCTTTTCTACATCCATACAGATCACTTCCGCTTTTGCTGCCTGCCACAGTTGAATCAGTTTATCGACTGCCCATGCTGCACTGGTCGGTAATGGTGTCAAAATCACCTTGTGATTGGCGAACAGATCGACCTTACCAGCATGCACCCCGGTATGCTCGGCACCCGCAATCGGATGTCCAGGTACAAAACCTGCTGGTAATGCTTCACCAAATACAGCCTTGGCTGCATCCACCACATTACCTTTGGTACTACCGACATCCGTAATAATAGTACCTTCAGCCAGATGTGGCTTGATGGTTTCCAATACCTTTTGCGTGGCACGTACCGGCAAAGCCAGGACAATCAGATCCGCACCTTTGACCGCCTCCACAGGATCTGCATAACCTTGGGAAATTAATCCCAAGGCTTTGGCATCTTCCAGCGTTTTTTGTGAGCGTGTCGATGCCACGATGTCATTGGCTAAATGCTCGGCCTTAATCACACGTGCCAGACTTGAACCAATCAGCCCAAGTCCGATGAAGGCAACTTTTTCAAACAGTGGCTGCGACATAACTTAAGCTTTCGCCTCTAAGCCGAGTACTTTGCCAAGTGCAGCAAGGAATTTGGCATTTTCAGCTTCAGTACCAATTGATACGCGCAGATGGTTCGGAATACCCACTGGACGAACAATTACGCCTTCTTTCAGCAATTTGTTAAATGTTTCTGCTGGATCAGCCTGTACATCGACCAGAATAAAGTTGGCACGGGATGGTACATAGTTCAGACCCAGAGCTTTAAAGCCCGCTTCAAGCTGTGCCATACCTGCCTTGTTCACTTCACGAGATTTCTCGATGAATGCTTCATCTTTCAGCGCAGCAACTGCAGCTACCATTGCTAAATGGTTAACATTAAATGGCTGACGGATACGGTTCAGGTAATCCGTTACTTCAACAGACGACAATGCGAAGCCAACGCGCAGTGCAGCCAGACCATAACACTTAGATAATGTACGGCTGACAATCAGGTTTGGATACTGCTTCAGGAATTTCAGGCTATTGAAGTTTTCTGGGAAATATTCCACATAAGCTTCATCCAGCACCACGATGACATTGGCCGATACTTTCTGCATGAAAGCTTCAAATTCAGCTTCTTCGAACCAGGTGCCTGTCGGATTATTCGGATTGGCAATGAAGATCAGCTTGGTATTGTCTTTTATTGCTGCAGCCATGGCTTCCAGGTCATGCGAGAAGCCTTTTGCTGGTACTTCAATCGCTTCGGCATGGATTGCTTGCGTTACCAATGCATATACAGCGAATGCATGCTGGCTGTAAATCACGGAATCTTTTTCAGAAACGAATGCGCGGGCAAACATTTCCAGCAAGTCATTTGAACCATTGCCCAAAGTAATCTGGTCATGATTAAAACCAAACTGAGCCTTGATCTGGTCTTTCAGAATAAAACCACCACCGTCAGGATAACGGCCAATTTCCGCCAGTTCGGCAGCAACTGCTTCCTTGACTTTATCTGAACAGCCCAACGGGTTTTCATTTGAAGCCAGTTTCACGATATCAGTGATGCCCAACTCACGCTCAAGTTCACTGATCGGTTTACCTGGTTGATATGGTCTTAATTTAGAGATGCCTGGATTGGCTGGGACAAACGACATTTTATACTTCCGATTTACAGATGAAACAGCGATCAGCACCCTCGCACTGATCACGAAAGGCTGCTTTTATAAAACAGCTGCAGGATATGAACCAAGCACGCGAACTTCTTTCACGAGCGGGCGAATTTCTTCAATCGCTGCTCTCACATGCTCCTGTTCAATATGACCTTCAAGATCAATGAAGAACACATAAGCCCATTTTTCAGGAAGTGCAGGACGGGTTTCAATACTGGTAAGACTAATGTTGTGTTTGGCAAATGGCGCCAGAATTTCTAGCAATGCACCAGCACGGTCATGTGCTGATACCAGCAGTGAAGTTTTGTCATTACCGCTTTGTGGTACTTTTTCACGACCAATCACCAGAAAACGTGTGGTGTTTTCCGGATTGTCCTCGATATTGCTGTGCATGATCTCAAGATTGTAGATGTTCGCAGCAATTTCAGAGGCAATTGCGGCAGAGTGCCACTCATTCTGAATACGTCGTGCAGCTTCGGCATTTGAGCTGAGTGCAACACGCTCTACCCCTGGATAATGGGCATCTAGCCATTTACGGCATTGTGCCAGAGTTTGCTGATGTGCATAAATCTGCTTGATACTGTCTTTACGGGTATTTTCCGAGATCAGGAACTGGTGATGAATCGGTAATTCAACTTCACCAATGACATTCAGATGCGAGGTTTTGAAACAGTCCAAAGTATGGTTCACCACACCTTCAGACGAGTTTTCAACCGGTACCAGACCATAATGTGCACTGCCCGCCTCTACTTCACGAAACACTTCATCAATGGTGGGTAATGGACGAACCACGGCATCATGACCAAAGTGTTTGAGTACTGCCGAGTGTGTGTAGGTACCAATAGGTCCAAGGAAAGCAATACTTTGTGGTGCTTCAAGCGCTAAACATGCTGACATGATTTCGCGAAACAGACGTGCCATGGTGGTATCCGACAATGGCCCCTCATTGCGCTCCATAACATTGCGCAGGACTTGTGCTTCACGTTCCGGACGGTAAAACAGCGGATTTTCTTCAGAAGCAAATTTCGCTTTTGCGACTGCCTCGGCCAAACGCGCGCGACGGTTAATCAACTGCTGGATCTGCTGATCAACTGAATCGATATCTTCACGAATTTTAGCCAAATCTAAAGAAGCCGTTGTGTTTTGATCGTCGTTGATCATCGTGATGTCGCCCTGTATAAACCTTATCTGTGCAGTATAACAATAGTGTGCTGTAAATGTTACACAATATAACTTTAGTAGATTAATTCTTAAAAATAAGGAGTTGATTTTAACCGTTCATCACTTTAGTCATATCTGGTAACATTTCTTTCACTATTTCCACCGAATTTACATTATCAAATTGTAAACTTTGCATGCTCATCTTAACTGATTTTTATCAAGATGAAATATCACTATTTCTTAATCTAGATAACGGTTTTAAGCATAAGAAAATTAAAATAATTGCGATATGACCTTAGCTTTTAAGAGAATGATATCTTATATAGATTTCACAATAAAATGCACTCTATCCAACCTCATTTTTCTAGGTTTATCTTTGACTTAGCTAATATTTTTACATTCCACCACCACTTGATTACAAAGCGGAGACGATTTTTTAACCAATCGTAGATAGTCTAATTTAAAACACACGTTTGGGTGTCAGTCATGCCAAAAAGAATAGCTGTACTTGTAACGAATAATTTTGAAGACCAGGAATATCTTGAACCTGTTGCAGCCTTGCTGGCAGCACAGCATAGCATCTGCAACATTGAGCTCAATGCAGGAAAAATAGTCTACGGCCTGCATGGTCAGTCAAGTGTGACAATTGACCGCGGCATCGAACAAATCAGTATTGATGATTTTGATGCCTTACTGATTCCTGGCGGTGAATCTGCAGTTTCTTTATCTACCGATCTCCGGGTGCTGCAATTTATCCAAGCCTTTAATCAGGCCAAAAAAACCATCTTTAGTTTATGTGATGCCTCTTTACTCCTGTGCGAAGCAGATGTACTGAAAAATCGAATTATTACCAGTATTCGCGCGCATGCTAGCCGTGTACGGCATGCCGGTGGCACTTACTATGATGTCGAGCTGGTAAATGACAATAATCAGTTGATTTCATCACGCCTGCCCAATGATTTACCTATTTTTATTAATGAATGTTTGAATGTCTTAAAATCATAAAAATTAAAAGAACATTTACCATTTGGATTATTTCTCGCGTAAAAAAGAGCCCTTCAGGACTCTTTTTAGTACTTGAGCAGTTAACGCCCCAGCAGCCCCCGTGCCACGATTTCCTTCATGATTTCATTGGTGCCGCCATAAATCCGCTGGATTCGTGCATCCACAAAGAAACGTGAAATCGGATATTCGGTCATATAGCCATAACCACCAAAGAGCTGGAGCAAATTGTCAGCAATTTTCATCTGCATATCGGTCGAAAAGCTCTTCAAAGCGGCTGCAGTTTCTACGTCCAGTTTATCCTGCATATACAGCTCGACATTCTGATTATAAAAAGCTGCTGTTGCCAGTTCATCAATTTTGGCCTGTGCCAGAACAAAACGGGTATTCTGGAACTGTCCAATCGCCTGACCAAAAGCCTGGCGCTCTTTCACATATTGCGTCGTTACATCGATAGAACCACGAATCGCACCCAAAGCTGTCGCAGCAATAGCTGTGCGTTCGCGTGGTAGTTCTTGCATCAGATAAGCAAAGCCCTGACCTGCTTGCCCCAGCAACTGCTCTTTAGGCACTTTGACATTATCAAAGAACAGCTCAGAAGTGTCCTGAGAATGCAGTCCAATTTTGTCCAGATTTTGACCCTTTTTAAAGCCTTCCAGATGCGTATCGACCAGCATTAAAGACACACCTTTGGCACGGGCTTGCGGATCAGTCTTCACTGCCAAAACTACCAGATCGGCATGCTGGCCATTAGAAATAAAGGTTTTGGAACCATTCAGCAAATAATGATCATCCTGCAAGATGGCATTAGTACGCATGGCCTGCAAATCTGAGCCTGCGCCCGGCTCGGTCATGCCAATCGCACCCACTACTTCGCCTGAAACCATTTTTGGCAACCAGTATTTTTTCTGTTCTTCAGTCCCGATATGCAGAATATACGGTGCAGCAATATCTGAATGGCAAGACAAACCGGTTGAAATTGCGCTATAGCCTGCTCGTGCCGACTCTTCAATCAGCATCAGGGAGTAATGCGTCGGCACACCATAGCCACCATATTCTTCTGGCACATCGACACACAAGAATCCATTTTCACCCAGCACATTCCAGACTGAACGCGGCATCATGCCCTCACGCTCCCACTGTTCATAGTAAGGCGCTACATGTTCGTTCATAAAGCGTTTGAAATTGTCGCGGAAAAGTTCCAGGTCAGCATCGTAAGCCAGCATTCTTGTATCCTTATGGTGTTTATCATTTTATTTCCTGTCCACAGGCTAACTATTTTTATAGCTACTGTCATGTGCCTGATGGGTTTTTTTGCTAACTTCACAGTCAGATAAAAAAACAAAAAGGAAGCCGAAGCTTCCTTTTTTAAGACCTTAAAGACTCACTCTAACTTAGTGAGCGTTATTGCCTTCTTGCGCCATTTTTTCATCAATTTCAGCTGGATTTGCTAATGCATAGTTGAGCTTATCCATATCTAACTGACCAACCCATTTCGCCACAACTAAAGTAGCCAAAGAGTTACCGACCAGGTTAGTTAAAGCACGCGCTTCAGACATGAAACGGTCAATACCCAGAATCAAGGCCAGGCCCGCAACAGGAATATTTCCTACAGCTGCCAGAGTTGCCGCCATCACAATAAAGCCCGAACCGGTGACACCTGCTGCACCTTTAGAAGAAATTAACAATACTAGAAGCAAGGTAATCTGGTGAGATAAATCAAGCTGTGTATTGGTGGCTTGTGCAATAAAGATCGCTGCCATGGTCAGGTAAATTGACGTACCATCCAGGTTAAATGAATAACCTGTTGGAATCACCAGGCCAACCACTGATTTTTCAGCACCCGCAAGCTCCAGTTTCTTCAACATACGAGGCAGTACCGACTCAGAGGAGGACGTACCGAGTACAATCAGTAACTCTTCACGAATCAGGCGAATCATTTTCATGATGCTAAAACCTGTGAAACGTGCAATTGAACCCAAAACAATGAAAATAAACAGCAAACATGTGATATAGAAACAGATGATCAGTTGAGCCAACTGCGCCAGTGATCCAATCCCATATTTACCAATCGTGAATGCCATGGCACCAAATGCACCAATTGGAGCAAGTTTCATGATCATATTCACGATGTTAAAGAACACATGTGAAATCTGGTCAATCAGTTTAAGTACCGGCTTCCCTTGTGCACCCAATTTATGCAGCGCAAAACCGAACAGGATCGCGAATAAAAGCACTTGCAGGATTTCACCTTCAGCGAAAGCTCCCACTACCGTATTCGGAATAATATTCATCAGGAAATCAAGGGTAGACTGCGACTCGCCTGAAGTTACATACTTCGAGATTCCCGCAGTATCCAGACTGGCTGGATCAACGTTCATGCCAACACCTGGCTTTACGATGTTAATAACCAGCAGACCAATCACCAAAGCAATCGTTGAAACGATTTCAAAGTAAAGTAGAGCCACACCACCAGTTTTACCGACTGATTTCATGCTCTCCATGCCTGCGATACCACTGACCACAGTACAGAAAATTACAGGGGCGATGATCATTTTGATTAAACGGATAAATGCATCACCAAGTGGCTTTAGCTGCTCACCTAGACCCGGAACATATTGTTCTGCACCATTAATAATTTGTGTACCACTTGGCGAGAAATGTCCGACCAGGATACCCGCAATAATGGCTACAATCACTTGAAAATAAAGCGACTTATAAATTGGTTTTTTAGCCATAACCTTACTTCGCGATATACTTCTAAAAAGAAGCAATATTCAGTTTTTACTTATTTAAGAAAATAAGCGTCCAATACTTGATTGTCTGAAACAAAAAAGTGCCTATGTATCAAGAATTAATCTGATACTAAAAATAGAATGTGTATGTACGTTTAACAATCACAGCAACCCTGCTCTTCAAAAAGAAGTCAGTGCATTGATCAGGAGATGAAGCAAACACAAATAATCACGGGAAATTTTAACTGCTTTTTAGACTTTTGTTTAACCCGAAATGTTAATTTTGACTAAATAATAGGCAATATCCCTTATACTATAGTCTTATAAAACTATAATAATTCTGCAAAATAAGAAGGTGAAATACCAATATCAGCGTAAAATATGCCAATACTTGATGAATATGACTGATCTATCTGTATGAACACAAAGCGAAATATTTATAAAGATACCGAACATCCTTTTGCCCAGTTTATTCGTATTATTGGCAAGGGAAAAAATGGTGCACGCTCCTTAAGCTATGAAGAAGCTTATCAGGCTTTTAGCATGATCCTGAACAATCAAGTATTGGATGTACAGCTTGGTGCTTTTCTGATGTTATTACGGGTCAAGGAAGAATCCGTCGATGAATTAGCAGGTTTTGTTCAGGCAACCCGTGATCAGCTTAACTTCAAAGCACTGGAGGTCGATCTGGACTGGTCCTCTTATGCTGGAAAACGTAAACATTACCCATGGTTTATTCTGTCTGCCCTTACTCTGGCCAAGCAGGGCTATAAGATTGTTATGCACGGTGCTTCAGGCCATACCATGAACCGTGTTTACACCGAACAGGTGCTGACTTACTTAGGCTATCCAATCTGCCAGAATGATGTGGAAGTTGAGCAGCAGCTTGAAGAAAGACACTTCGCCTATCTACCTTTAGAGGTAATTTCTCCGATTCTGTCTGAGCTGATTGGACTGCGAAATGTCATGGGACTGCGCTCTCCAATTCACACGCTGGCACGCCTGATTAATCCATTTAATGCCAAAGCGACTTTACAAGCCATTTTCCACCCTGCTTATCGTAGTTCACATCAGCAGTCCGCTTACAAGTTAGGCTATCAAAATAGTGCAGTCATTAAAGGTGAAGGTGGTGAGTTCGAACGTAACCCGGATGCCAAAACTTTAATCTGTGGAATTAAGAATGGCGAACTTTATGAGCACGAATTACCAAAACTGACTGACAACCGTAGTCCGATTGAAGAAGAGCTGGATCTAGCTGTGTTTAAGCAAGTATGGGAAGGTCAACGCTCACATGAATATGGGGAAATCGCAGTGGTTGAAACTATGGGCATTGCACTGTATACCATGGGCGAATATGACAGCTATGAAGCGGCGATGCAAAAAGCCAGAGAACTCTGGAATAGCCGTCTTTCAGTTTGATCAAACCAAAAAACAGACATTAAAAAAGACCACATCTGTGGTCTTTTTTTCGGTTTCGATTAAACGAAACGGATCGGTTTAAATTCCGGCTCATTTTTGTGATGATCATCATCACATTGTTCGCCTTCTTCTTTAGTGCCACGATCGATATAACCGCTACGTTCGGTTTCTGGCAGGTTTTTCATTTCCCAGGCATAGACAGCCTGCATACAGGTCTGACGCTGCTCCTGAGTCAGTGCTACACCATTTGGCCACTTGCCAATTTCAATGGCTGTTCTTAAGCGTTCTACAATCTCAGGATTGAGTACGGCAAGCATTTGTTCAATATTCATATTTAATCCTGCTTAAGATAGTCGAAGTCCTGATTCCAGCCCAGTTTGGTTCGACATGCATTATAGAAGTCATAACCTGGCGGATGCAGAAGATTCAGTTTAAAGGGATGCTTACGAATATGGACGCTATCGCCAACATTCAAAGACACACTGTGTTGTCCATCCGCACTCACCATCGGCAGTACGCGATTTTCACGAATCATCAGTTTAATTTCACTATGCCCTCCGACCACAATCGGACGTGAAGACAAGGTATGCGGATGCATCGGCACCAGCACAATTGCATCCATACTTGGATGCACAATCGGCCCACCACCGGAAAGCGCATAGGCTGTTGAACCGGTCGGTGTAGATACAATCAGACCGTCACTATGCTGGCGATAGACATATTGTCCATCAATATTCAGCTCGAAATCAATCATGTGTACCGATTTACCGGAGTGCAAGACCACATCATTCAGGGCAATCGCATCATAGATGATTTCACCTTTGGAGCGAACTTCCATTTCCAGCAGGAAACGGCGTTCTGCCTGAAAATCACCTTTTAATACCTGATCTAGTTTAAAGATGACTTCAGTTGGCTTGATATCGGTCAGGAAGCCCAAACGACCACGGTTCACCCCGATCACTGGCGTATTGTATTTTACCAATGCCCGCGCTGCATGTAACAGTGAACCATCCCCACCTACCACAATTACCAGATCAACTACTTCGCCCAGCAAGGCCCGGCTGACAGTCTGGGTATTTTGATAAGGTACCAGTTCAGCTGTAGCGGCATCAAAAACAGGATGTAGACCTAAATTGAGCAGATGATCATGAATCAGGCATAAGGTTTCAACCACTGAAGATTTATCCGG
The DNA here is from genome assembly GCF_048147885.1 of Acinetobacter sp. 228. NCBI lineage: Bacteria > Pseudomonadati > Pseudomonadota > Gammaproteobacteria > Moraxellales > Moraxellaceae > Acinetobacter > Acinetobacter sp. 228. Next base: position 45,876 of record NZ_JAYWYV010000021.1, read on the forward strand.
GCGTCCGATTAACCCGATATTTCGAAATGTCTTGTGGGAAATTTGCACCAGTGTCGTCGCTCCGCTTCGAATCCTGCTTATCATATCATTAAGCATGAATAGGATGACAATTTATAACATGATAAAGCTGTCTAGGATTTAATTTGAAATAGACTGAAATTAAGGAGAAAATGTGAAGTTTAATTTTAATTTTAATCTCAATATTTGATTAAATATTGCAAAATAACGAAAAGCTTCGCATGATTAGCACAATTTCACAGGGTCTTATTATCATTTATGAAATCTGAACGAGGTATGGGGTTAATTGCCTTAATCTTCTCCATTCTAGTCATTTCTGCATTTGTAGCATTTAGCATCTATTTGATTAGATTAGATAATATCGTGCGTGAAAAATTTGAAGGTCAACGCTGGGACATTCCAGCCAAGGTTTTCGCACGCCCGATGGAAGTGTATGTCAATGCCCCCGTCAGTCAGCAGGATTTCCAGCAAGAACTCAAATTATTAGGTTATAAAAATTCAGATAGTTATACCAAATCTGGCAGCTTTGTCAGCACTGGCAATACCCTGTATGTACATACCCGTGGCTTTGATTTTGGTGATCGGGTTGAACCTGAACAGGTATTAAAAGTCAGTTTTAGTGGCGATCAGATTGCTGAAGTAAGTGCGACCAAGCCTTCTTCTAGCGGCATTGCCCGTCTGGAACCTCTATTGATTGGCGGTATTTACCCGCAGCATAATGAAGACCGCGTGCTAATTAAACTTAACCGGGTTCCTAAGCCTTTAATTGACGCCTTAATTGCCACTGAAGACCGTAATTTTTACCATCATTATGGCGTATCTCCTCGCGGGATTGCGCGCGCAGTGGTCAGCAACATTACCGGCGGTAAACGTCAGGGCGGTTCAACTCTGACCCAGCAGCTAGTCAAAAATTTCTATTTAACCCCTGAACGTACTTTAAAGCGTAAGGTTAATGAAGCCCTTATGGCAATGCTGATTGAATTGCATTATGACAAAGATGAAATTCTGGAAGCCTATTTAAACGAAGTGAATCTGGGCCAAAATGGTAACTATTCCATTAATGGTTATGGTCTGGCCTCACAGTTCTATTTTGGCCTGCCGCTACGTGAACTGAATATTTCCCAACAGGCCTTTCTAGTAGGTCTGGTTCAGGGTCCAAGCCTGTATAACCCGTGGCGTAATCCGGAAATTGCCAAAAAACGTCGTGATGTGGTCCTACATAACATGCTGGTCATGGGGTATCTGACAGAGGATCAGTATGAAACAGAAAAAGCCCGCCCTCTTAATGTCATTTCAAAACCGACTTTAGGTCCAGCGCGTTTTCCGGATTTCCTGGATATCGTTCGCCGTCAGTTACGTACCGACTATCAGGAAACCGATTTAACCAATCAGGGTCTGCGAATATTTACCACTTTAGATCCTTTAGCCCAAACCCGAATTCAAGAAAGTTTTAAAGATACCGTGGCACGCTTAAGTAAATCCAATCCAGGACGCCTGAAAGATTTACAGGGTGCGGTATTGGTAGCACATCCGGAAAATGGAGAACTGGTAGCCGCTGTGGGTTCTACCCAAGATTTTACTGGCTTTAACCGTACAGTAGATGCCAAGCGTCAGGTCGGCTCGCTATTGAAACCGGTCATTTTTCTGACTGCACTGGAGTCTAATCGCTACAACTGGGCCAGTCCGATCGAAGACAGTGAAATCAGTATCAAGAGTGACGGAAAAACCTGGACACCCAAAAATTATAGCGGGCGCGGACATGGCATGGTGCCGATGATTCAGGCGCTCTCCCAATCCTATAACCTGTCGACCGTTCGTTTAGGTCAGGAATTTGGCCTGTCGACTTTTATTAATCATCTCAAACAATTTGGCGTGACTTCAAACATACCTTCCTATCCATCTATCTATCTGGGTGCAGTGGATATGTCGCCTATGGAAGTTATGAATATCTATGGGAATTTTGCTACAGGCGGCTTTAGATATCCAGTGAAAGCCATCCGTTCTGTGGTCGATGCCAATGGCCGATCTCTCGATCGTTATAGTCTGAGTGTACAGCCAACCATTGATCCGGCTGCCGCTTATGCCCTGAATTATGGCTTGCAGCAGGTTATGGCGAGTGGTACAGGTCGTGCAGCGTATAACAGCTTGCCACGGACTCTGAATCTTGCCGGAAAATCCGGTACGACCAATGATAGTCGAGACTCATGGTTTGCTGGATATTCGGGAAATTATATGACTGTGGTCTGGCTGGGGCTGGATAACAATAAAGTCACTGGATTAACCGGTTCTTCAGGTGCTTTGCCGGTTTGGACCAATGTCATGAAACAGTTACGTCAGAAACCGGTGAATCTGCCACAGCCGAATGAAATACAATGGCACTGGCTGGATCGTTATACGGGTTTATTGTCTGCGCAAGGTTGTGAAGGTGCCATGTACATCCCGATTTCGCGGCATGCCCTACCAAGTCAGGCAACTCCCTGCGGAATCTCGCATTATGCGACTGAGCCTTATGATATTAACTCAGAACCTCCAGCATCTGATGCAGAACAGGATGACATGAATCGCTATATACAAGAAAGTGAAACAGAAATAGAACGTGATCTTGAAAGCGAAACACGTATTATCGCCAGTGGAAGTTATAGCCAATAATTGAGTCCATGTATATGTTTAAAAAAATCCTCCCTGGTTTGCTCATCCTCAGTCTGGTGGGCTGCCAAACCATAGTAGAGCCTGAAAAGCCAGCAAGCCCTGCCAAGCCTGCAACGGAAAAGCCTAAAACACCTACACCAGACGGTGTAGTGATTACGCCTTATGAGCGTCCTGAGATCAAACGTCAGAAGATTGTAATTCCTGAGCAAAAGCAGAAAAGCCAAAAGTTTGATGATGGGCGTAATTTGCCGGCATTCAAGAGTCTGATGCTGCAAACCCAACAGGCATACAGCAAGCAGCAGTACGATCAAGCGGAAGCGTCTGCAACTCAGGCACAGCGACTGGCTCCTCAGGCATCCGAAACGTATTTGTATTTGGGGATGATTGCCAATCGTAAAAATCAGCCAGCACGAGCGGATGCCTTTGCCTTACGCGGCCTGAGTTATGCCCAGTCCAGTGCCATGAAAAAGCAGCTCTGGCAAGTTCGTCTCAAATCTGCACAGCAGCAAAAAAATGCCAAATCGATTCAACAAGCCCAGCAGGCATTAAAAAAGCTTTAAAGCCATTTTTATAGAAATTGACTTACCAAAAGAAAGCTTACATTCAAATACAGCATTTACACATAACGAATGCCGGCAATGCCATAGGCATGCTGGCGTTTTGCATAATGTAGGTCTTCCGCTCTTAATCCACCTAAAGCAAAAACCGGAATCTGTACCTGCTCTGCCATTTGCTCGAATCGCTCCCAGCCTAGTGCAGGGGTGTCCGGATGCGTCTCGGTCGCCAGTACCGGACTGAGGAGTGCAGCTTCACACCCGATCTGTTCTGCATGTATCAAAGCGCTCAGGTCGTGGCAAGCTGCCAAGTAACGATAACCAGATTTCAAGTCGCCTTGTTTCAATTCCATCAATTGGGTTTGTTTCAGATGGATCGTGCGAATCGTTTGCTGCTGCAATTCATTCAAGTGTGACCAAAGCTGCTGGTTAACAATTAACTTGGAGAGTTGATCTACCGGACATTGTGCTAATTGCATGATCCGTTCAGACGTTAGGTCTACGCGCCAATACAGCATTTGGTCTGTATCCAGATTTGATAAGATATTCAGATCTTCAGAAATCTTGATCCGCTGCGGCCATTGCAGCTTTTGAATCATAGAGTGATTGGCTTTCGGAAAATTCAGCTGTCCAAGCTCTTCCCGATGATACCAGCGCCAGGGCTGTTTAATTTCAGCCAGTTGCGCAGGCTGCACTGAAGCATGAAAAATATGCAAATTGACGATGAGATCTTCATATTCATGGGAGATAAAATCAGAGACATGCCAGCGTTCAATATCAATACCGACCTCTTCCATCACTTCGCGTCGGCAGGCTTCGACTGGTAATTCACCCTTTTCAACTTTTCCGCCTGGAAATTCATATTTATTGCCCTGATGCTGCCTGGCTTCACGCCAGCCGACTAGAACTTGATTTTGATAAAATAAAAGAGCAATTGCGACATGAATCGTAGCTTTAGTCATGATGTACAGAACCGGTAAAGTTTTACAGATTGTAAGCAAATTAGAGTTTTTTATAAATTGCTCAATATTTCGTTGACAGACCTATTCGATAATGATTATCATTTAAATCAATCCAAAACACACCACGGAGTCGACGGAATGAACGCCCCATTTAGCCTATTTACCCGTAACAATGATACTCATCATGCCTTGCCAATGCTGCACTCCAACAATCTGTTTGCACTGGGTCGTGAAATCCGGATCATGCATGCTGGCGAAGAATATCGTTTGCGTCTGACCCGCAACAACCGTCTCATTCTGACCAAATAATTAAATCAGTTCTAATAATAACAAACGTGGGAAGCAGCAGTATGAATCAGCGCATACTGCTTTTTTATTTTGCCCATCATGAAATTTCACTTTCAGGCTTAAAATTCAATGACACTTTAAGTCCGCCCAAGTCCGATGGCGCATAATCAATTTTGGCTGCATGCAGTGCCATAATTTTCTGGCAAATCGATAGGCCTAAACCTGAACCCTGAGTGCGTGTTCCTAACGCCCGATAAAAACGTTCACCCAAACGTTCCAGTACATCGGCAGCAATTCCCTCTCCTGAGTTTTCGATCAGTAACTGTGGATGCGGTGTTTTAACCATTCTAATCACAACCCGTCCCTGTGACGGCGTATAACGAATGGCATTGTCGACCAGATTGCGAATACAGCTAAACATCAGCTCTGGATTCGCTTCAATAACGACATCTTCAAGGTTGAGGTTCCAGTGAATGTCCTTTTCCTGTGCAAAAGGCTGTAAGGCCTGTAAAGCCTCCTGAACCAGATTTTTAAGATTGACCGCCTGCATGGGTAATTGCCCGGTTCGCTCCGGATCAAGTCGCGCCAGTAAAAGTAAGTTTTCCAGCACCTGCGTACCACGATTGACATCATTCTGGATCAACTGCAATGCCTGGGGGAGCTGAGCATCATCTTGATATTTTCGTTTTAAAACCTGTAGACGCATTTGAATGGCAGACAGTGGCGAACGCAGCTCATGTGAAGCATCTGCAGTAAAACGCTGTTCAGCAGCCAATGATTTCTTCAGCCGGCCGAGCATGGCATTTAGCTGGCGTACAATCGGTTGCAGCTCAGTGATTTCAGGATCAGGCATTTTGATCGGACTGAGATCCTGGGCAGTTTTAGAACCAATGGCACGCGAAATCTTGTTTAATGGCCGCAACTGGCGTTTGACCGAGACCCTTAGAATCAGCCATTGCATGAGCCATAAAATAAATAAAATTCCGGCAAAACCGAGTGTGGTTTGCCAAAGCTCATTGAAGCGTACTGCAAGCGGCTGTACGATTTTTACCTGTAAACCGTTCTCTTCTTCATTCAGGATACGGATAAAACGGCCATTTTCATAAGCAAACTGAAAGCCATTCTTATGTGTCACGGGAATGGCATTAATTAGCTCATGATTAACAGAAGTAGTCAGTACCTGCTGATCAAGTAACAGAATATATTGGATATCAAACTCTTCGCTGAGCTCATCAACCTGGGTGTCTTTGGCTTGGGTGACATCACCGAGTAACAGCTCAGAAATCTGTTCCATTAATTCATCATGCAACTGATTGGCCTGATAACTGGCAATCCCCAATAACAACAGCCAGGCCAATACTCCAGCCAATATGGAACTGAACAGCGCATGTTTAATTAACCTAGTTTGCAAGGAAATTGGAGCCGACATGAGCTTAGGCCTCAGCTTTATGCATGCGATAGCCCAGACCGCGAATGGTTTTAATCATCTGACTGCCAATTTTTTTACGCAGCTGATAGATAAATACTTCAATGGCATTACTTTCAATTTCATCTCCCCAGGCATACAGCGATTCTTCCAGCTGCTCACGCGTGACAATATGTTCAGGCTGCTGCATCAACTTGTATAGAATCTGAAATTCCTTCGCAGTCAGATTGATCGCTTGTCCCGCTTTGGTCAGGGTTTTGGCCTGAGTGTCCAGACTGAGATCCTGCCAGTGCAGAATATGATTCGGTGTTTGCTGTTTCAGTCTGAGCTGGGCTCGTACCCGTGCGGAAAGCTCTTCCAGGCTAAAAGGCTTGACCAGATAATCATTGGCCCCCAAATCAAGGCCTTGAACCCGGTCATTGATACTGTCTTTGGCAGTGATAAAAATTACCGGGGTATCTCGCTGTTGGCTACGCAAATTTTTTAGAATATCGTCACCTGTTGCATTCGGCAGACCACGGTCCAGCAAAATACAATCGTACTGATGCTGCTCAATCGCCAGAATAGCATGATCACCACGCTCAACCCGATCAACTACATAACCATCCATTTCCAGCCAGGTCTGGATACTTTCTGCCTGAGACTGATCATCCTCTGCCAAAAGAATACGCATGCTGTGCTCCCTCTGCTTATTTATTCTATCTTGCCCTGAAAAAGCACCAGACTCAAAAAAGCCACATGCTTTTTGGTAACTTGCATGTGGCTTTTTGTTGCTGTGTTCAGATTAATTTTGGTAACTTAGTCGAGATTAAAAGCGAACCTGTTCAACATCAATTTCAACACGTTTTGCCGGTTTATAGTCAATATCAATTTCACCTGTAATCACTACCGGGGTTTTGGCTGAAATCGGTTTACCTTGCCAAAGTTCATCATCAATTTCAACAGTTATAGTACCTGTGCTGTCACGGAACTGGTATTTTTCATCCCCGACTGCTTTTACGATATAACCTTTGAGCTGGACTTTGCTGTCATCTTTCATCGCAAGTGCCTGTTTGACCGTAGTCGATTTGGCAAAAGCGGCCTGATTCACAACTGTTTCGCTACTTGCTACTGCAGCAGTTGCAATAGAACCCATCAATGCAGCTGCCAAAACTGTATTTATCATCATTTTCATCGCAATCACCTCTTTTAAAGTTCTGCCCTTGTTTCGATGATGCTATTAAAACAGCCAAAGATGAATTGAATCTTAAGATTGCCTCATTTTTAAAATTAATTTAAGGGTACCACTCTCAGGACTTCTTCAAGCGTAGTGACACCTTCCAGAATCTTGCGCGCGCCGGCAATTCTGAGCGGCTCTACCCCTTCTTTTTTGGCCTGCTGACGCAGCTCGTTCAGGTTAGCATTGGCACCAATCAACTGTTTGGTGGTCAGACTCAGCGGCATAAACTCATAAATCCCGATACGGCCTTTATAGCCGGTATGCCGGCATTCTTCACAGCCTACCGCCTTAAAGACAAATTCTGGCCGAGGTAAAGGATAATCCGTGGCTAGATGTTGCCACTCCTGCTCGTTCAGGAAACTTTCCTGTTTGCAGTGTGGACACAGCTGACGTACCAGACGCTGGGCCAAAACCCCGAGTATAGTCGCGGCCGTCAGAAAAGGTTGCACCCCCAGATCATGCAGACGGGTCAGACTCGACGGTGCATCATTGGTATGTAAAGTCGATAGAACCAGGTGACCGGTCAATGCCGCCTGAATCGCCATATTGGCAGTATCCTGATCACGGATCTCCCCGACCATGATAATGTCCGGATCTTGACGCATCAGCGCACGCACGCCATCAGCAAAACCGAGATCAATACCATTATTGACCTGCATCTGGTTAAAGCTGGGTTCCAGCATCTCGATCGGATCTTCAATGGTACAAACGTTAACCTGTTCCGTCGCCAGCTGCTTCAGGGTTGAATAAAGCGTAGTAGTTTTACCGGAACCGGTCGGGCCCGTTACCAGAATAATGCCATGACTGTGGCTGGTCAGATTGTTCCAGTCGTTGAGCAGATGACCTTCAAAACCGAGTTGCTGAAAGCTTCTGACCAGTACTTCCGGATCGAAAATACGCATGACCAGTTTTTCACCAAAGGCCGTCGGCAAGGTCGATAAACGTAGTTCAGTTTCCTGTCCTTTCGGCGTGCGGGTTTTTAGTCGGCCATCCTGCGGTTTACGTTTTTCTGCCACATTCATCCGGCCCAGAATCTTGATCCGGGAAATGACCGCGGTCAGGGTATTGGCCGGCATGTTGTAAATCGTATGCAGTACGCCATCAATCCGGAAACGGATCTTGCCCGTATCTTTACGCGGTTCCATGTGAATATCACTGGCGCCCTGCTCAAAGGCAAATTGCAGCACCCAGTCCACCAGTTTGACAATATGCTGGTCATTGGCGTCCGGATTCTGGGAATCGCCCAGTTGCAGCAAGGCTTCGACGCCCTTATTTTCCCGGTCATAGGCAGAGGATTTCTGCGATCCACTCACTGCACGGCTGACCTGATAATACTCAACCATATAACGCTGGAGCTGTTCCGGATTAAGCAGTACCCGTTCAATTTTCTTCGGTGCAATATTCTGCTGAAGATTCGACATCCATTCAGTTTTATAAGGCTGATCTGTAGCGATCAGAACTTTGTCTGCCTGAATTTCTACTGCCAGAATACGGTTACGTAATGCATATTCCTGTGACATGACATTGGTCAATGCCTGCACATCAGCTTTGAGTGGATCAATGATATAGAACATCAAGCCGGTTTTTTCTGCCAGCCATTGACATAAACGGTTCAGGGTGAGTGTCGTTTGAGGATGGGATTGATCGACCAGATGAAAATTGGCGATCCACTGCAAAGGATGCCATTTTAATTGTTCACGTTGCCGATGCGTCGTCTGTACCAGCATTCGGTCGCGTTCACTGATTTTACCGTCTTTAAAAAGTTGCTCTAAACACCAGGCTGTATCAATTTCAAAGTCAAATTTCATTATTATCAGTCCCCAAACTTGACTCCACTATAACAACTTTTTGCAGTTTTTCGCAGGCTCTATCTACACTGGCCGATCCACTATGTTCCTATTTCTTCATGCAATGCCAAAACCATCACATTGTTTCGGAACATAACCATTTCCTGCTTGTTTAAGTTGGAGTTTATCTTCTATATTTTAACCAGTCCGTCTTAAATCGCTGAGGCCGAATATGGATTTTAGCGCAGTGCCCCTTAATAGCATCAGCTCTTTCCAGGACCTTATAACCCTCTTGGCTGCCGCACTTGGCTGTGGCCTGCTTATAGGCCTGGAACGAGAACGTCATAAACAGCGCGAAAGCCACCCCAGTTTTGCAGGATTACGCTCCTTTGCGCTCAGTGCTCTGCTGGGCGCACTCTGTTTTTTATTCGGCATGGTCATCGGGCTGGCTGGTGCGCTTATTATTGGAGGGATAGTCATTTTTTCCCTTCGTAATCAGCCTGAAGACCCGGGCATTACTACAGAACTCGCCTTCCTCATGACTTATTTTATAGGGGCAATGTGTCTTTGGAATATTCCGCTGTCTGCGGGACTGGCCGTCTTGTTAACCATTATTTTGATGGCCAAGCACTCCATGCATGATTTTGCGGGAAAATGGATTAAAGAGGCTGAATTCAGGGATGGACTGTTACTACTTGCACTTATACTGATCGGTTTGCCGCTTACCCCTGACCGTCCATTATGGGGAGAAGTTCTTAACCCCTATGTTATCTTGAAATTACTGACCCTGATTTTAGTCGTGCAAGCTTTAGCCCATATTGCGAAACGTTTTTTATCCACTAAAAATGCCCTGATGCTCTCTTCACTGGCCTCAGGCTTTGTTTCCAGTACTGCGACCATTGCCCAATTAGGCCTGCAGGTACGCAAAGGTGAAATGGATGCGCAGCCAAATGCCGGGGCTGCACTGATGTCATGTGTCTCCACCCTGGTCTTGCTGCTTATTGTCGTTGGAGGTGTGTCTTGGGCCTGGCTTAAACTCTTGCTCCTTCCTTCCGTTGTGGGCATGGTTATTCTGGTCGCCTGCGCATTTCTATTATTGCGCAAGGCCAAACCGGTCCAAGAGCTCGAATCTGCGGACAGCCCGATGTTCAGCCTAAAAGAAGCTGTCATTATTGCAGTGACTTTAACCCTGATTCAGGCCGGAATTTATGCGCTGGAATTGTGGCTTGGCAATGCCGGCTTATTGGCCGGCACCTTGCTTGCTTCATTATTTGAGGTTCATGCCGCAATGGCAGGTGTGGTGATTCAGGGAGATCCTTCCAACACCCATCTTATTTATGCCCTATTATTAGGTCTGGGTGCCCATGCAGTGGCCAAATCAGTAAATGCTGCCCTGACTGGTGGATTTAAATTTGCCCTGTATTTTGCCCCAGTCCAGCTTATTCAAATGGCAGTATTGATTGGACTAGTGTGGTGGAGTCTATAAATCAGGAGGGAGCGTGATGAATAGCAGTAATTATCACTTGCTGAGTATGAACTTTGAAATGGGTATCTACCGTAGCAAACTTCATCCCATAAATCCGTTCCTTATCATCCTGATAGGCTGGCCTTGGATCTAGAGATAAAACCGCTTCCAGCTCCTGAATACCCTGTGATGAGATTTTCCCGCATTTCAGTAAATGCAGTTTTTGCTGCTCCGCCTCTTCACTCCAGATGACGGCTTTACGCTCAGGCTCATCCTGCGCATAACCACTTTGCGCTTCAACAATCGCATCCGAATATTGAATATAAGGTTTGATATCTACAATGGGTGTGCCATCGAGTAAGTCACTCCCTGTGACATATACCCGGACATGCTTGCCCACCTTACTAACTTCTTTGAGTTTAACGACTGAAAGGCCAATTGGTGAGGGACGATACATACTGCGCGTAGCAAATACGCCTATTTTCTTGTTGCCGCCCAAACGTGGCGGACGAACCTGTGGACGAAACTGGCTGCTCTCGTGTTGGTTTTTATTGTCATGAAATTGCCAGACTAACCAGAGATGGCTGAATTCTTCAATTCCCTCAAAGGCGAGCAGATCATTATAGGGTCCGGCCATTTCAATATAACTTTCGACCTGAACCAGATTGGGCTGGCGCGGGATACCAAATTTTTCTTTGTAGGGAGAACGCATATAGCCAATAATCGGTAGCGTCAGTTCAGTCATCATCACTTTTTTTGATAAGCTCAATTAAATATATTCAGTTTATCGAGAATGAATTTAGATTAGAATAGCAAGCTGTTCTAATTTGATAACTTATTGAGACCTTTAATGGCTGCTTTTAACGTCGAAAAGATTACTCACGTCCACCACTGGAATGATACTTTATTCTCTTTTAAAACGACTCGTGATCCTGCTTTGCGTTTTAAAAACGGTCAGTTTGTAATGATCGGCCTTGAAGTCAATGGCAAGCCGTTAATGCGCGCATACTCAATTGCAAGCGCCAACTACGAAGAAGAGTTAGAGTTTTTCTCAATTAAAGTGCCTGATGGTCCACTGACTTCGATTTTACAGAAAGTTAAAGTCGGCGATGAGATTTTGATTTCCAAAAAACCGACAGGCACATTGGTACTGGATGACCTGAATCCAGGCAAAAACCTGTATCTTCTTTCTTCAGGTACAGGACTTGCGCCATTTTTGTCCACTATTCGCGATCCTGAAACTTACGAACGTTTTGAAAAAATTATCGTGGTTCACGGTACGCGTTTTATTTCAGAACTGGCTTATCAAGATTTAATCCTGAATGAAGTGCCAAATCATGAGTTCTTCTCGGAACTTGGCGCAAAAGAAAAACTGATCTATTACCCAACCGTAACTCGTGAAGAATATCCAAATCAAGGTCGGGTCACGACTGCGATTGAAACCGGTGAACTGTTTGAAAAAATCGGTCTGCCACGTTTCAATCCGGAAACTGACCGTGCCATGTTATGTGGTAGCCCAGCCTTCCTTGACGATGTTGCTGCACTTCTTGATCAACATGGCCTGAAAGAATCTCCACGTATGGGCGTTCTAGGCGACTACGTGATTGAACGTGCGTTCGTTGAAAAATAAGATTCAATGTCATTAAAAAACCGGGCATTAAAGTCCGGTTTTTTATTGTCTTAAATTTGAACCTGCTTCGAAGATGTTCGCTCTATGAATGCCTGCTTAACCACTTGGTATCCGGCCGTCAACCCCAAGCCTGCCATAATTATCGCCACAATAATATCTGGCAACATACTACCCGTCCCAAACACCCCGACAGCCGCCAAAATCACGGCAGCATTTCCGATCGCATCATTTCGGCTACAGAGCCAGACCGATTTCATATTGGCATCCCCATCTCGAAAAGCATATAAAATTACTGCTGTAATCACGTTAGCAATTAAGGCCAGCACACCAATAACTCCCATAGTCAGCGCTTCAGGCGGTATACCTTGTATAAAAGCGTAGATGACTTTTCCGATCACCACCAAGCCAAATACAGCCATGGTCAATCCTTTAATCAGGGCAACTGTTGCGCGCCAATACAGGCTTGCCCCTAATACAGCCAGTGAAATCCCATAATTTACTGCATCTCCAAAAAAATCTAGCGCATCTGCCCATAATGCGGATGAATGCGCATAAGCACCACCCACTAGTTCTACAATGAACAAGGTCAAATTAATGAATAATGCAATCCATAAGGCGGTTCTGAATTTGCTATTGGGCGTGGATGGTGCAGGTTCATGACTACAACTACAAGCCATATGATTCTCCGAGAATTTTCTATATAAAATACGCTATAGTCATTAGAAACTATGGAGTAACTCCAAGGTCAAGCCTGAGGTGTTTATGTCACATTATCTCATTTCAGAAATCGCGACTAAGACCGGTTTAAGTACCGACAGCATTCGCTTTTACGAGAAAAAAGGTTTGATACAGCCGAATTTTCGAGCAAGTAATCAGTATCGTTATTATGCTGAAGAAGCCTTGAAACGTTTAATTTTTATCAAACGTTGCCGTACCCTAGGCATGTCTTTAAAAGAAATCGAACATCTGATTAAACTGGAGCAGAACCCTGAACAGGACTGCTGTGAAGTCAATCAGATGATTGATCGGCATCTTCTGGAAATTTCAAATAAAATTAAAGAATTACAAATATTTGAGCAACAGCTGATGCTGCTTCGTGACAGCTGCAATACGCCCACCACAATCGATCATTGCCAGATTTTAAAAACTTTAGAATCGCTTGAAAATACATAAAACTTTCTGGAATTCTTAACTTTATGAGTGCTTCATTTTTAACTTGAAATTTAGTTGAATTACTCCAATTCCGAGTTATTTACTAGGTTGAATCCTGATTTTAGATGGTTAGAATAAAGCCGTACTTTTTTTATGTCTTTCAATTTGATCATGAGCATTTCTCACGTTACCGAACTTCTCTCACCTGCAGGCTCATTAAAAAATATGCGCTATGCCTTTGCTTATGGTGCAGACGCAGTCTATGCAGGCCAGCCGCGTTATAGCCTGCGGGTTCGTAATAATGAATTTGACCATGAAAATCTCGCGATTGGTATTAAAGAAGCCCATGAATTAGGCAAAAAATTCTACGTGGTCGTCAATATTCAGCCACATAACTCCAAGCTGAAAAATTTCATTCGTGACTTAGCTCCTGTGGTTGACATGCAGCCGGATGCACTGATCATGTCCGATCCCGGTCTGATTATGCTGGTCCGTGAACATTTCCCGCATATGGATATTCACCTGTCGGTACAGGCCAATGCCGTGAACTGGGCAACCGTCAAATTCTGGAAGAACATGGGATTGACCCGTGTCATTCTGTCACGTGAACTGTCGATTGAAGAAATTGCAGAAATCAAACAGCAAGTGCCGGATATGGAGATTGAAGTCTTTGTTCATGGCGCACTGTGCATGGCCTATTCTGGCCGTTGCATGCTGTCTGGCTATATGAACAAACGTGATGCCAATCAGGGTGCCTGCACCAATGCCTGCCGTTGGGAATATAAAGTGCTGGATGCCAAGGAAGATGAAACCGGTGATGTGATTCCAGTGAAAAATCTGGATTCAGGCTGCTGCTCCAAAGATGCCGACGAAGCACATATGCAGGCACAACACCAATTCAACGAGCCAGTGCTGTTACAGCGCAATGAAGAAGACATGTTTGCCGCAGAAGAAGATGAACACGGCACTTATTTCATGAATTCCAAAGATCTGCGCGCGGTTCAGCATGTCGAACGTCTTACCAAAATTGGTGTACATTCCTTAAAAATTGAAGGCCGGACCAAGTCCTATTTCTACTGTGCGCGTACTGCCCAGATTTATCGTAAAGCAATTGATGATGCCCTTGCTGGTAAGCCGTTTGATCCATCCTTGATGACCCAGCTTGAAGGTCTGGCGAATCGTGGTTATACCGAAGGTTTCCTGCGCCGTCATGTGCATAGCGAATATCAAAACTATGAGAATGGTTCATCCAGTTTCGATCATCAGCAGTTCTGTGGTGAAGTGTTAGAACGTAATGGAGACTACATCAAGATTGATGTGAAAAACCGTTTTGTCCTCGGTGATTCACTGGAACTGATGACGACTAGAGGCAATATCACCTTTACTTTAACGGAAATGAAAGACAAAAAAGGTAATCTGATTGAAGATGCCAAAGGCTCAGGTCATATCGTCGAGATTCCGGCCCCAGCAGATGTAGATATGCAATATGCCCTGCTCATCCGTAATCTGCCAAGTTCGAGTGCGGATATTTCGGCATCTTCACTGGCTTATCAGGCGGGTTAAATATGGCACTGCTGATTACCGACAAATGCATCAATTGCGATATGTGTTTACCGGAATGCCCGAATGAAGCGATTTACGAGGGTGAAAAGTTCTATGAAATTGACGTAAAACGTTGTACGGAATGCGTCGGTTTTTATGAACATCAGACCTGTGTAGATGTCTGCCCGATTGAATGCATTATTCCTCATCCGGAGCATCGTGAAACACAGGAACAATTACTGGAGAAGTTTAAGAGCTTGAAGCTGTTTGAAGCTTAAACAAAAAGTAAAACAATTGATTTATTCGTGATTCTAAAAACAACCTTGGGGAAAGCAGAAAAATAAGGGTTGAAAACAAAAAAAGTGTGGAGAAAAGGAACGGCTAAAAGCGATTGGGGACGCTTTTGGCTGATCTAACAAGAAGTAAAAAAAGGAACTCTGGTGTTAGCATCCTGAGTTCCTATAAAGCGAAAATAATAATAACTCTTTGAGATAAAGCACCTGGAATTTGGGGATTCCAGGTGCTCTTTTTTTACTGTCCTGAACGGATGATGTAATCAAATGCAGACAGCGAGGCTTTCGCACCTTCACCAGTCGCAATGATGATCTGCTTGTATGGCACAGTGGTACAGTCACCTGCAGCAAACACACCTTTCACATTGGTTTCGTTGCGATCGTTAATCACAATCTCGCCACGACTGCTCAGCTCAACCGGGGTCTCTTT
>NZ_JAYWYV010000022.1:0-49787 GCF_048147885.1 Acinetobacter sp. 228
GGTGCATTCTAGAGGATTTCAGAATCATTGCAACCCCCAATTCACTATATTTTTCACGCATGTATCTTTTTTCTACAAAATTCATTAAAAAATCGTTTTTTTATCTAAATTTTGAGCATTTTTCTGCATTAAAAGCTGTACTCAGTGCAATTTTCTTTAATACCGCCAATCTCATTAAGACCTCCTAGCTATCAAAAATGTCTAAATTTCAAAAAAATGCCTAAACTTCAATCAGACGTTAAGTTTTCCACACTCTATATCCAGAACTTTCTAAAATTTCCTTATATCTATTTATATCTTTTTCTGTTTTCTAACTGACTTATTAGACAAATAGAGGTGGAATGCCAAATTTACTAATTTTTCTATGATCTTTTTTACTAGTAGATTTTTAAAAGCACAAATACCGGCCTGATCCCTACTGGTTCCAGATCAGTTCTAAAATTTCATTAAAGATATTTAACGATAAAAAGGGATTAAAGTAGATTAATTCGTCTTTGATGAACTACGATCTTTTATCCAATACTGCATCACTTCCTGAATAACCTCTTTTTTACCGTTATAGTCTTCAGCAGCGAATAATAATTTAGCCCGATGCGGTAATCGTTCTTTGACTAAGGAAAAAAGCAGATAATGTGAGGCAAGATCTAATTGCTGGAATAAAGCACAAGCATAGTGAAAAGACTTTCGCTTTTGTTCAGAAACGTCATATTCAAATAAAAAACGTAAAATGAAATCAACATCTTCATCAAACATCTGTTCAGTCTGGTAGTGATACACCTTATTTACCTTTCTTTTTTATAAATGAAATGAGGTTTAAAAAAGGATGAAGCTAATTTTGACTTTATTTCATTTGTTGAATACCGAAAATCGCGCTTAGACCACAGCAATAAAAAAGGAAGAGATCTCTCCCAAAATCTCTCCCTTAGAATTGAATCTTTACCCGATCCACGATGTCATTATTATAGTTATTCACTTTAAAGCTTAAAAAGAGTCTCTTTGGAAGGAGACCTTATAAATTGTGGATTTACCTTATTATTACTACCCTCTAGATGTCTAAACAAATTCTCTAGATGAATAAATCCTATACATAATATTCCCGAAAAGCAAGCAATTTGGAAAAAATTACCTATTGTTTTCATAGGGTTTTTTTTGAAGTTACTTATTCGATTTATGAATATAGGACATCAATAAAAAAGCAGGCCGAAGCCTGCTTTTATTTCAATAACTTAGCTCTAAATTTAGTCAACAAAAGTCACTTTAGCGATGGATTTTTTACTCGCTTGAATAATCAAAGTCACGTTCTCTTTCACAGAAAAAGAGGCATCAACTGGCTTCCAGTCCACTTTTACCGCACCACGACCAAGTGCATCTTTGGCTTGTGCTGCATTTTTAGTTAAGCCTGCTTCACGTAAAATTGAAGTAATAAAGATTTCGCCACCGAATTCAGCACGTGAAATGGTCACTTCAGGCGTACCTTCAGGCAATTCACCTTCAGTAATGATATTACCTGCACCTTTATGTGCATTGGCAGCTGCTTCAGCACCATGGAAACGCTCGACCAGCTCTAACGCGAGAATCTTTTTGACTTCTTGCGGATTACGGCCTTCTGCCACTTCTTTTAATAGTTGCTGAATTTCTTCAATTGACTTGAAACTTAACAGGTCAAAATAACGCTCGATCAGAGAATCCGGCATTGAAAGAACTTTTTGGTACATCGCACCTGGTGCATCAAATACACCAATATAGTTACCTAAAGACTTGGACATCTTGTTGACGCCATCCAGACCTTCAAGAATTGGTACAGTAATACAGACTTGTGGTTCCTGATCATAACGACCTTGAAGCGTACGACCCATCAACAGGTTAAAGGTCTGGTCTGTACCACCCAGCTCTACATCTGCTTCCAGTGCGATCGAGTCATAACCCTGAACCAATGGATACAAGAATTCATGAATCGCGATTGGCTGATGATTGTTATAGCGCTTGGTAAAGTCATCACGCTCAAGCATACGTGCAACCGTTTGCTGAGATGCCAGTTGAATCAGATCAGCTGCAGTTTTTTGAGCAAACCATTCCGAGTTGAACACCACTTTGGTTTTGTTTGGATCAAGAATCTTAAATACTTGTTCTTGATAAGTTTTAGCATTTTCTAAAACCTGTTCACGTGACAACGGTGGACGTGTAGCACTTTTTCCGGTTGGGTCACCGATCATCGCAGTATAGTCACCGATCAGGAAGTACACCTCATGACCCAAGTCTTGGAATACTTTTAACTTATTAATGAGAACCGTATGACCCAGGTGTAAGTCAGGCGCAGTCGGGTCAAAACCCGCTTTAATTTTTAATGGGCGATTCTGTTTTAATTTCTTGAGAAGGTCTTCTTCAGAAATAATTTCGTGGGTGCCTCGTTGAATGAGGGCAAGTTGTTCTTCAGCCGGCAGGAAATTTGACATCACAAAATCCAATACATCAGTTACTCAATTTGTGCGATATACTAACACTTTTTCAGCATATTGCAGGCTTAAGAATAACCATGACAGCGATCTATATTGGGGTAATGACCGGCACGAGCATGGATGGTGTCGATATTGTTGCTGCTTCTTTTGATCCACTCCAGCTTCATGCCACACTCACTTTGGCATTTGATCCCGACCTTCGGGATGAGCTGATGGCACTAACCTTGCCAGATGACAATGAAATTGACCGCATGGGTAAGGCCGATGTTGCACTGGCACAAATGATTGGTCATGGTATTAATGCGCTGATTGAAAAAAATAACCTGGATAAATCCAGAATTAAGGCGATTGGCTCGCATGGCCAGACTATCCGGCATCGTCCTGAACATGGTTTTACCCTGCAAATTGGTGACCCGAATATCATTACTGAAATTACCCAGATTCCGGTAATTTCAGATTTCCGTCGTCGTGATCTGGCGGCAGGTGGTCAGGGAGCGCCTTTAGTTCCGGCATTTCATCAGGATATTTTCCAGCATGACAGCATTCACCGGGTCATTTTAAATCTGGGCGGTATTGCCAATGTCAGCCTGCTGCCTGCCGGCAAGCCTGAAGAGGTGTATGGTTTTGATACCGGACCGGCCAATATCTTGATGGATGCCTGGTGTTCCCGTTATACCGGTCAGCCTTTTGATGAAAATGGTAACTGGGCAGCCTATGGCACCCCGATTCGCAGCTTGCTGGATCGCTTGCAGTCACACGAATTCTTCTCCAAAGAGCCTCCGAAAAGTACCGGTCGTGAAGATTTCAACTTGGAATGGCTGGATGAACAGATTGCTGACTGGCGCAATGACCTGCAATACGATGAACTGGAAGATACTCCAGAAAATGTACAGGCGACTTTATTAAAGCTCACCACCCGTGCCATTAAAAAAGCCATTTACCGCTCCGGCATGGATACCGGACAGGTTTTTGTTTGCGGTGGTGGTGCCTACAACTCACATCTACTGGAGCAGTTGCGTTGGCGCCTGCGCAAACATGAATGGAGCGTACAGACTACCGCCGATCTGGGCCTCAGTCCGACCTGGGTAGAAGCTACTGCCTTTGCCTGGCTGGCCATGCGTTTTATGAATCAGCTAAATGGCAACCTGCCTGCAGTCACTGGTGCTGCTGGCTATCGCGTCCTCGGCACCATTACTGCTGTTTAAATTCAGCGAATTACTATTATCTTGCATGACTATATAGCTACTCAAAAACAGTCATCAAAAAAGGTCTGCAAAAATGCAGACCTTTTTCAGTTTTCAATATTCTTTATTGCATCATGCGTTTGGCATTTTCATTTCTAAAGGCCCGCAAAATCTGCTGACCGGCACGACCTGTAGGGCTTAAGCCCAAACGCTGCTGTTCCTGACGAATCGCCTGACGGGTTTTATCTCCAATCAGGCCATCCACCGCACCAATGTCATAACCTCGATTCAATAAAAATTGCTGGATCTCACGACGTTCTGCACGAGAAGTTCCCGGATCATCAGTAGGCCATGTGGCCATAAACGAGCCTTTACCTTGCAGGCGATCGGATAAATGTGCAATCGCCAAGGCATAACTTTCTGCCGCGTTATAGCTATAAATGGCATCAAAGTTTTTAAAGACCAGGAACACCGGGCCATTCGGCCCCGCAGGCGCAAGTAATCCGGCTTGAGAGGATTGTGATAAATTTCCTTGAATTAAAGGCGAACCGTCGGCACGCACCACCCCCTGATTAAGCCAGTTACTCAAGGATTTTTTATTACGACGGCCTTCACCAGAAACCGACATGCCTTGCGGAATCTTGACTTCAAAACCCCAAGGCTGGCCGCTCTGCCAGCCTCGCTTGCTTAAAAAATTTGCCGTCGACGCCAGCGCATCAGGAATGCTTGAAACCAGATCACGTCGGCCATCACCATCAAAATCAACTGCAAGTTCATCATAAGTCGATGGCATAAACTGGGTATGACCAAATGCGCCTGCCCATGAGCCACGCAGCTGCTCTTCACGCACATCACCACGCTGCAGCAGTTTCATGGTGGTAAAGAACTCACCACGGAAATAACTTTGACGACGACCTTCACAGCTCAAGGTACCCAAAGCCTGCAATAAAGGGTAACGACCCGAAATATCACCGAAATTACTTTCTACTCCCCATACCGCCACGATGGTTTCTGCAGGCACCCCATAAACGGCACTAATACGGTTTAACACTTCACGATGCTGCTGCAGTTTTTGCCGGCCCAGTTGGACACGCTCTTCATCAACCAAACCTGACAAATAATCCCAGATCGGTGTTGAAAACTCAGGCTGATAGTTCAGGCGCTCGATCACAGAATAATCGGGTGTTAAATTTTGGGTATAGCGATCATAAGTTGACCCACTTACTCCTTGGGCAACTGCCTGACTGCGTAAATTGGCAAGACAGTTCTGAAAATTATTTTGGGATGCATAATTTGGACTACTTGAACTAGCAGGCAAATTAGTCGGTGTGACACGCTGGCCATTAATAATAAGTTCTGCCTGTGCCTGAGTGACAGCCAAAACCACAGAACCAACAAAAAGTGCAAGCCGTTGCATAAGACCCCTGAATATTTAGATTTCGAATTATGTTTTTACCTTAGCAGCTCATGATGAAAATTAAAGCGCCAATACGTAAATTTAAATTCATAATTTCTACACTTTTGAATTCATTTTGTAGTTTTAAATTTAAATATTTATCCACAGGTTGTTTTTTAAATTCAAAATGTGCGCGGTTTTGAATTTAAAGTTATAACTTGAGTCCAATTTTATGAATTTAAAAATTAATTGTGGATAACTTAAGTTGATAATAGAGTGCTTTAAACCGTCAGAGCTTCTGGCTGACACGATGCTGGTTTTAAATTCATTAAAATGACGAGCCAGTTTTAAATTCAGAAACTTTGAATTTATTTATTGGATTTTAAATTTGAATTCATACTTTTAAATTTAAAAGTACAGATTTGAATTCAAAGTTGTTTTAAATTTGAATTTATTTTTATGAATTTAAATTCAAACCCATATCCTAGTTTTAAATTCAAATATTGATTCAGGCTTATCCATAATTGAATAGTACACAATCCCGCGCAAAATCGGCTTGAATGAGATGATGATATTTATAATCAATTGACCGGTTTATAATCAATTCATCCACAAAATGATCCGACCAATGGCAGGTATTTTTGAAGAGGCGCAATCATGCCTGAAAGCAGGCAAATAAAAAAGCGATCACAGTAGTGATCGCTTTTTTTATCAGCAGGTTACAACTTAGATGGTCATATCTTCGCTCAATGCCAATGGATTCGGTAAAATTTTCGCCAGTTGACGGCAAAGTATAGACAATTGCGTACTGTCATTTGGCATCAGGGTAATATGACCAATCTTGCGGCCTTCGCGCTCTGACTTGTTGTAAAGATGCAAATGCGCACCTTCTAATGCCAGTACATCTTCAGACTTTGGATACTGCCCAATGATGTTCACCAAGACAGTTGGACGGATCACTTCAGTTGAACCTAAAGGTAAACCTGCCACTGCACGTACATGATTCTCAAACTGTGAACATACGGCGCCTTCAATCGACCAGTGCCCCGAGTTATGCACGCGTGGCGCCATCTCGTTGGCATATAAGCCTTTGTCTGTCACAAACAGCTCAAGGGTCAGCACACCAACATAGTTCAGATGATTCAGCAGGCGAGTGATGTAGTCCTGCGCCACAGGCTGCAAATCTGCACTGTGTGGTGCAGGCACAATCGAATGCGACAGGATCCCGTTATGATGATGGTTTTCTGCCAAAGGCCAGGTTTTGACATCGCCATTCTGGCCACGTACTGCAATGATTGAGACTTCACGTGAGAAAGTTACAAAACTTTCAGCAATCAGTTCACCCGCAGGACCCAATTCTGCCCAGGCCTGATCCATCTGGTCTGCCGAACGTAAAACGAATTGGCCTTTGCCATCATAACCGCCACGCGAGGTTTTCAGTACGATCGGCAAGCCCAGTTCCGCTACAGCTGTTTTTAAACTTTCCAGTGAAGTGACCGCTTTATACGGTGCAACCGGAATAGCCAGTTCATCAAACAAGGCTTTTTCAGACAGACGATGCTGTGCAATCGCCAAAGCCTGACGTGGCGGATGCAGTTGCTTGCTTTGCGTCAGTACGTCAACATCTGCAAGGGGCGTGTTTTCAAACTCCAAGCTAAATACATCTGCACTGTTAATAAAGTCTTGCAGACCATTTTCAGCCTGGCTCGAAATCACCGGACCCAAAGCAGCAGAAGGGCAGTCTGTGCTGGCTTCAAAAAATGTACATTGAATATTTAATGGAAGTGCCGCTTGCGCCATCATACGACCCAGCTGACCGCCACCAAAAATACCGATGGTTTTATCCATAATCTGTATCTCGACTTAAACCTGGCCTGGAATATTGTTGCTTGCCACTTTATCTGTTTGCGCCATACGGAAATCTGCAACATTTTTTGCGATCTCTGGACGAGTCAAACCCAGAATTTGCGCCGCCATAATGGCAGCATTCGTGGCACCGGCAGGACCAATCGCCAAGGTACCGACTGCAATACCGGCTGGCATTTGCACAATAGACAACAATGAATCAACACCGTTTAAAATCGAAGATTTCACCGGCACACCCAGTACTGGCAAATCAGTTTTCGCTGCACACATCCCCGGTAAATGCGCTGCACCGCCTGCACCGGCAATAATCACCTGAATACCACGATCACGCGCTTGCTCGGCATATTCAAACAGGCGGTCTGGGGTACGATGTGCAGAAACGACTTCGGCTTCAAATGGGACACCAAGCTGTTTAAGCATATTGGCAGTGTGTTCGAGAGTTGCCCAATCTGATTGAGAACCCATGATAATACCTACGAGAGGAGTATCTTGTGCAGCAGCCGCATTCATTGCAAATTTTCCAGAGATTAAAGTAAGAAAAGATAAATCTCGACGAGAGAGCCAAGCTTGAATAGGAGTACTCATTATAGACTGAAAATTCAGCTTCATAAAATTTAACGGTCAAAGCAAGACTCGATTTTTCTTATTTTTTTATTGAATTCTTAAAAACTGGAATAAAAATAGGGGAGTTGTCGTAGTTACTGCCATTTAGGAACTGCGGAATACAAAATAGATACATCCGCACAGACACAAAGCGGCCCAGAGATAATCCAGTCTAAGCGGCTGTTTAAACATGAAAATCATAAAAGGTACAAATACCAGTAAGGTCACCACTTCCTGGGTAATTTTCATTTGGCCGACAGCCAGTCCTTGCTGTGCCAGTAATTTGGTCGCCGGAATCATCAGGCTATATTCAAACAGGGCAATGATCCAGCTGAATAAAATCGCCTGCCAGAGCGGTGCATCATGTGGCAAAAACTTTAAATGCCCGTACCAGGCCAGTGTCATGAAACAGTTGGCAATCACCAGAAGAAATAGAGCCTGGAGCATCTGCATGCACTCTGCAAAAAAGTCGAACTTATTTTACGGTTTATTTGGCGAAAAGATATTGCATCGCTTTGAAATTTTCTTTGAATTTATCCGTGAAACAGGATTTAAAAAATCCCACAACAAGGCCAGAATTTTCACTATCTTTTCAGCTAAAGCCTTGCTATCGTTGCTTGCAAATTGAATAAATCATGACAACAGCACCAATATAAAGTGATGGGTCAGACAGGAACGGAGTGAAGTAGATGCATCTGCATATTTTGGGTATTTGTGGCACCTTTATGGGCTCGTTAGCGCTACTTGCACGAGATCTGGGCCATCAGGTAACAGGTTCTGACCTGAATGTATATCCGCCGATGTCGACCCAACTTGAAAATGCAGGCATTACTTTAATGCAGGGCTATGATCGTAGTCATTTGCAGCCTCATCCGGATCTGGTGATTGTCGGTAATGCCATGAAGCGCGGCATTGATGCTGTGGAATACATGCTGAATGAAGGTCTGCCTTATATTTCGGGTCCGCAGTTCCTGGCCGATCATGTGCTGCAGGGCAAACATGTTTTAGGTGTTGCCGGAACACATGGCAAAACGACGACGACCACCATGCTGGCCTGGGTCCTGGATCAAGCCGGTCTGGAGCCGGGTTTCCTGATTGGTGGTGTACCCCTTGGCTTTTCGGAAAGCGCACGTCTGGGCGGTGGCAAATACTTCTGTGTCGAAGCGGATGAATATGACTCTGCTTTCTTCGACAAGCGTTCCAAGTTCGTACATTACCATCCTAAAACTGCAATTTTAAATAACCTGGAATTTGACCATGCCGATATCTTCGATGATCTGGCAGCAATTCAAAAACAGTTCCATCATTTAGTCCGTACCATTCCCAGCGAAGGCCGGATTATCGCACCAATTACTGAAAGTAATATTGATGAAGTCTTGGAACAAGGCTGCTGGACACCGGTGGTGCGTACCAGTCTGGATGCCAATGAAAAAGCTGAGCTGTATGCTGAGCAGTTATCGGAAGATGGTTCCCATTTCAAAGTGCTGCAACATGGTGTGGTCAAAGGTGAAGTGCTGTGGAATATGACCGGGCAACATTCAGTTGCCAATGCACTTGCGACAATCGCAGCCGCTGAACATGTCGGGGTATCCATTGCAACAGCCTGTGAAGCGCTATCGAATTTTGGCGGAGTAAAACGCCGTATGGAGCTGCTAGGCACAGTCCGTGGTATCGAGGTGTATGATGATTTTGCCCATCATCCGACAGCGATTGACACGACCCTGGAAGGCGCACGTAAACGTCTGGGTGAACGCAAACTCTGGGCGATTATCGAACCGCGCTCCAATACCATGCGTATGGGCAGCCATAAAGATGGTCTGGCCCATTCTGCTCGTCTGGCGGATGAAGTGATCTGGTATCAACCTGAAGGGCTGGACTGGGATCTGCAACCGGTCATTGATGCTGCACCCAACAAAGCCAAGGTTGCACGCACACTGGATGACATCATTCAGACTGTGGTCGCTGAAGCAGGCGAGGGTGATGCCGTAGTGATTATGTCGAATGGTGGTTTTGGCGGTTTGCATCAGAAGCTAATGACTGTTTTAAAAGCATAAATTAATCTAGATTCAGTAAAAAAGCCCGCTTAGCGGGCTTTTTTAACAGGTTAAAATATTCATTGAGCACAAGTGTATACCTGTGCTGATCTTGAAATACCATGACTTAGATATTGATCCAAACAGCGGATTCCTGCCTAAATCTCCCCTGATGATTTTTTGTTGCAATCTATACATAAGACTCATTGTAGCCCCATAACACGCAAGGCATAATCGGGAAGAATACAGGTATTTATAGACCTGAAAGCTAGATCATGAATCAGCCCATTGCTGCCACTCTAATAAAAGCGATCAAGGCATTCACCATTCTGGCTAAGCCAGGTCATTCTCACTCCTCACTCCCTTAGGAGATGTGTCATGACAAGTATGAAAGCGATGGTCTATTACGGCGAAAATGATATCCGCTTTGAAGACCGCCCTGTTCCCACCCTTTTGCATCCTGGCGATGCCATCATCAAACTAGAAAAAGTCACGATTTGTGGTACCGATCTCGGGATATGGAAAGGTAAAAACCCGGAAATTGAGCAGGAAGCCGTACGAAAAGAAGGTAGTTTTAATGGCCGGATTCTGGGCCATGAAGGCATTGGCATAGTGGAAGAAGTCGGTGCGGCAGTCAAGAACTTCAAAAAGGGTGACCGGGTCATTATCTCCTGTGTCAGCCGCTGTGGAACCTGTGAAAACTGCCAGAAACAGCTGTATGCCCATTGTCGCAATGACGGCGGCTGGATCATGGGTTATATGATTGACGGCACTCATGCCGAATATGTGCGTACTCCCTTTGCCGACACTTCACTTTATCATTTACCTGAAGGCCTGGATCAAGACGTGGCCGTGTTTCTCTCAGATATTTTGCCTACTTCCCATGAAATTGGGGTGCAATATGGCGATGTCAAACCCGGTGACAATGTCGCTGTGGTCGGCGCAGGGCCAATTGGCATGAGTTGCCTGTTGACTGCACAATTCTACTCACCTGCCAATATTATTATGGTGGATACGGATGATAACCGGCTGGAATTTTCCAAAACTATAGGGGCGACTCATACTGTCAACTCCGCCAAGGAAGATGCCATCCAGAAAATTTTAGAGATTACTGATGGGCGCGGTGTGGACTGTGCCATTGAAGCAGTAGGGATAGAACCTACCTGGAATATTTGTCAACATATCGTCAAAGAGGGTGGACATGTCGCCAACGTCGGCGTGCACGGCAAACCTGTCAGCTTTGAACTGAACAAACTCTGGATTAAAAACCTGACGATTACTACAGGTCTAGTCAATGCCAATACAACCGGTATGCTGCTTAAAACCTGCTGTTCCGGCAAACTGCCACTGGAAAAACTGGCAACCCATCATTTTAAATTTGCCGATTTTGAAAAAGCCTATGATGTATTTAAACATGCAGCTGATGAAAAGGCATTAAAAGTCATGATTGACATGAACTGATACCTGTCAGATTAAAAAAGTCCGCCATGCGGACTTTTTTATTTTCTACTTTTATCTACAAATCAATCGATCAATAGATCAGAAGTAGGGGACATACCCGCGTTGCTTATAACCTTTGGGTGATGCCAGACTGGCCTGATTTTCCTCCAGACGATACAGCACTTTCAAAAATTCAGAAATTCCTGACTGCTGTAAAGCATGCGGTTCAAACTGCTTGAAACCTAAACGTGAAAATAAAGAAGAAATTTCACTATGTTTATGCACATATTTCATTGACCATTCCGAGAAATGGGACTGTTCTACAAACGCATCTTCAAAACGCAGGACATTGTGATGGCGGGCATCTCGAGAAATGCGCAGAAATAAGCTTTCCACTATTTCAGTCTGGCCTTCCAGACATTGGAAAAACTTGCCATGGGAATAATATAAAACGCCATGAATTTGATGCTGTTGATTAAAATTCCGGGCAGTCGCCAAAATATCGCTCAACTCTTGTAACAACTCTTGTTCAGATTCTATCCGTTCACTGGCATAGCAAAGTTGTAGCATCATGCGTCTTACTCAGAGGAGGAATTAAAACTGCAGTTTAATCAATTATTTTACCTTAAGTCGACTATTTTTTAAGCAAATATCCGTTTTTGCTTACAAGCATTTCTGTTTGCATTTTAGATTTGAACTTTTAACAATAGCCTCTAAATTATTAAACGAATATTTTCATACACCTACCATAAACATAAGGACACAGCCTGATGTTAAAAGATCTGATCTTAACCCTCGGCTTACTATGTGGGTGTTTTGCCCTGATGATCACTTTAAATAATTTGGCCTTCAGTACTCAAACCAATCTGCTCATCAGTTCGATTTTTATCAGCTGGACCATTTTACAATTTGTCGGTCATCACATTTATTTCCATGCCAGTTATCTGCTGATTATGGCAATTTTGTTGATGCTGCAACAATTTGAAGAAATTTTTTGGGCCATGACCGGTATGATGGCAGGCTTTGGTATATATACCCTGTTACAGGGTGTAGTTCTGCCTGTTTTAAAAGAAAAACTAGGCCGATCTTTTGAAAATTCTCCCTGGATAGTCAAATAGCCGTTGCTGCGACATCGGCCAGACTAGAATCACGTTTAAACATGACATCCACATAGGAACATTGCGGAATAATTTTTAACTGTTTCTGGCGGGCAAAATCCACCAGCACGTCCAGCATTTTGCGTGCAATCCCCTGACCGCGCAAGGAATTGTCTACCCAGGTATGATCGGCCACAATGGTTGACGCATCATGCCACTGATAGGTAATTTCGGCCAGACGTCGACCATTTTCTTCCATAAAAAATACACCGCCGCGTTTTGAATCCTGATGTTGAATATCCATACTGAAAGCTGATCCTGTGTAAAATTGCTGGTTCTTTCAATTTAAAACATCTTGCTGAATTAACAATATGAATTATTGTTAAGTTTTTAATAGGTGATGAAATTTTTTATTTCACTCCCTTATTTATTTTAAATTTTCCTGCCCTCTATCAGGTTTTATTGCTGTCTTAATTGCAGGGATAATCTCGCTTAAATCATCACAGTTTTTTCTACATTTTTTTTCTTTCTTGAATTTTAATTTTTATCTACTTCCTGATTAAGAGACAGGATTAGAATACTGCATCTTTTTACAGGCAATCCCTTATGTCTGATTCAGCTTCTGCTTCTTCTGTCACCCAGCAATGGATTGGGGTAATTGCCTTAGCCTGTGCAGCTTTTATTTTTAATACGACTGAATTTATTCCTGTGGCCTTACTGAGCGGAATCGGCCATAGCTTTGCCATGTCTGCGACCCAGGTCGGCATCATGCTCACTATTTATGCCTGGGTCGTGGCATTACTCTCACTTCCGATCATGCTACTCACTAAAACCGTAGAACGGCGTTTTTTGCTGATGCTGGTCTTTGCAGTATTTATTTTGAGTCATGTCCTGTCTTATTTTGCCTGGAGTTTTAGTGTACTACTAGTTAGCCGGGTCGGGATTGCCATTGCACATGCCTTATTCTGGTCGATTACTGCCTCACTCGCGGTTCGGGTGGCACCTAAAGGCAAAGAATTTCAGGCATTGGGCTTGCTGGCCACAGGAACAGCCATGGCTATGGTACTGGGCATTCCATTTGGCCGGATGATTGGTGAAGCATATGGCTGGCGTAACAGTTTTGCCCTGATTGCCTGTGCTGCACTTATTATTTGTCTGATTCTGGCTAAAGCCTTGCCACTTCTGCCCAGTGTAAATTCAGGCTCCTTGAGCAGCCTAAAAGTCCTGATCCGACGTCCAAGCCTGATGCTGGTCTTTGCTTTGACCATTCTGATGATTACTGCGCAATTTACCGCCTATAGCTATATTGAGCCATTTTCTCTGAATATCGCCGGATTTACTTCTGAACAGACTACGACCTTACTGCTGGTCTATGGCGGAGCGGGTTTTCTGGGTTCATATCTGTTTGGCCGCTTTGCTGCACAATTCCCGAAAATGACAATTCCTGCTTTTAGCTTGGGTATGGCCATTTCAATGTTACTGCTCTTGCCACTCTCTGCTACGGTCACAGGACTGTCTGGATTAACCTTGCTGTGGGGCTTGAGTATTATTGGCTTTAGTTTGGCCTTACAATCCAAAACCCTGAATCTTGCGGCAGATGCTACCGATGTCGCCATGGCCATTTATTCAGGACTATATAATGTCGGTATAGGTGCAGGTGCCTTACTTGGTGGTATCATCACCAGAAAGATCGGTTTAGACAGCATAGGCTGGGTAGGGGCCGGGCTGGCAATGCTTGGATTTCTACTCAGTGTCTATCTGGTCAAACGTCCAGATTTTCTGTCCAAAGCTGCTGATTAAACGCTGCTTTTTTGTAAAATAAATTGTGATTTCCAGTCAGATCTGTCATGCTCCTTGCATATTGAGCAATCGCTCAAACAGAATTGAGTTTGAACAAGGGGAGTAGCCTCCTCCAAACGTTTAAGAATGAAATTTCAGTTTTTGAACGTGTCAGAATATCGTCATTACACTTTGCAAAAAGTCGGTATCTGAGCATCTTTAGGTCACACTTGATATAAAAAAGTGAAACACCAAGATGTAGGCAAGACCTTGATCATGTTGTTATAGATGTTTTTCATCTGGCAGCTGGTCAAGGTTTTTTATGGCCAGTCGTCCGATGTGGAGAATTCACATGGAAACAATTGGTACGCTCTGGCTGTATCTTGTCTTTTTCGCAATTGTCGCCGTCATGCTGGTGATCGATTTTATCGGCTTTAAGCATCAGCATGGCCAGGAAGTAAAAGTCCGCACTGCGGCCTACTGGAGTATCGCGTGGGTCAGTGTCGCCACCTTATTTGGTGGCGGTTTATGGCTGTATCTGGAACAGACTGCAGGTGTGGCAATTGCCAATACCAAGGTCATGGAATACTTTGCCGGTTATCTGCTGGAAAAATCCCTGGCAATTGATAATGTTTTTGTCTGGCTGATGATCTTCGCCGCCTTTGCCATTCCACCGGCACTACAACGTAAATTGCTGTTATATGGTGTACTGGGTGCGATTATACTCAGAACCATCTTCATTTTTATTGGTGCCTGGTTTGTACAGGAGTTCTCCTGGATTCTGTATATCTTCGGTGCGTTCCTGGTGTATACCGGCTTCAAGTTTCTGCGCGGTCAGCATGAAGAAGACAGTAATATTGAAGATATGGCCATCCTGAAATGGCTACGTAAACACATGCGCATTACCCCGAAACTTCAGGGTGACAAATTTTTTGTACGTCAAAACGGATTGCTCTGGGCAACGCCGTTGTTCCTGGTCCTGATTCTGGTCGAAGCCTCTGATGTGATCTTTGCCGTCGATTCTATTCCAGCTATTTTTGCTGTCACTACCGATCCCTTTATTGTTCTCACTGCAAACCTGATGGCGATTTTAGGCCTGCGCGCCATGTTCTTCCTGCTCTCAGGTGCAGCCTCAAAAATGCATTATCTACCTTATGGTCTCGGGATCATTCTGGTCTTTATCGGCTTTAAGATGCTGATGCTGGATGTATTCCATATGCCGATCTGGATTTCCTTAAGCTTTATTGTGCTTGTCTTGACTATCACTGCAATCTTGTCGATTCGACATAGCAAGAAGCATAACGAAACCACCCTGTAAAATTAATCATTAAAAAGCCTGCATCAGCAGGCTTTTTTTATTGTTCTATCAGGGATAATTTGGTCCATTTTTGCAAAAACTGTTTGCTCAATATGCGTTGATCGAACACGGCATAGCTGACTAAATTTGGATTCCAACGCAGCTTTAACTCAAATAAATCGGTCAAACTGAAAGGGGTGATCCACTCTAACGCATTATCATCTTGCAGGCGCAGTGCCAAAGCTATGGCTGTTTCTGGCCAAAGAGATAGTACCTGTTCAATTGAAATCAAAGATGCAATCCTTTTATTTTGATCGCTCTGGTACCACTCATGTACAAAAGCTTGATTGGTCACATCCCAAATAATATCTAGAAAATAGTTCTTTAGCTGATCTGCCAGTTGCCACGCTAAAGGACGGACCTGCTCATTGGGAGCAAAGAAAATCACGTCGACCTCAGTATGATTCATTTCATATTCCCAGCCATGTAAATGCGCCCAGATCACATGAGGTAATCATCTGCTGCGATATAGGTATGGGGATGCAACAGAGCCAATGTCTGCAAAATTTTCATCCATACAGGTTGCGCACGCACACTCTAATAAAATTGATCAAGAGCATTTTGGGAGGTCATGGCAAATTAAGATCACCCTTTAAATATGAATGTTCATACAAACATGGCAATTTTTTCAGCTACAATCAATCGAAAAAATCAAAAAGCGTAGGTTTAAAATGTCTTCTGTAATTGCAACGACAGCGATCCGTGGTCGCTTCCTCGACATTCAGAATACAGTTGCCCAAGCACGTGATATACACGACCAAGTGCGATATGTAGAAGATGGTTTACTCATCATAAAAAATGGAAAAATCCAGTGGTTTGGCTCCTGGCAGGAAGGACAGCATCAACTTGCTGCAGGGCTAACGGTGACCCACTATCCTGAACAGCTCATTATTCCCGGCATGATTGATACCCACATCCATTTCCCGCAAACTGAAATGGTCGGGGCTTATGGTGAACAGCTGCTGGAATGGTTAAATACCTATACTTTTCCCACTGAAATCCAGTTCCAGGATTCATCCTATAGCGAAAAAATTGCCGAATTTTTCGTGCAGGAATTGCTTAAAAATGGCACTACGACGGCATTAGTCTTTTGTACTGTGCATCCTGAATCTGTAGATGCTTTGTTCAATGCGGCGACCACGCGCAATATGCGCCTGATTGCAGGTAAAGTTCTGATGGATCGTCATGCGCCAGATGCCCTGATGGACACTGCAGACAGGGCTTATTCTGAGTCTAAAGCCCTGATCGAGAAATGGCACGGTAAAGGACGAAACCTGTATGCCATCACACCGCGCTTTGCTCCGACCTCAACACCTGAACAACTGCAAAAAGCCGGCCAGCTCAAAAGTGAATATCCGGACGTGTATGTACATACCCATCTCAGTGAAAATAAAAACGAAATTGCCTGGGTAAAAGAGCTCTTTCCAGAACATGAAGGTTATCTGGATGTTTACCATCATTATGGTTTAACCGGCAGCAAATCCATCTTCGCACATTGCGTACATCTGGAAGAGGGGGAGTGGGACTGTATGCAGCAGACCGACTCTGCGATTGCTTTCTGTCCAACCTCCAACCTGTTCCTTGGCAGTGGTTTATTTCCCCTGAAGAAAGCCTGGAGTAAAGGAGTTAAAGTCGGTTTAGGTACAGATATTGGAGCAGGAACATCCTTTAACCAGCTGCAAACCCTGAATGAAGCGTATAAAGTTCAACAGCTGCAGGGAGAAAAACTATCAGCTTTTGAATCGCTGTATCATGCCACTTTAGGTGGTGCTAGAGCTTTAAGTCTGGATGACCGGCTGGGTAACTTCAACATTGGCAAAGAGGCAGACTTTGTGGTTCTGGATCTGAATGCGACTGCCTTACAAACACTGCGGCAGAGCAAGGCGAGGAATATTGAAGATACCTTTTTTGCACTGACCATGCTGGGGGATGACCGTAATATTGCAGCTACTTATGTTGCTGGACAAGCTGTCTATGTCAAAGCCCAATAAACCGCGTCAGCGCCGGATCATTTTGACTGCAATCGTTGCTCTCTGTGCTTTTGCACTGAAACGAGACTCCCGGCAGCCAAAAAAATGATTACATTTACCGCAGGTAAAACAGGTGCATCTCAGCTAAGGATGTATTAAAATTACCGCAATTCAGGTGTTGCAGGTCAACACCTTTTTTATTTTGCTATTTTTACTTTTTAGGTATCTACCCATGACCGTTCAAATGAGCGTAATGATTTCCGCTGAAGAAATTCAAGCTAAAGTCAAAGAGCTTGGTGCTCAAATCGATGCACACTATGCCAATAGTGACAAAGAACTTGTGCTCATCGGTTTATTACGCGGTTCAGTGATTTTTATGGCTGACTTATGTCGTGCCATTAACAAGCCGCATGAACTCGACTTCATGACTGTATCCAGCTACGCGGGCGGTACGGTATCAAGCCGCGATGTTAAAATCCTGAAAGATCTGGACGGTGAAATTCATGGTAAAGATGTACTGGTCGTTGAAGATATTATCGACTCGGGCAATACCTTGAGCAAAGTACTGGAAATCCTGCAGACCCGTAAACCTAATTCTATTCAGTTATGTACGTTGGTAAGCAAACCTTCACGTCGCGAGATTGAACTTGAGGTGAAATTTTTGGGCTTTGAAGTTGAAGACAAGTTTATTGTCGGTTATGGCCTGGATTATGATCAGAAATACCGTCATATTCCTTTTATTGGTGAAATCGGTCTTTAAGATTGGGTTAAATCGATAAGCACTGTTTAGAAAGTGGCCTTGTGCCACTTTTTTTTATTTCTTGAATAATTTCAGTAACACAGGGAACAAAAACACAACAGCCCGTTTCAGGATTCAACTTTTTATCCACCCGACTTTATTTCAATAATATGAGTGAACGATGTAAAACAAAGACATGACAAGAAGGAGTATGCATATGTGGACAATTATTATGGCTATTGTCATCGGTTTTATAGCAGGTCTGATTGCTCGTGCCATTCATCCCGGTAACGATAAGGCAGGTTTTATTATGACGACCTTGCTAGGTATAGCAGGCTCCTTGTTGGCAACTTTTGCTGGCCGTATGCTGGGTTTGTATTCTGCGGACTCAGCTGCCGGTCTGATCGCTTCGGTGATTGGTGCAGTGATTATTCTGTTTATTTATAATATGATCAACAAACGCCATACCGTCTAAAGCAATTTGCTATTCCGGTTAGGCCAGGCTTGATTGCCGGCATATAAAAAAAAGCACCTGATCAGGTGCTTTTTTTATATTGCATAACGGATCACCTGATTGGATATTATAGCTCGAATTCTTTAAAGATCTGTTCAATCTGTTCTGCCGGATAGGCACCCATCACCTTAAAACCATTTGAAAATATAATCGCTGGTGTTCCATTCACACCTAAAGATTGCGCCAGTTTGTTATTACGCTCAATCGGATTGGTACAGCCTTTTTTAGAACCCGGCTGAATTCCTTTAGCAATCAAATCTTCCCAAGCCTGGGCTGGATTGGACTCGCAGTACACCTGTTTTGAAGGAGCCACAGATTGCGATTTTAATGGCAGGATAAAAGTATAAATGGTTACATCATTGAGTTTTTTCAGCTCTAGTTCAAGTTTTTTGCAATACGGGCAATTTGGGTCAGAAAAGATCGCAATCTGACGTTTACCCGTACCTCTTACACTTTTCAGTGCATCCTGAAGCGGTAATTTTTTCCAGTCGATACTATTTTGTTTTAGCATTAAATCGCGGGTCAAATTATGCTGATCCTGAATCCGCAGCATCGGGCCGGCAATTACATGCTTGGCATCTTCATTCAGATAAACCACCTGGCCCTGCATGGAGCCGCTATAAATGCCTTGCATTTCTGTGGTCTGAATATTTTCAATTTTTAAGTTAGGACTGTTTTTGGCCAAATTCGTTTTCACCGTATCAATATTGGCGAATGCAAAGCTTGAAACGAAGGCACTTAAACTCATGATCAGTATTTTTTTTAACATGAATGTTCTACATGAATTAGATAAAAATGTGCTTCGATTCTAGTCGCTCTGCTTTTAAATTTCTCAAGCATTTATGTTACTGCGTATTCTGGCTTAAATGCTCTTGCGATGTTTCACGTGGAACAAAAAAGAAGAATTACATTTAATTCAACCACATCAAAACCAGAATAAAAACAAATAAGTATTTGTATTTTATTATTAAATTATGATTTAAATTATTTCCACCAAAGATCTGGGCAATTCAGCCTTGACCATTTTTCTCTATCCATTCTAAACTGCAGACACTTTCTATATTCCTCGCTATGCCCTGACATGGATTGGCCAAGGATGAATACTAAAATGGCATTTTCATGACAATAACGACCAGCTGGCGACCGTTCTTGATGGTTAGCCTGGCTTTAATGATGGGAACGCTTGGCACAGCTTTGGCGAGCCCTCTTTATCCCATCTATCAGCAACTCTGGCATTTACTGCCCAGTCAGATTACCTACATTTTTGTTGCCTATATGTTGGGCTGTCTCTCGACCCTGTTATTTTTGGGCAGGACCAGCAATAGCATCGGATTTTTACGCACCCTGCAAATTGGTCTGGCACTGATCACACTGGGACTTATTGTTTCGGTCTTTGCCCAGAATGCACTCATACTATCGATTGGCCGTTTTATTATTGGGATTGCCTCAGGCCTGATGACTACTTCTGCCATGATGGGTTTGCTGTATACCATTCCAGAAAGCCATAAACATACAGCACCGCAACTGATTTCAATCATTACCGCAATGGGGTTTGGTTTGGGACCTCTGGTCGGGGGAGTGATTGCACAGTTTTCCGCTGCACCTTTGGTGATGCCATATTTACCGGTTATTCTGGGCGCTATGTTCTGTCTGTTTGGTCTGTTCTGGATCAAGGTGCCCAAGGTTGAGCTGCAGCCCTTTAGTATGGCACCCAAACTGCAACGACCTGAAGCAAAGTTTCATCTGGTGTTTATGATTATTGCAGTAACGGCTTTTAGTGCTTTTGCTGCCTTTAGCCTGTTTGCTTCTCTGTCCCCCTCCTTTGTCCGCAATATTTTACCTTGGCATGGTCCTCTGGTCAGTGGCCTGGCCATTACCAGTATTCTGGTGGTCTCGGTGATCGTGCAGATGATGGCCAAAACGGTCGCAGCTTCAAAATGTCTGAATATTGGCCTGATGATGATGGGTTTAAGCATGATAATTCTGGCGCTCTGTATGTACGCAAAAATCAGCCTGCTTTTTTTTATCAGTGATCTTTGCTTTGGAATCGGCCATGGTTTTGCCCTGATGGGGGCTTTTGCAATGATTCACCAAATCACCAGCATGAACAACCGTGCAGCCGTCATGTCGACCTATCTGTTTATTGCCTATCTGGGCACCATTGTGCCCATTATTGCTGTGGGTTATCTGGCCGATCACTGGGGGCTGGATTTCGCCGTAATCAGCTTTTGTATCGCGATCAGTCTGTTGTGTTCTGCACTGTGGTGGACTTATCAAAAAGCCCCTGTAGCTGCCTAAAAAAATCCCTCAATTGAGGGATTTTTTAAATAATTATTTACCAATACAGAACGATCCGAAGATCTTGCCCAGCAGATCATCGGCACTAAAATCACCCGTGATTTCGCCCAAGGCATTTTGTGCCAGACGCAAGGACTCTGCCACCAGTTCCCCCGCGTTATACACCACCAGCTGTTCACGCGCTTCAGCCAAGTACATTTGAGTGCGCTTCATTGCGTCTAAATGACGGGTACGGGCAATAAAGGTGTCTTCCTCAGGCTGGAAGCCTGCATGCGCTGTAATCGCTTCTATGAGCGCCTGAACGCCGGTTTCCTGTTTGGCGGAGACGGTGATATGGCGAAAGCCATTTAAATCCCCAATCTTGGCTTTAGTACCGGTCAGGTCGCATTTATTGCCAATCAGCATCAAACGTTTCGGTTCGATATATTCGGCAAAATATTCCTGAGCAAGTTGCAGCGGATCTTCCCCCTGGCTTAAATCATAGACCAGTAGTAATAAATCAGCCTGTTCAATTTCTTTAATCGCGCGGCGGATTCCTTCTTTTTCAACAATATCGCCGGTTTCACGCAAACCTGCGGTATCGGTGAGGGTAATTGGCAGACCATTTAAGGTAATTTTTTCATGCAAGACATCACGTGTGGTACCGGCAATATCGGTCACAATCGCACGTTCAATTCCGGCCAGCGCATTCAGCAGAGAGGATTTACCGGCATTCGGTTTACCTGCAATTACGACTTGCAAGCCTTCACGTAATAACTGACCTTGACGTGCAGATTGCTGTACTTGAGTGACTGCACTGGATACGCCATCCAGCAGATTTAAAATCTTGCCATCCGCCAGAAAATCAATTTCTTCTTCCGGGAAATCAATCGCGGCTTCCACATGCAAACGCAGGTGAATCAGCTGCTCAAGCACTGCATTGACTTTGGTCGAAAACGCGCCTTGCAAAGAACGTACCGCAGAACGGGCGGCTGCTTGCGAGCTTGCATCAATCAGGTCGGCAATCGCCTCGGCCTGCACCAGATCCAGCTTGCCATTCTCAAAAGCACGCATGGAAAACTCACCCGCTTTGGCCGCAGTAGCGCCCAGCTCAAGCAAACGGCCGAGCAGGGCATTCTGAATTACCGGCCCGCCATGACCTTGCAGTTCCACCACATCTTCACCGGTAAATGAGTTTGGATTCGGAAAACAGATGACCAGTCCTTCATCCATGACCTCACCGGCTGCATCATAGAACTGGCGGAAACCGGCAAAACGCGCTTTAGGCAGCGCTTTTTGGGTCAGTTGCTGGGCAATCTCATAGGATTTTGGACCAGACAGGCGAATCACCCCAACGCCGCCACGTCCTGGTGGAGTTGCAATCGCAGCAATAGTTGTGGTTCGGTTGAGCATAAAATTCACCTGCAAAGACTCAAAAGTACAGCCAAAAAAAATCCGCCTAAGATTACCATCTTAAGCGGATTTATTCAGCCTATCCGTACAACTTAGTTGACTGGAGTGGCCTCATCACGTTTAGCACGATCTTTGGCAACAGACTTGTTAATCAAAGTTTGTTGCAGAATCGTGATCAAGTTGTTGACGATCCAGTATAAAACCAAGCCTGCCGGGAAGAATAACAAGAATACCGTAAAGATAATCGGCATAAACTTGAAGACTTTCGCCTGCATTGGATCGGTCGGCTGCGGATTTAACGACTGCTGGATATACATGGTCAAGCCCATCAGCAATGGCAGGATGAACCAAGGATCCATTGAAGATAAATCCTGAATCCACAGAATCCATGGGGCATGACGCAGTTCAACCGATTCCATCAATACCCAGTACAAGGCCAGGAAGATTGGCATTTGCAATAATAGCGGTAAACAGCCCGCAAGCGGATTGACCTGTTCACGTTTGTACAATGCCATCATTTCTTGAGAGAAGCGCATCCGGTCTTCACCGAATTCTTCTTTCATGCGCTGCATTTCCGGGGCAATCAAGCGCATTTTCGCCATCGAGCGATAGCTCTTCGACGACAATGGCCACAGGATCAGTTTCACCAGAACGGTCAACAGAATAATTGCCCACCCCCAGTTACCTACCAAGCCATGGAAGAATTCAAGACCCACGAACAGCAATTTTGCAATTGGCCATAACCAGCCATAATCAACGGTCTGGTTTAAACCTGGAGCCAAATCTTTCAGTTCTGACTGGATTTTTGGACCTGAATAGAAAGTCGCATCTACTTCAGCCACGGTACCTGCAGGCACATTGAAAGTCGGTGAAGTAAAACCGATGATGTTCATGTTATCGGTTGATTTGCGTGATTCAAGCTTGGCGCTATAGGCTTCACCATCGCCTTGAGTCAACTTCAGATGACCTGGTACCCATGCACTCACAAAGTAATGCTGCACCATTGCCACCCAGCCGCCTTTGGCTTCAGTACTGACTTTCTCTTCAACAAAGTTGTCGAATTTAAGTTTGTTATACTGCTCGTCCGGAGTACCCCATGCACCGCCCAGGAATGTTCCCAGCGTGAAGATACCCTGATCGGATTTACCCGGATCTTCCGAGTTATCCCGTTTGATCTGACCGAACATCTGACCTTGCCAGGTCTGGCCACTGCGGTTAACCACTTTATGGTTTACCACGACCGGATATTCACCTTCAGTGAAATTGAAGGTCTTGATGATCTCGACACCATCAGCGGTTTTAAACACCAGCGGTACAGACAAGACTTTCAGGTTTTTACCGTCTTTGCTCTTGACTGTCTTTGCATCTGCCAGAGTATAAGCGGTTTTTTCCATTTCATAGGTTGGACGGCCGTTACGGCTGCTGTCCGGTCCATTCAGACCGATCAGGCCAGACTGGGCGACATAGGTCCGTTTCGCATCGCTTTCCAGCATGACGAAAGGTTCATCGCTGTCTTTGTTCTTGTCATGATTGAGTAATTCAACACGAACAATATCACCACCCTTGGGATTAATCCAAAGATGATAAAGGTCAGTTTGTACTGAAATAAGCTGCTGACTTACAGGTGCTGTGGCATCCGTGGCTTGCTGCGCTGGCACATTTGCTTGTGGCAGATCAGAGGCAACTGTAGCCGTCTGACCATTTGGCAAATCTGCAGATACGTCATGCGAAACAACAGCAGTTTCCTGCTGCGGTTTTGTTTCAGCATTTCCATAATCTTTTTGCCACGCCAAAATGAGCAAATATGCGACAACAAACATGGCTCCGAGAATTGCAATCCTGGCCCATTGTTGCATATGTATTACCCCAAGTGGTGAGAGTGATTTTGGTTCAATAAACGATCACGAAAGGGTACAGCAACGTGAAGCGTTTGAGAATCTATTTGCTGAAATGAAATAAAACGAATCGCTTTTGAGGGAACAGGATCATATCCCGAGCCCCCCCACGGATGACAACGGCAAATACGTTTAGTAGCCAGCCACACTCCACGCCCAGCGCCATGCATCTGGACTGCTTCCAAGGAATATTGAGAACAAGTTGGAATATAACGACAGCGCGGTCCAAGAAGAGGACTAATCGCAATCTGATAGAAACGGATCAACCAATGCAGTAAACGTACCATTGGCCAACTCTACTTTTGTGGGAAGGGGGCTATTTTTGAATGCTTTTTGGCAAGACGGTTAAGTTTTTGCCAGGCAAATTGTAATTGCTGGTGCAATTCTGCATTAGGTACTGTCTCAATACCAATTTTCGGCATGATTACAATATCTAAGTCATCTAATTGCTGTTGATGCAGGCGAAAACTTTCGCGAGCAAGTCGTTTTACTCTATTTCTTTCGTGTGCGCGTCGCACTTTCTTCTTGGCAACAACTAAACCCAAACGGCTATTTGGCAGTTCGGAATGTTTTGCAAGAAATAAGAAATGGGGTTGATGCACTTTAAAAAGCGCACCATCAAAGACACCTTTATAATCGGCAGCACAGCGTAATCGCAACTCTGTGCCAAAACTATAAAGTTTTGTCATAACACCCAAAATCGTCTTAGCGTAACTGATTAAACAGTTAAGCTATGACGACCTTTTGCACGACGGCGAGCTAATACTTGACGACCAGCTTTAGTAGCCATACGAGCACGGAAACCATGAACACGCTTACGCTTTAATTCAGACGGTTGGAATGTACGTTTCATATTGAAACTCCAAAAAATGATCTTTCTGTGAAGGTCCGCGATTTTAGTGCTCATTGCTTGAGCTGTCAATGCAAAAGCACTTTTCTTTTCAAATAACAGCAAAAAAGAGAGAAGGTGTATTTTTTATGCAGAACTGGATAACACTATCTCGATTTGAGTTAACCACAAATCAAGTTATTGTTATTTAAATAAATATAAGTTATAAACAACTCTATCAACAAAGTTATCCACATGTTATCCAGAGTTTAAATTTGAACTCCGAGTTTTGAATTTAAATTTAATGCTTTATGAGTTATCCACAAAAACTCGCGATCTTATAAGTAAATTCAAATTTATAAATTTAAATTTATTACTATTAGGGAGCACTTTTTCTATGGATAAGCTATTTTTTATTTATATAAACATTGAGTTATGTTGTGGATAAAACTGTTGTTATTAATTTTATACTTTGTGGATAACTTTGTGATATATTTTATCCACAGCTTGCGGATAAACTTATCCACACCGGGTTTTAAATTTAAATTTATGCACCTTGATTTCTTTTTGCACAATTTTTGTGGAAATTGCCATGACAGATGTGGATAACTTGGTTAGAATGGCGACCCGCTTTTGGTCGCGGGCAGCTTTTTTTCGAATGAACAATGGAATGAATAGGGGATTCACATGCTTTGGACGGACTGCTTAAATCGCCTGCGACAAGAGCTCTCTGGAAATGTCTTTACCATGTGGATTCGGCCATTGGTTGCAGAAGAGCTGGAGGATACCTTGCGTCTTTATGCACCGAATCCTTACTGGACGCGCTACATTCAGGAACATCATCTGGAACTGATTTCAATTCTGGCAGAACAGCTGTCTGAAGGTCGTGTGCGTAAAGTTGAAATTCTGGTAGATTCTCGCCCGGGGGCAATCCTGTCTGCGAGTGAACAGCCGGCCACCACGACTGCTGCACTAGAATCCGCACCTGTTGTCGCGCCATCCCCGCGTCCCAAGAAAGAAAAAGAAGATTCAGGCAAAAATAGCCGTAAACGTCAGTTGAACCCCTTATTCACCTTTTCGCTGTTTGTGGAAGGTCGTTCTAACCAGATGGCAGCAGAAACCTGTCGTAAGGTACTGACCCAGCTGGGTGCTTCCCAGCATAACCCCTTATTTTTATATGGTCCGACCGGTCTGGGTAAAACCCATTTGATGCAGGCAGTCGGCAATGCACTGTTGCAGGCCAAACCGAATGCCCGGGTCATGTACATGACCGCAGAAAGTTTTGTGCAGGATTTTGTCAGCTCTTTGCAGCAGGGCAAGGTTGAAGAGTTTAAAAAGAACTGCCGCTCTCTGGATCTGTTACTGGTTGATGATATCCATCTGCTGGCGGGTAAAGAAGCCAGTCTGGTGGAGTTTTTCTATACTTTTAACGCACTGCTGGACGAGTCCAAGCAGATTATCCTGACCTCGGATCGTTATCCTAAAGAGCTGACCGAACTGGATCCACGTCTGGTTTCACGTTTTTCCTGGGGCTTATCGGTAGGTGTTGAACCACCGGATATTGAAACCCGGATTGAAATTTTGCTGAAAAAAGCAGAAAACACCGGAGTGGATTTACCACGTAACTGTGCGCTGTTTATTGCTCAGCAGGTCGTGGCCAATGTACGTGAGCTTGAAGGTGCGCTGAATAAAGTGGTGGCGATTTCACGTTTCAAAGGCACGCCGATTGATCTGGATGTAGTGCGTGAATCTTTGAAAGATGTGCTGGCGATTCGAGCGCGTACCATCAGTACTGAAAACATTCAGCGTGTGGTCAGTGAATATTTCCGTATTCCGTTAAAAGAGATTGTTGGTCCAAAACGTACCCGGATTTATGCCCGCCCCCGTCAGCTGGCGATGGGCTTGGCCCGTGAACTCACCGGCGACAGTTTTCCGGAAATTGGCATGGCTTTTGGGGGGCGTGATCACAGTACCGTGATGCATGCCTGCGAGAAAGTACAGAGCCTGCGCGAAGAAGATCCGATCTTTAACGAAGACTATAAAAACCTGCAACGTCTGTTGCAAAGTTGACCGAAAACGCTCAAATTCTATTCTTGCTATGCGGCTGCTTTTGCCGCATAGTAAACCGTCAAAAAATCACTTTTTCTATATTAATCTTCAGCTTTAGAGGAATGCACCGTGCGTTTAAAAATCGCGAAAGAAAGCTTACTGAATGTTCTCTCACATGTCGTAGGAGCGGTTGAACGTCGCCATACCTTGAATATCCTGTCTAATCTGAAAATTCAGGTGACCGCACAAGCATTGACCGTAACCGGTTCGGATCTGGAGGTTGAGCTGGTGGCGAGTACGGCGCTGGCTGAAGGTGCCTGTCTGCAGGAAGGTGAGACCACAGTTCC
The DNA here is from genome assembly GCF_048147885.1 of Acinetobacter sp. 228. Lineage (NCBI taxonomy): Bacteria > Pseudomonadati > Pseudomonadota > Gammaproteobacteria > Moraxellales > Moraxellaceae > Acinetobacter > Acinetobacter sp. 228. The sequence goes on from NZ_JAYWYV010000022.1 coordinate 27,245, forward strand.
TGCACGTAAACTGATTGATATCTGTAAGTCACTTCCTTCAGCGGCATTGATCGATTTGCATATTACTGAAGACCAGCGCTGCATTCTTAAATCAGGTAACAGCCGTTTTGTACTGGGTACCTTGCCTGCTGATGATTATCCATTACTAAATACTGAAAACACGCAAGGCACGCAAGTGACAGTGACACAGCGTGAACTGAAACGCCTGTTTGAAAAAACTGCTTTTGCCATGGCGGTTCAGGATGTGCGTTTTTACCTGACCGGTACCTTGCTGGAAATTGATGCCAATCAGCTTCGTGCAGTGACTACCGATGGTCACCGTCTGGCACTGTGTGAAACGACAGCACAATCTACAGCAACCCAGCCGATTCAGGCGATTGTGCCACGTAAAGCCGTTGCAGAATTACAGCGTCTGCTGAGCGTTGAAGATGAGCAATTATCTTTATTGATTGGCCGTGAACTGCTCAATGTGACCATTACCATGCCAAGCCGTGACAAGGAACAGGCGGATATTACCGTACGTTTCACGACTAAACTGATTGATGGTAAGTTCCCGGACTACCGCCGTGTAATTCCACGTGGTGGCGACAAAGTGGTGATGATCGCACATGACGTGTTCAAGCAGTCTTTGCAACGTGTGGCGATTTTAAGTAATGAAAAACTTCGCGGTGTGTTTCTGAACTTCAATGCCGATTCCTTGCAGCTTCGCGCCAATAACCCGGAGCAGGATGAAGCAATTGAAGACCTGGCAATTCAATATTCAGATTCCCCGCTAGAAATGTCATTTAATGCGCAGTATCTGATTGAAGTGCTCGGGGTGCTGGATGGCGATGATGTGTCGATGACCATGACTGAAGCGAACCAGTCTGTCTTGGTACAGGACCCGGCACATACAGATCAAGTCTATGTTGTCATGCCGATGCGTGTTTAAGCCGCGGCTTTTTGATACTCAGATAAGCTATGCATATTACGCGTTTACATATTGAGCGTGTACGGAATTTAAAGACGGTTGCTCTCCACGGATTGCAGCCGTTTAATGTTTTTTATGGCCAAAATGGTTCAGGTAAAACCTCGATTTTAGAGGCGATTCATTTACTGGCTGCCGGACGTTCCTTCCGTACCCATATTCCCAAAAATTATATCCAGCATGGCGCACAGGATGCGATTGTGTTTGCACAGTCCGCGACTGAAAAAATAGGCATGCAAAAAATGGCTGGCGGGGAGCAGTTGATTAAGGTCAATGGTGATCTGGTCGCGACTCAGGGTCAGCTGGCCAAACTGCTACCCTTGCAGCTGATTGATCCGCAAAGTACCGATATTATTGATCATGGTGCCAAACCACGGCGTCAATTGCTGGACTGGTTGATGTTCCACGTGGAACCGGAATTTTATCATGCCTGGCAATATTATTCACGTGCACTGAAACAGCGGAACAGCCTGCTCAAAAGCAAACGCTTTCTCAGTCTTTCCGATCTGGAACCGTGGAACCAGATGCTGAGTGAATATGGAGAAATCCTGCATTCGCAGCGTGTCGGGATCGTAGAACAATGGAAGCCATTTTTTGAAGATGATCTGAAACAGTTGTTACCTGACGTACAGGTCAGTCTGGAATACAGTCCAGGCTTCCATAGTGAAAGCGGTCTGTTGAATGACCTGACCAATCATCATGAAAAAGACTGCGAGCGACGCTATACCGAATATGGTCCACATCGCGCAGATTTGCGTTTAAAGACCCCGATGGGGGACGCAGATGTAATCCTGTCGCGCGGGCAGAAAAAGCTGCTGATGATCGCATTAAAACTGTCGCAAATCACAATGCTACATTCTTGTAATAAGGAAACTGTGGTATTATTAGATGATGTGACAGCAGAATTAGATTTAACCGCACAACAACGTTTAATTGAGCGATTGAGCCAACTTGGTAGTCAAGTTTTTATTACCACCTTAGACCATGAAGCAGTACAGAAGCACTTACATGATTTGTCTATCTCATATCAGTTATTCAGTGTTGAAAACGGTACTGTTCAAGTTGTGCAATAATATTTTTTGAGTTTTACCCATCTTTGGATAGACCTATTTTTCACTAGGGAGAAACCATGAGTTCAGAAGATCAAGCTGCTTCTCAAACAGAACAAACCATTGAAAAGGCTTATGATTCCTCTAGCATCAAGGTATTACGTGGTTTAGACGCAGTCCGTAAGCGTCCGGGCATGTATATTGGTGACACAGATGATGGTACAGGCCTGCACCACATGGTGTTCGAAGTAGTCGACAACTCGATTGACGAAGCCTTGGCGGGCCACTGTGATGAAATTATAGTCACCATCCATGAAGATGAATCGGTTTCAGTTTCTGATAATGGCCGTGGTATTCCGACCGATATTCACCCTGAAGAAGGTGTGTCTGCAGCAGAAGTAATTTTAACGATTCTGCATGCCGGTGGTAAGTTCGACGATAACAGTTATAAGGTCTCTGGCGGTCTGCATGGTGTGGGTGTTTCCGTAGTCAACGCACTGTCTGAAAAATTACTACTGAATATCAGCCGTGCCGGAAAAGCCTATGAACAAGAATACCGTCATGGTGATCCTGTTTATAAATTACGCGAAACAGGCACAACAGATCAATCGGGTACTACCGTTCGTTTCTGGCCAAGTGCAGAAACCTTTAGCCAGACCATTTTCAATGTTGATATTTTAGCGCGTCGTTTGCGTGAACTGTCCTTCCTGAATGCTGGCGTACGCATTGTGCTTCGCGATGAGCGCGTGAATCTTGAAAATGTTTATGACTATGAGGGTGGCCTGTCCGAATTCGTTAAATATATTAACGAAGGCAAAACACACCTGAATGATATCTTCCATTTCACCACACAGGCTGAAAATGGCATTGGTGTGGAAGTAGCATTGCAGTGGAATGATTCTTATCAGGAAAACGTGCGCTGCTTTACCAATAACATCCCGCAAAAGGATGGCGGTACACATCTGGCTGGTTTCCGTGCTGCTTTGACCCGTGGTTTAAATAACTACATGGACAGCGAAAATATCCTGAAAAAGGAAAAAGTGGTAGTCTCGGGTGATGATGCGCGTGAAGGCCTGACTGCCATCGTGTCAGTCAAAGTACCTGATCCAAAATTCTCTTCACAAACCAAAGAAAAACTGGTGTCAAGTGAAGTGAAGACTGCGGTTGAACAGGCCATGAATAAGTCATTCTCTGAGTACTTGCTGGAAAATCCGCAAGCAGCGAAAGCTATTGCCGGCAAGATTATTGATGCAGCGCGTGCCCGTGATGCAGCACGTAAAGCGCGTGAAATGACACGTCGTAAGAGTGCGCTGGATATTGCCGGTCTTCCAGGTAAACTGGCTGATTGTCAGGAAAAAGATCCGGCACTGTCGGAACTATATCTGGTCGAGGGTGACTCTGCAGGTGGTTCAGCCAAGCAGGGCCGTAACCGTAAGATGCAGGCGATTTTACCGTTGAAAGGTAAGATTTTGAACGTAGAGCGTGCCCGTTTTGACCGGATGATTTCTTCTGCTGAAGTGGGTACTCTCATTACTGCGCTCGGCTGTGGTATTGGCCGTGAAGAATATAATCCGGACAAGCTGCGTTATCACAAAATCATCATCATGACCGATGCTGATGTGGATGGTTCGCACATCCGTACGCTGCTCTTGACCTTCTTCTTCCGTCAAATGCCGGAACTGGTCGAGCGGGGTCATATCTATATCGCGCAGCCACCATTGTACAAGCTGAAAAAAGGCAAGCAGGAACAGTACATCAAGGACAATGATGCACTGGAAACTTACCTGATCTCCAATGCGATTGATGAGCTGGAACTGCATATTAGCGCAGAGGCTCCCGCGATTCGTGGTGAAGCTTTGGCACAAGTCATTGCAGATTATCAAACCTCGCAAAAGAGTTTGGCGCGTTTAACTGTACGCTATCCTGCAACGGTACTTGATGGCTTGCTTGCTCTTGATGCGTTCAAACTTGATCAAGCCAATGATTTGGATTATGTAGAAACTTGGGCTAAGCAAATGCGTGACCATGTTGAAAACATGCAACCAAGTTTGCGGCCTGAACTCAGCATTGAAACCTTTGAAAAAGAAGATGCTGAAGGTAATAAATCAAATACCTATTTACCACGTATCACGATTTATATTCATAACTTACCGCATTCTTATTTGCTGGATGCAAACTTGTTGGGTTCAAGTGAATACGCACGTTTGTTGAAAAACTCGAAGAGTTGGTTCACCTTGCTTGAAGAAGGGGCTTACCTACAAAAAGGCGAGCGTAAAATCCCTGTTTCAAGCTTCCATCAAGTGTGGCAAAACATCCTGGCTGACTCACGTCGTGGCATGATGATCCAGCGTTATAAAGGTCTGGGCGAGATGAATGCAGAGCAGTTGTGGGAAACGACCATGGATCCAGACAATCGTAACATGCTGCAAGTGACGGTCACAGATGCGATTGAGGCAGACCGTATGTTCTCTTGCTTGATGGGCGATGATGTAGAACCACGTCGTGCCTTCATTGAAGAAAATGCCTTGAATGCTGACATTGATGCCTGATCCTTCAGGATAAACTCAAACATAAAAAAGCGCCTTTCGAGGCGCTTTTTTTAGATCAATTTTTTACTCATATCCTGTGGACTAGGCAGAATAGAGTAAATATGGACAGATTTTTAGATATCGAACTGGTTCATTTTAGTTTTAAAAAGCCGGCTTGAGTGAGCCAGTTTGATTCTAGGAAAGGGGTTAGGTATAGATCCACCAGCTTGGAGGAATACAGGAAATTTGGAATGAGTATCTCATTATAAAAATGAACTGCATCAGAACTTTCAAGAGAATTTTTTGAATAATAAGGTGAGGGAGAAGGACGCTCTTTATATGATGAGGAGTATCTATGCAGTCCAAAATGCTGGGTGAACACTGTATCGGTCAAAATGGAATTAAAGGAATATAAATACAATAAGGACTGTTCAAACACTTAGTATGGAATTGGCTAAAAATAAAAAATAGCTTGTTCAAAAAAATCCAATATCCCAAAAAGAAATGAAAAATTGTTGAATATAAACTTTTAAATTTTCAATAACTTGTAAAAAATTTGGTGTAAGAAGTTAAATAATACGTGAATGGTATTGCTTTAATCGTGTAGTAAACCTGATTAAATATGTGGATAACTCTGAAGTTATCCACGATTTTTATGTGAATAAGATAGTATTTTGCAATAAGTCTTAACTCACTTCTTAATTCCTTTTTCTAAATTCAAAGTTAAACTTTATGGTCTTGTGGATAAGTGTTTTTAAATTTAAAATAGCACTTTAAATTTAAAAATGGATTTGGCGAGATATTCGTAGAGTGTCCAGACTATTTTCTATATGGGTTTTAAAATAATAAATTATTATAAATTATGTACTTGTTGGTATAGTGTAGTTTATCTAATCATTGGCGTGGAACATATTTTTTAATCAAAATTCAGGGTGTAGTTAAACTACATAGTTAATTTAATAATCAAGTGAACTTTCATTTTTATTTAAAATCATACTTTTATCGCTTTTTGCTTAATTTTTTCTTTTTTCTCTTAGGGCTTATTTTTGACTTCATTATTGAAAATCGAACATCTCTTTCGTTTCTAGAGAAAAAAGGGAGGGGATTGCTGAAGTGTGATGATGAGGAGTAGAAAAAAGAGAAGTGATAAAATAACTATAAAAATAAAAAAAGCGCCTGACGGCGCTTTCCTTTAATCATCTTTATGGCGTCAGGATGACTTTACGGCAATCTTCTTCCCGTTTATCAAAGATACGATAACCTTCTGCGGCTTCTTCCAGTTTCATGCGATGGGTAATGATCACATCAGGAGAAAGATCCCCATTTTCAATATATTCTAGTAACTGCGGCAGGTATTTATGCACATGGGTTTGTCCCATTTTAAAGGTCAAACCTTTGTCGAAGGCATCCCCGAACAGGAAGCCATGAATTGGGCCGGCATAAACTCCCGGTACACTCACCACACCACCACGACGGACTGCCGCAATACATTGTCTCAATGCAGAGCCACTCGAACCTTCTAGTTTCAGATTGGTCATTACAGTTTCCAGAACGCTACCTTTAGCTTCAAAACCAACAGCATCAATGACTGCATCAACCCCACGATAACCTGCGGTATTTTGAATAATAAACTCAGCAGCATCGACTTCATCAAAATTGACCGGAATCGCCCCATAAGTTTGATGAGCAAATCGCAAGCGGTAAGGATGGTGATCGACCATGAAGATCTGTTCAGCACCGAGCATCCGTGCACAGGCAGCAGCAAGTAGACCCACTGGTCCAGCTCCATAAATGGCGATACTGGAACCTCGACCAACTTGGGCATTGGTGACCGCCTGCCAGGCAGTCGGCAGAATATCGGTCAGGAACAATACTTTTTCATCCGGCAAGGAGCCGGGTACCTTAAACGGGCCCACATTGCCTTTGGGAATTCGTACATATTCGGCTTGACCACCTGGCACACCACCATACAGGTGGCTATATCCAAACAATGCTGCACCGGGTGGAATCTGCTTTTTATTCAGGATGGCACCACGGCCTGTATTGGTATTCTCACAGGCAGCCATGAGTTCATGCTCACAGAAAAAACAGTGTCCGCATGCAATCACAAACGGAATAATAACCCGGTCACCTTTTTTTACTGAAGTGACTTCAGGACCGACTTCTTCAACCACCCCCATAAATTCATGACCAAAAATATCCCCTTGTTCGGTTGCTGGAATTTTCCCCCGATAAAGATGCAGATCTGAGCCACAGATGGCAGTGGCCGTTACTCTAAGGATGACATCATCTGCTTCCTGAATGACTGGATCAGGAACGGATTCAACTCGTACATCGCGAGTACCGTGATAAGTAAGAGCACGCATGCGGATTTCCTCTCTAGTTCAACATTAAACAGACTTGAATTTAAGGCTGCCAAAAATTAAAAGTACTTGTATTAGAGTCTTAGGAGGTAAACTGGCGCTGTAAATTAATGTATGAAAAAAGCCACTCAACTGTTTAAAAAATAAACTTATATAAGAGTTGCGTAATTCGCATACAAAATGTGTCAATTAATCAATAAAGAGGAAACTTGAAAGCACGGGGGAATAAAATGGGTAAAAAAATATTGAAACTAGACTATTCAAATAAAAAAAGAGACGAGTAACGATTGTTACCCATCTCTCAGCTAATGAATGGGATAGAAACAGCTTTAGAAGGATTGTTCCAGATTTTCCAGTTCCATCATCAGTTCCAGCATCTGTTCTTCGGCTGTTTCCAGCTTGGTTTTCAGCTCGGTTTGCTCATTCATCAATTTCAGTAAGTCGTTTTTACGTGATGCTTCATATAAAGCGCTGTCACCGAGTAAGGTTTCAATTTCAGCCAGACGCGGCTGAAGCTTTGCAATCTGTGCTTCGCATTTTTCAATATTTTTACGAATCGGACGACTGAGTTCCCGCTGGCGCGCAGCTTCTTTACGTTGAGCTTCTTTATCCAGTTTGGAAATGGTCGGTTTGACTTCAACCTGGGATTTCACCGGTTCGGCCGGCTTTTGCCCGTTTTTGATCATCTCGCTCCGGGCCTGGCGTAACCAGTCCGCATAAGCAGCGAGATCACCGTCAAATTCACGGCATTGACCATTATGAACCAGTAACAGTTCATCACAGACACTGGCAATCAGCTGGCGTTCATGCGAAACCAGTACCACGGCACCCTGGAAATCCTGCAAGGCCATAGTCAGTGCATGACGCATATCCAGATCTAAGTGGTTGGTTGGCTCATCCAGAATCAGTACATTGGGACGCTGCCAGACAATCAGTGCCAAGGCCAGACGTGCGCGCTCACCGCCAGAGAAGCTTTCACTTGGCGTATCCATACGTTCGCCACTAAACCCAAAACTACCCAGGAAAGAACGCAGGCTGGCTTCACTGATTTTTTTATCGGCAATACGTGCCAGCTGTAACATCGGGCTGGCATTGCCATCCAGTGCGTCCATCTGATGCTGGGCAAAATAACCGATATTGAGCAATTCTGAATCTTTACGCAGACCTTGAATCAGTTTTAAGTCACCGACCAGTGATTTGATCAGCGTGGATTTACCAGCGCCATTCATCCCGAGCAAACCGATCCGGCTGTTTGGCGTGATCTGTAAATTTACATTGGTCACAATCAGCTTGTCACCATAACCGATATCGGCATGTTCCAGTTGCAATAATGGCGAACTCATTTTGGTCGGTTCACGGAAACTGAAAGTAAATGGCGTATCGACATGTGCAGCGGACAGTTCCTGCATACGTTCCAGTTGCTTGATCCGGCTTTGGGCCTGTTTGGCTTTGGTCGCTTGTGCTTTGAACCGGTCAATATATTTTTGCAGGTGCGCGCGGGTTTCCAGCTGCTTTTCATAAGCTTGCTGCTGCTGTGCCAGACGTTCACTACGGGTGCGCTCAAAGGTCGAATAGTTACCGGTATATAAAGTCAGTTCCTGATTTTCGATATGTAAAATATGGTCGGTAATCGCATCGAGGAAATCCCGGTCATGCGAAATCAGTACCAGCGTACCTTCATAGGCTTTTAGCCAGTCTTCGAGCCAGAGAATCGCATCCAGGTCCAGATGGTTGGTCGGTTCATCAAGAAGCAGTAAGTCTGACCGGCTCATCAGGGTACGTGCCAGATTCAGGCGCATACGCCAGCCACCGGAAAAACTTGAAACATCCAGTTGTGATTGATGTTCAAAGAAGCCCAGACCGGCCATCAGCTGCGAGGCTTTGGCAGGAGCCGAATAACCTGAAATTTCATCAAAACGGCCATATAAATGTGCCAGTTCTGCATCATCAAGTTGATCCGGCTGATCGAGTTTCTGCTGAATCTCCCAGTATTCTTCATCGCCCGACAACACGAAATCAATGGCTTTCATATCCAGGGCTTTAATTTCCTGAGCCATATGCGCCACAGTCCATACCGCAGGTCGGGTCAGTGAACCACTGTCCGATTCCATACCACCGAGCAAGGCTGAAAACAGGGTCGATTTCCCGGCACCATTGACACCGGTTAGGCCAATTTTCCATCCTGGGTGTAACTGCATCGACGCTTTTTGAAATAAAACACGTCCACCGCGACGTATAGATAACTGGTCTAACTGAATCATTGAGAAATCAAGGCTAAGCAATAAGATGTGCCTATTCTAAAGGAAAGCCCCAGGAAAATGAAAAATCTTGCAGTTTTTACTGAAATGAAAGGTTTTGACCTCTGTTCCCCACTAGGAGGTAAACGCTCAAGTTGAGTAAAAACTCTATTTTTACTGTGAGTAGTCGTTTATAGTTCATATGGTTAGAACAATAAGTACGATAGAGTCAAATAAAAATGAAAAAGGGATATTTAATTTTGTCTGCGCTGGGTCTGTTGGTGTCGACTTCGAGTCAAGCCAGCGTGAATGTCTGTGTTTTCGATTTGCTGGGAAAATCGGGTGAGTCCTATAAGTTACTGGAGGAATGGGCACTGGCAGCAAAAAGCTGGGGGACGCAGGTCCAGTTGAGCGCCTATCAGGATGAAGCCAAGGTAGATCAGGATGTCAAAGCTGGAAAGTGTGATGCTTTTTATATGACCTCCATGCGCTCCCGGGCCTATAACAAATTTGCTGGATCAATTGATGCGATTGGTGGCGTGCCGAATAATGACATTGCCATGAAAGCTATCAGTTATGTACTGGATAAACGCAACAGCAAACGCCTGATGACCCAAATTGGCAAGGAAAAATTTGAAGTCGCAGGTATCGGCCAGATTGGTCCGGCTTATATTTTTGTTCGTGATCGCGGACTCAATAAACTGGAACAGGTCAAAGGCAAGAAATTTGCCGTATTGCATTATGACTATGCACAAAAGATCATGGTGAACCGGATTGAAGCGGTACCGGTAATGTCGGAAATTTCCAATTTTATCCGTAAGTTCAATCAGGGTGAAGTCGATATTGTGGCTGCACCGGCCTATGCTTTTAAACCGCTGGAGCTAGAAAAAGGCTTAGGTTCTAGAGGTGCCATGATCAATTTTCCGGTAGTGAATGTCACTGCAGACCTGATTATTCGACCAGATAAGTTCCCGGCAAGCTTTGCAGCGCAATCCCGAAGCTGGTTTGTCAGACAGTTACCGCGCAGCTTTGCCATGGTCAAGCGCATGGAAGCTGAAATTCCAAGCAAATATATTTTAAATCTCAGCCGTGAAGACCGTGTGGCTTATCAAAAGATTTTGCGTGACGGCCGACTCGATTTAACCAAACAGGGGATTTATGATTCAGGCATGATGACCGTGTTGAAACGTGCACGTTGTACGGTAGAAAGAACCAATTTTGAATGTTCAATTAGTGGTGAATAAAACTGTAATCATGTATATCTTTGTAACTATGACGAGCTAAATGTAATTATAAGCAAGCAGTATTTAAATTTAAATTACTGATAATTAACAATATATTTAAAAGTGGCTTGGGCAGCTTAAATGAATTTATCTTTAGAGGCCAAAATGCGGCTTTTGAATGGAGTAAATGCTCTATTTTTTTTAATTAAACTTGCTTAATATTTGTTCCGTGTACGGACACTCAGCAAATAACAAGATTTCAAAGGATCACTACAATGAAAAAAACACTCTTATCATTGGCTGCATTTTCTGCATTTGGTTTTGCAAGTGTGGCACATGCAGAAAAAGTCGATATCTGTGTGTTTGACTTACTGGGTAAATCCGGTGAGTCTTTCCAGATGGCGCAAGAATGGGCACTGGCTGCAAAAGGCTGGGGCGCAGACATCAATCTGATTGCGCGTCAGGATGAAGCGGTTGCTGACAATGACTTTAAGGCAGGCAAATGTGATGGCGTATTTATGACTGCCATGCGTGCCCGTCAATATAACAAGTTTGCCGGTTCCATCGATGCCTTGGGTGGTGCACCGAATAATGCCATCGCCCAGCGTGCCATCAGTTTTGCCTTGGATAAACGTAATGCAGGCAAAATGGTGACCAATATGGGCGGCAAAAAATATGAAATCGCCGGTATTTCTCCGCTGGGTTCGGCATTTATTTTTGTTCGTGATAAAAATATCAATTCGATTGAAAAAGCCGCAGGTAAAAAATTCGCAGTACTTGGCTACGACGATGCCCAGAAAATCATGGTACAGCGTGTCGGTGCGCAGGCAGTAATTTCCGATGTTTCCAACTTTGTGGCCAAATTTAATAATGGTCAGGTAGATATGGTCGGTGCACCTGCCTATGCTTATAAGCCGCTGGAAATCTACAAGGGCCTGGGTAATAACGGCGCGATGTTTAATTTCCCGGTGCTGCATGTGACTTCTGATTTTGTGATTCGTCCGGAAAAATTCCCGGCAGGTTTTGGACAAAAATCGCGTGACTGGTTTATCAAAAACCTGCCAAAGAGCATGGGAATGATCAGCCGTCTGGAAGCAGGTATTCCGTCAAAGTATAAAATGAATCTGAGTGCTGAAGATAAAACCAAGTATCAGAAAATGTTACGTGATGGCCGGATGGATATGACCAAACGCGGAATCTATGATGCCAGCATGATGTCGGTATTAAAACGTGCACGCTGTTCTGTCGATAAAGCCAACTTTGAATGTTCACTTTCTGGCGAATAATTTGATTTTTAAAGAAAAAAGCTTAGAGTCATCTAAGCTTTTTTTATGGATGCCTCGGTCAGATCTGCCATTGTGCAGCGAATAAAATAGCTTAAGCTTGATCTAAATATTAAATTCACATGTTTTATATAAAAAACAGTCACATGTGACTAAAACTGCAATAACAAAAACAAGCAATAAGGAAATGAGGATGATGCATAGAGGATGGAAAGCACTGGCATTGGCTACGGCGACACTGGCTGTTTCAGGTCTGGCCCAAGCTAAACAGGTGATTTGCGTATTTGATCTGGTCGGTAAAAACGGTGATGTCTATAGTGTGATGAAAGACTATCAGTTGGCGGCCAAAAACTGGGGAGCAGATGTCGAACTGCGAGTAAATACCAATGAAGCCGTGGTTGCAGAAGATTTTAAAGCTGGAAAATGTGACGGGATTAGTGTGACCGGTATGCGTGGCCGACAATTTAACAAGTTTACCGGTTCTCTGGATGCAATTGGGGCTATCACCGATCTGAATCTAGCGGTTAAAGTCATGCAGGGCCTGGCCAGTCCCACCTTCGCCAAACAAATGCTGCAAGGTAAATATGAAATTGTCGGCGTGATTCCGGTGGGGGACGCTTATCTGCTGGTGAATGACCGCAGTATCAATACTGTTGCCAAAGCAGCCGGCAAGAAAATTGCGGTACTGAGCCATGACGAAGCACAAAAAATCATGGTACAGCAGGTCGGTGCACAAGCGGTGAGTGCCGAAATCAGCAATTTTGCCAGTATGTTTAACAATGGTCAGGTGGATATTATCGGTGCACCAGCTGCAGCATTTAAGCCTTTAGAATTACATAAGGGGTTAGGTAGTAAGGGTGCGATTGTGAATTATCCGGTGTTGCAGGTTACCGGTAATATTATTATCCGTCCCGATAAATTCCCGGCCGGATACGGACAAAAATCACGTGAGTGGGTCAAGAGCCAGTTACCGCGTGCCTTTGGCATTTTGGGTAAAATGAAATCAGATATTCCATCAAAATACTGGATGGATATTCCTGCGGCAGATAAACCGGGTTATCAAAAAATGATGCGGGATTCCCGAATTGACCTGACCAAACGCGGCGTTTATGACAAACGTATGATGAAACTGCTGTGGCAATTCCGTTGCAAACAGAATCCGACAAATTTTGAATGTGCCTTACAGGATGAGAACTACAAATAATCCTGATAAAATTACTCTGATTTGACTTTTAATCTGTAGAGACTGACCATATATTGAGTGTGTTATACTTAAATATGGTCTTTTCTTTCTAAAGACATTCCATTCAACAGAGGAATCCGCCATGAATGCCCAAGCGCTTGTGCTCACCGACAATGCCGCAAATAAAGTACGCCAGTTGCGTGACAGTGAAGGTAACCAAGACTTAATGCTCCGTGTTTATGTCACCGGTGGCGGCTGTTCAGGTTTCTCTTATGGCTTTAACTTTGCAGAAAGCCAGAATGAAGATGATGCAGAATTTGCCAATGGTGATGTTAAAGTCCTGGTCGATTCACTGAGTTATCAGTATCTGGTCGGTTCAGTTGTGGATTATTTAGAAGGTCTGGAAGGTTCACGTTTCGTAGTACAAAACCCGAATGCTACTACCACCTGTGGTTGTGGATCTTCATTCTCGATCTAAATCCATGCACAAAAAAAAGTCCTCTTAATGAGGACTTTTTTATATCTGGATAAAGTTTAGCTATCCAGTTTAACCGCTTCAAGCAGGTCAAAGATTACGGTAGTAACATCCTGACTCAACTCGCGGTTATTAAAAATTTCATAGGCGCTAATAGTAATATCGGTATCGCTTGGCAACAGACGCTGTTCTTCTTCAATCAGGTCATTGATCGGTAATAAAGTCTGTTTGATTGCCAGATGCAGAATATCTTTGTATTCCAGATTTTCATCGTCGAGTTCAATCAGTTGTTCATTAAAATAAGGCAATAAAATCGAATGAAGATAGGGTTGGATGTCCTCGATATCAAAGATTTCGATATCACGGGTTTCATCAATCGTACTAATGTGGTCATTTACTTCAATTAAAATATGGTAGTAACTCACACGAATCTCCAAAGATGGCCTGAACAATGTAGCCGTTCACAATAACATGAAATCAGAATGGAGTCTTTTTTATAATACTTATACACTTAAATTAACTAGGGGATTCAGACTGATTAACTAACGGTTATATAGCAGGGTTTTATCTGCAGGGCGTAGCTGGAAGTGTTGCAGATTCTGTTTGCCCAGTACAGGATACATCAGCGCTTCCGGGTCATTATGATGATACAGCCCCAAGGCATGTCCAAGTTCATGGGCTAAGGTCAGACGCAAATCATCTTCTGCATCAAACTGATAAACCTGAATTTGATCACCCATAAAAACACCCTTATGAAATTCGCGGGCAGGAAAACGCTGTTGAGCCTGAATGATATTCTGCTGATGGTTCTGGAGGCCATGCTGATGCATGGAAACATTCATATTAAAGGAACTTTGCTGTTCCTGCAGGTACTGAAACTCCCGTTGAAAAGTTGCCGATTTACGCTGTAAAGCCAAGACTTCATATTCAATCTGTTCGCGTTCATATGCGGATAAATCTGACTGCTGACGGCGGTGCTGTAAGGCTTGAAATTCACTATTGATCTGGTTTTTTTGCTGAATGAGGCGTTGCTGCTGACTTTCCAGATGTTGATAGGAGGCTTGCAGATTTTTGACCTGACGCTGATACCTGGCATCATCTGCCAGTAACTGTTTTTCAATTTTCTTTAAGGCATTGTAGTCTTGCTGGCGTTGATCATAGATCAGGCGAATACTTAGTCTGGCATTTTCATCATATACCAGCAGATCATCACGATTTGTACCCTGATGCCAGATCTCGACTGCTTCCTTGCTCAGCTGAATGACCTGATCTTTACTCATTCCAAAGCCTGAATCGACCTGATCAATGCGAAAACGTAAGCGGGTGTCGAAAGGATGCGTCAAGCGATCAGCCAGTGAGTTATAGCGCAGTTGTGGATGGGTTTTGGTCTGCATATGTAGATAGGCAGACACGATCAATCCCATAATGAACAGGCAGAGCAAGAGACGCATATTTTTATTTAAATGGTTATTTTTTAAAAATATAACTTAATTTTAATACTTTTCCCATGCCTATTTGCTTTGCTGCTCCGCTTTTGGGTAAAGCCCTAATTCGCCTAGAGCCTGCTGTAGAATTTCAAGGCGAATGGCTGGATTCATATTGGTTTGCATTTGCATATTCAGGGAAAATGCCACGATTTCCCCCTGAGGGGTCTCGACCCACCCGGTCAGCCAGCCGACTTGCGGTTCTACATCCATGCCCCAACCGGATTTAGCATACAGGCGATAAGCTTGCCGTTCCTGTAAAAGTAACATGGCTTTAACTTGCTGCTGGACTTGAGGATCAAAGGCAAGTTCTCCTCGAGCAAGAGCAGAGACAAATTCGACTTCCTGTTTCGGACTAATTTTTAGAGGCCCGACCAGCCAGAAGTTATCGACCTGCTGCCCAATCTGCTGATTGCCGAACCGGATGCGTTGCACTTCCTGCTGCATCAATTCCAGACCGATACGGCGTGCCAGTTCCTGATAGACCGGTACCGCAGAAGCTTGCATGGCCTCGCCGAGCGTCATATCTTTTTCCCAGGTGGCAAAACTGCGTTTCTTGCCATCCCATTTAAAGATTTCATTGGCTGTGGCTTTGCCATGTTGCAAGCCAATCAGGGCATTCACTATTTTAAAGGTTGAAGCAGGAACATATTCGGTATCTGCTCGGCTCAAATCATTGCCATAGACCTGTAACTGTTGACCACGCTGAATCACTAGAACGCCAGAGCTTTGTGCTTGATCAAATAAGCTGGCGATGGCTTGGGTGGATTGAGTCAAAGTGCTTTGAGATGGGGAAGATGAAACGGGCAGGCTACATGCTGTCAGGCCCAAGCAACTCAGTAAAGGCAGCAAAATCAGAATTTTCATGGGTTCAAGGTATTTTAATGATTGATTTAACTTAAACAGCTTTTCCTGAAAATACGATCAAATTTTAGTAATTTTTATTTTATTCCCTCAATTCGAGACATAAAAAACCGCGCTTTCGCGCGGTTTTTTCAGTTAAAGCGACAAATTATTTTTTGTCATCTTTCACTTCAGTGAACTCAGCATCTACAACGCCGTCATCCGCTTTTTGAGCTTGGCCTTCGCCACCTTGGAATGCATTCGGGTCGAAACCTTGTGCACCGCCTTGGCCTTGTGCTGCTTCATATGCACGTTGTGTGATCGGCATGATGATGTTTTGCAATGCTTCAGTTTTAGACTTAATCACTTCAGCGTCATTTTCTTTAGTTGAAGCTTCAAGTTCAGAAACCGCAGTTTCAACCGCAGTTTTCTCGTCCGCAGTCACTTGTTCACCAAGATCTTTCACTGCTTTTTGAGCAGAAGCAATTAATGCATCAGCTTCGTTACGTGCTTTTGCAAGCTCTTCAAACTTACGGTCTTCTTCAGCATTTGCTTCAGCATCTTTGATCATCGCTTCAATTTCAGCATCGCTCAAACCAGAGTTTGCTTTAATTTGAATAGATTGCTCTTTACCTGTGCTCTTATCTTTCGCAGATACTTTCAAGATACCATCAGCATTGATGTCGAACGATACTTCAATTTGTGGCACACCACGTGGAGCCGGTGGAATATCGCCTAACTGGAAGTTACCCAACAATTTGTTTTGTTGAGCCATTTTACGTTCACCTTGGTAAACCGAAATGTCTACTGCAGGCTGGTTGTCAGCAGCTGTAGAGAACACTTGGGATTTTTTCGCCGGAATCGTAGTGTTTTTCTCGATAATTGGAGTTAACACACCGCCCATTGTTTCAATACCAAGAGTCAATGGAGTTACGTCAAGAAGAAGTACGTCAGTTTTATCACCAGACAATACTGCACCTTGAATCGCTGCACCAATCGCTACTGCTTCGTCAGGGTTTACGTCTTTACGTGGCTCTTTACCAAAGAATTCCTGAACTTTTTGTTGTACCAGTGGCATACGTGATTGACCACCGACCAAAATCACATCAGAGATGTCAGAAGTCGAAAGACCTGCATCTTTAAGTGCAGTCTTACATGGTTCAATCGTACGCGCTACCAGATCAGCCACCAAACCTTCAAGTTTTGCACGGGTAACGTTGATCACCAAGTGTTTAGGACCAGTCGCATCCGCGGTAATGTATGGAAGGTTGATTTCAGTTGCATTAGAAGATGAAAGTTCGATCTTCGCTTTCTCAGCAGCTTCTTTCAAACGTTGTAACGCTAAAGGATCTTGCTTCAAGTTGAAGTTCTGTTCTTTCTTGAACTCTTCAACCAGGTACTCGATTAACGCGTTATCGAAGTCTTCACCACCCAGGAATGTATCACCGTTGGTAGATAACACTTCAATTTGCTGGTCGCCATCAAGGTCTGCAATTTCAATGATTGATACGTCAAAAGTACCACCACCCAAGTCGTAAACTGCGATTTTACGATCGCCTTCTTTCTTGTCCATACCGAACGCAAGTGCCGCAGCAGTTGGTTCGTTGATGATACGTTTAACTTCTAGACCAGCAATTCGGCCTGCATCTTTGGTAGCCTGACGCTGTGCATCGTTGAAGTAAGCAGGGACAGTAATAACTGCTTCAGTCACTGTCTCGCCCAGGTAATCTTCAGCAGTTTTCTTCATCTTTTTCAAGATTTCAGCAGAAACCTGTTGTGGCGCAAGTTTTTTGTCGTTGACCTCAACCCAAGCATCACCATTATCCGCTTTGATGATCTTATAAGGTACCAGACCGATATCTTTTTGTACCGCTTGGTCTTCATAACGACGACCGATCAAACGTTTGATCGCGAATAGTGTATTTTTCGGGTTAGTTACGGCCTGACGCTTTGCAGATTGACCCACAAGAATCTCGCCATCTTTATAGGCAATAATAGATGGCGTAGTCCGTGTGCCTTCAGCATTTTCAATTACTTTAACTTTGTCGCCTTCAAGTACTGCAACACATGAGTTGGTAGTACCTAAGTCAATACCAATAATTTTAGCCATTTGGATGTTTCCTCAAAAATTTTCTTGTGATTTCCACTTGTTATCTGATATGAGAGTCATTCATTTTTTTTCAAGTAACATTTTTGAAAAAAATGTACAAACTCCCTAATTTATTCAGCTTAAGCGCCAACCATCACCATTGCAGGACGCAATAAGCGACTGTTTAACGTATAGCCTTTCTGCAAAACACTACCAATTTCATTGGCCTTAGCATTTGCATCAATGCCTACAGCCTGATGAAGCTCAGCATTAAATCCGCTACTGGTATCTACAACCACAACACCAAATTTTTCCAGTGTAGTGAGTAATGATTTCAAGGTAAGTTTGACGCCCTCAAGCAAAGGAGATTCTTCTTCATTCGCAGCATTAATTGCGCGCTCAAGATTATCAACCGTATCCAAAAGCTCTTTGGCGAATTTTTCTAATACTGTATCTTTATGTTTTTCAGATTCACGCTGAATACGTTCCACGCTTTTCTGTGCTTCATAGACTGCATTGGCCGTACGTGCTTTCTCTAGCTTTAAGTCGCCTTCAAGCTGCGCAATCTGTTCTTGTAAAGACTCAACAGAAACTTCTGCCTGCTCGGATTCAGCTTGAGTTTGCGCTATATCTTTTTCCGCTTGCTCTTGCTCAAATTCTTGAGCTTGCTCATTTTGCTCAGTCGCCATTGATTTACTCCGTTTGAATGGGTTCTTAAACATGTACAGTCTACAGTCCTTGGCCCTTAGTGTTCATCGTATTAAGATGGAACTGCCAAGGTTGAAATAGTCAATTACCTTAAGAAATCGGGGCGGGGTATAAAAATTCAAGCATAAGCCCAGATAAATTTTATGATTTATGCAAAATCCCGAATACAGAAGGGAGAAGATTTTATAATTGTGAAAAAAATACAGCGGAAAAATCTTAAAAAGATAGCTCGTCTTTATGTGCCTAAGTCCAGTATCCTGATGTAAATATGTTGTATTTATTAGAATATAAAAAAGAAAAATCCACTAAATATTAAAATGAAAATAATAATAATCGTATTTTTAAATTAAAATGGCAGTCTTGATTTATTTTAAGTCACTATAAAAAAGTAACCTTGCACTTTTACTTATCCTAGTGGCCTTAATTAGAAAAATGCACTAAGTCAGCCTCATAATATCCTGTTTTTAATTTACTTTTCTCGGCTACACCTCTCCCAAAAACTCAGCTTTTTTAGCTGCTTATTTATTAGACACAAAAGCGATTAATATTTAACTAATAAAGTATTACACAAAAAATAAGCAACTCGGTATGATTCATTTTAGATTCTATCGCTGTAGTTTCTTCTTATTTTGAATGTGTTTTCGTGGCTTATCCTATTCTCTAGATAAGCCTTTTTTTTGCCCGATATTTTCTCGCATTCAAATAAAAAGCCCGATCCGGGCTTTTAGTGAATACAATGACAGATCTTAATCACGACGATCGCGTGAGCGTTGCTCCTGATGGCGTCGGTTATCATTCCAGCGTGGATTAGAACGATTTTGCTGGACTTTTTTCGTGCGCTGATCTGTGGCACGTTTACGATCCAGCTCCTGACGACGCTTATTACGATCTGCTTCTGCCTGTTTTTGCCGTTGCGTCATCAGATTTTTACGCTGCTGTTCCTGGCGTTGCCGTTCTAGCTGGTTTTTACGTCGATCCTGATCTAACTGTCTTTTGCGATCCTGTTCCCAATTACGACGCTGTAATTCCTGTTTACGTCGATCCTGTTCAATATGTTTGCGCTGCTGTTCATATTCCCAGCGTTGCCGGTCATAGCGACGATCCTGTTCATAACGACGGTCATAACGCTGATCATAGCGACCGTCATAATAGCCGCCATCTTCAGGAAATGCGACGCAGCCTACAGCTAAAAATGCAGTCGCCAAAGACAAAGCTATAATTTTAATAGCCATAGGCATTCTCCCGATTTTTAATAAAAAATATACTTAACCATGCAAAATTACGTCAAAAATAACCTTTAACCGGTCAATGACATCTTCTATAAATGAGGATAACGTATCGGGTAAAAGCTATCTGTACATAGATATTAAGACTTCTATAAGAATATGGTCACTGAAACGCTAATCGTGTAGAAACTATGAAGAATTAAGAGAATAAGGACTAAAAGTAATGACAGTGAATCATCCGGTTCTGCAACGTTTGATGGAAAAAGGACAGGGAACTGCAGCCCGTATGCTGGATCGCTTACCCGGTATGGCCCAGGAGGCAGTAGTGAAGGCTTTGGATTATCCTCATGTCTATCCTGATTTAGACCCTTTGGTAAAATGCCTGATGGCCATCCAGATCAAACAGGGGCACAGCAGTTTTATCAGTAAAGATGTTGTACATTCACGTGCCCTGTTTGACGCACGCATGAAAGCCATCCGGGCCAGACCGACCGCGGTCAAATTTGTCGAAGAGCTCCGCCTTCCTCTACAGAGTGGCAGTATTTTTGCACGACATTATCATCCTGCACCGCAAAAGAAGTTACCGATGGTAATTTTTTATCATGGCGGTGCCTTTATGGTCGGCGGTCTGGATACTCACGATGAATTTTGTCGCTTGCTGGCAGTGCATGCCAAAGTTCAGGTATTAAGTGTAGCCTATCCGCTGACGCCAGAATTTAGCCCCTTGCAGATGGTACAGGTGTGTGAAGATGCCTTGGCGTGGGCACATCAGCATAGCAAGCAACTGAAAGTCTATAAAAACCGTATTGCCGTGGCAGGGGATAGTGCCGGCGGAAATCTGGCAGCTGTGGTAGCGCAGCGCAGCGCAGGAAAATCTTATGCCGCACGGGCACAACTTCTGCTTTATCCTGCGGTTGACTTCAAAAGTCGCCATCCATCTTTTTATGCCTATAAAGATGGACTGGTACTTTCAGAGCAGGATATTGATCTGGTGACCTTCATGTATGCCCAAACCCATCAGATTGAACTGGATGACCCACTGATTTCGCCGACCTATGGCGAGCTGAAAAACTTGCCGCCAAGTTATGTGATTACAGCACGTCATGATGTCCTGCATGATGAGGGTTCAATCTATGCACACAAGTTGCGTCAGAATGGTGTAGCTGTTCATTATGATGAATATACCGATCAGGCCCATGGTTTTATCAATCTGACGCCGATTTCCCGTCGTGCCAAAAAATATGTGATTGAGATCAGTAAGAACTTCCGCAAATTTTGGGACAAAAACAGTTAAGCCGAAAGCATGAAGAAAAAGGTGTTTCTTATGAAACACCTTTTTTATATTTATAGCTAAATTTAAATGCAGGTTATGGCTTGTTACTGATCTGTGCTTCAGGAAAGATCAGATTAAATTGGGGGACATAAAAGCTTTGCAGCAATTTGGCTTTGGAAAAATCTGGAAATATATCCTCAGCATCTTGCCACTCTACTTGTGAAAGTGTGGAGAGGTGTCCACGAAACTGGGGACTAAACTGAAAACGTTGACCTTTCCAGGCCTGCTGAATCTTGAGCATAGATGCTGGAATATGGTGACTATTAATATAAAATTGACGTGCAGATTTGGTTTTCTTCAACCGAATCGTCATCTGCTGGTTCTGATGCTGAATCTGACACAGAATTTCCTGATCCTTTTCTTGCCATTTAAATTGTGCATATTGTTTGGGAATTCCCCATAAATGCTGACCATGTATGACAGATTCATGGGTAGACACATAAATTTTAGGAATCGAGCTGAGACGCCGTTTATTGATTAAAGGATGATCCAGAATTAGTAACTCATCATAGGGACCAATCGGTGAAGTTTGATAGCGTACCAGCATCACTTGAACCATACGACCCAGCGGAGAGGGTGCGATACGGAACTGTTTTGCTTGTTCAATAAAGCTGGGGGTCAGCCAATAGTTCAGAATAAAACCTTCACCCTGCAAGCGCCAAGGTGGAAACTGATGGATATTTTGCTCCTGTAATAATGCATGTTTCATTCTTATTCTCTTGTCTTTAGTCGGCAGATCACTGCAATATAAATCATAAAAGATTAATATATAGTCATTCACAACCATTACTTCTAAGTAGATGAGTTAATAAATGTTAAAGAAATCATTATGTGTGATCGCGCTTGCCGCGACCAGTCTGCCAAGCTTTGCTGCAAATACGATTATTGAGATGAATACTTCAATGGGAAATATTGAAATTGAACTCTTTAATGATAAAGCTCCCATCTCGGCAAAAAATTTTGAAAATTATGTAAAAAGCAATTTTTATAAGGACACCATCTTTCACCGGGTCATTCCCGGCTTTATGGTTCAGGGTGGTGGCTTTGATGTGAACATGCAGGAAAAAGCCAATACCAAAGCACCGATTAAAAACGAATCGTCAAATGGCCTGCATAACAAGCGTGGCACTTTAGCCATGGCACGTACCAATCAGCCGGATTCTGCTCGCGCACAATTCTTTGTGAACTTGGTCGATAATGATTTTCTGGATCGTTCTGCTAGAAATGCCGGCTATGCGGTATTTGGTAAGGTCACTAAAGGTATGGATGTAATTGATCAGATTGCTAAAGTACCCACTAGAAACTATGGAATGCATCAAAATGTGCCAGTAAACCCTGTAAAAATCACCAGTGTGACGATTAAAGCACCAGTTGTGAAAAACTAGACATAGAATAAACCAGAAATATTTAATTTATATTTCTGTTTTAAAAATATGTACTTATGTAATGATTTGCATAAAATTGAACCAATTTGGTGCATAAAAATAAAACACTCGTGATTCTTGTGCGTTAAAAGCGCTTGCACGTGTAAGAAATTGCCCTATAATGAGCA
>NZ_JAYWYV010000023.1:0-45514 GCF_048147885.1 Acinetobacter sp. 228
AGACACTTTTTAGATGTATAAAAGGTACTGGAGCGGCTAGAGCTTCCTGAAAGGAATAATCTAAGGGAGAGAGCGTGATTTCAAAACCCGATAACATGGCTTTGGGCATGATTGCGAGGCTTGGCCTAAGTCGGAATGATCTGGCTCATAAGAGTCTACCAAGCCTGCAAAGTATAGATGCCGCTGTTGAAATGCAGGGAAATAAAAAACCAGCAATTCGCTGGTTTTTTACTGCTGGCTATTTTAGCTATATACATACATTGTTGTTGCGAAATAACTTATAGATGGACTACACAGAGTAACGAATCTAGAATCCACTATGATGAGAAATTAAAAATTTTTCTTAATTTACTTAAAATAGCCTAAGCATGATTATTGGACTCCTATCATTAAGTAATTAAAGAGAGTTCTTTAATATTTTTTTATGTTGTTTCACTTGTTTGGCATACCGTTTACCCTGTTTGCGCATTTTGCGATTATTCTCATAACCTGACGGACCCACATTATAGTAGGCAAGAGCTTTTTTCCAGTTGCCAGATGATTGATTATACTTAGCAAGAATATAAGTACCGCACTGGATATTACTGTTCTCACTATATAAATCACCTGGACAAGTTTGTTGCCAGTATCTTGGAATTACTTGCATTAATCCTACCGCACCTGCAGGAGAAGTCGCTTGGCTACGATAAGTAGATTCCTGACGAATCACTGCTGCTACTAGTAGGGGATCTACACCCTGATTTTGCGCATGCTGCACAATCAAAGGAGAAACACGATTAGCTGTATCCGCAGGAGTAGAATACGCAGTTTGAATGCCTTTAGACAATTTAGCTGCACGTTTTTCTATAGAGCCTCCACCCAAGGATGAGCAGCCAGCAAAAAGAAAGGTACTCAATAAAATAGAGGAAAATTTAAAAGAATGAGAATGAAATAATGAAGATTGAGATTGAGCTGGATTGAAGAAATAAGAAAAAAACAAACTGTGGATTCCATGCCTGAATAAACCTATTTCGATGTTAGGTAGCCTATATATAAGAGTCAAGCCTAGTGCAGATAAAAGTATTATATTTCTGCACTAATCTTATAAATCTGATAAAACCTTGTTCTAAGTTGCAAGAGTTTTAAGCATCCAGATTTCACAGGCCTTACTATGTCCGGTATTGCCTTTAGGCTGAGGTAGATGTTGAAAACCTAATTTTTCATAGAGATTTATTGCTTGCCATAGCGTTTTAGTTGTTTCTAAATAGACTGCCTCAATCTGATGAGCCTGTGCAAATTCAAAGGATAGTTCTAAGATTTTTTTGGCAAAACCTTGCTGACGGATCTCAGGTAAAAAGTACATTTTCTGAATTTCTAAAATGTTTGCGTCACCTTCTAAGGGAGCAATTCCACCACCGCCATACACCTGATTCCGTTCATCCACAATAACCCAGTAAGCTGCATACGGTTGGTTATAGAATTCATATAAATTATCTAAAATTGAATCACCTACTGCAAAGCCGGACTCTGCGGCAAGACCAAACTCTATAGAAACTTTACGAATGACCTTGGCAATTTGTGCATTATCTTGAGGCTGAATAGGACGAATAGAGTACATATTGAACTGATTTTATTTTAAAAAAAGATGAATTTTTATAGCCTTAAACCCTTAAAAAATCCATCGTTTAATCAATTCAGGTGATTTTAATTCACTATTTAATGAACAATCACTATTTTAATTCGCTCGATGATTTCCCTAATTCCCGTCGGGCAATAATGAGTTGCTGAATCTGTTGAGTGCCTTCAAAAATATCCAGAATCTTGGAATCACGTGCCCATTTTTCTAGAAGTTCAGTTTCGTTATAACCAATGGCTGCTGCCAGTTCAACACATTTTAAGGTGATTTCATTACCGATCCGGCCTGCTTTGGCTTTGGCAATAGAGGCTTCACGCGAATTTGGTTTACGATTATCCGCCATCCATGCAGCTTTCAGCATGAGCAGGCGTGCGGCTTCCCATTCGGCTTCCATACGATAGATTTGTGCTGCGATATTGGAGCTTTGCAAATACGGTGTAGCATATGTGGCATCTAACTTTTCCTCAAAAATCTCCTTAATTCGTTCTAGTGAAGCTTTCGCACAACCAATTGCCATTGCAGCGACTAATGGACGAGTATTATCAAAGGTTTCCATGACGCCGGCAAAACCTTTGGCGACATCAACTTCCGCATGACCAAGCAAGTTTTTTGCGGGGACCCTGCAGTTGATAAAGCTAATGGCGGCAGTATCAGATGATTTAATCCCTAATTTATGTTCTAGCCGTTCAACTTTCATGCCCGGGGTACCTTTGGTCACCACAAATGATTTAATTGCTGATCGTCCCAGTTTTTTATCCAAAGTTGCCCAAACGACGACTGCATCTGCCCGTTCACCGGAAGTTACGAAGATTTTTTCACCATTTAAAATATAATCAGTACCATCTTTGATTGCAGTTGTACGGATCGCAGCGGAATCTGAACCACAGCCTGGTTCTGTAATTGCCATGGCGGCCCAAATTTCGTGAAAACGCTGCAATTGTTCCTCATTTGCTACGGCTGCAATCGCTGAGTTACCTAAACCCTGACGTGGCATGGAGAGTAATAGTCCAGTATCGCCATAACACATTTCAATAATACTCAGGGCGGTAGACATATTAATGCCATTTTTATTACTGCTGTCTGCATCACCACGTTTATTGACTGCTGCACCGGCATTCATGCCTTCACTACCATGATTCATACCATCGACCACAGAAGCGAGCATGTCTAGCTCTACTGGATAGGCATGTTCAGCCTTGTCATATTTCCGTGAAATCGGACGCAAAAAATTGATGGCAACTTCATGTGCTTGATCAATCAAGAGTTTGAATTTTGGCGGATTTTGTAAATTCATAATTATTCTTCTTTAATTTCTGATCAGGCATGCAAGCCAGAGTGGAGAATAGCAGTGGCTCTCAGGTCTCGATACCAGCGTTCTACCGGATGTTCCTTGGTAAACCCGTGACCACCTAAAATCTGTACACCATCGGTGCCGATTTTCATGGATTTTTCTGCGCAGAGCAGACGGGCCAGATAGGCTTCACGATGAAAGCTTTGCCCCGATTCAGCCAGACTCGCAGCATTCAGGATCAGCATCTGCATCGCATCAATTTCAATGGCCATATCGGCAATCATAAAAGCGACACTCTGACGATGAGAAATCGGTTCGCCAAAGGCGATACGTTCATTGGCATATTGCACACAATATTTCTTAATGGCTTTACAGGTGCCTACTGCCATCGCACACCACATTAAATTACCCAGATCAACAAAAGCTGCATAATCAAAATCTTCATCTCCCAGACGTTGAGCCGGGGTATTTACGAATTTAAGCGTCACAGTTTCATTGGCTTTTAAGCCCATGGCCGGAGACTTCTGTACAGTCATCGTATTATGTCGTTGCACGACAAACACGTCAGCTTTGCCATGCAGGTCGGCGCTGACCAGATAGATATCCGCAGTTTCTCCCAGTATTACCAAGGTTTTTTCACCGTTAATGAGATAATGATTCTGACTATGAATGGCGGTGGTTTTAAGCTGATAAGGATTAAATGCAGCCGTGGCTTCTTGCACTGCAAAGGTGGCCTTCAACTCAGGATTCTCTGCGAAAGCGCTCAGATATTCTGCCTGAATCTGCTCTGAGCCCCAGCGAGTGATCGCATTGATGACACTAAAATTCGTAAGTAAGCCAGCGGTCAGGCTGAAATCTCCTTGTGCCAAATGTTGAGCGATTAAAATATTGCTGACGATATTCTGTTCTGCTGCAACACCCCCTAAGGCTTCGGGAAGGGCATAGAGATTCAAGCCTAAATCAGTGCTGTAGTGCCAGAGTTCTGGGGGAAATAATTCATGTTGATCTGCATCATGCGCTAAAGGATATAGCACCTCTTGGGCAAATTGCTGCATGGCATCACAAGTCATTTGCTGTTCTTCAGTCAAGTTCAGGTCAAATAGGGATTTGGACTGATGCGGCAGACGCTGTTTTTCAATCTTCTGGCCAGATTTTAGGATTTTCTGGGTTTGACTCAGAGTTTTGAATCCTGCTTTTGAACTTTGATAAAGTGATTTTTCTACAAATTTACGCAGCTTTAACTGGTCTAATACTTCGCTTCCCGCGATTTTGGTCAATATAGACAAGCCAAATCCTTGGGCTTTATTCACCATATTATTCATTCTGATTATCCTAAGGTGTCGTCACATTATTTTTTTTAATACTGACATGTGCTCAAGGATAAAACTATGTCGTAGGTGACAAGATTAATTGTCAATTCTCAGGTTTTTTAAGATTAATAAATTAAAATGTAAATCAATGAAAATAAGAAGAAAGATCTAAATTAAAAAAATCTTTAATGAATAAAAATTGACCTGGATGACAAAATCATCCGGGTCTTTATGATGTATTTATTTTAAGAGAGATGTTTTTTAATCATGGCACGTACATTGGTTTTGGCATCAATGACGGTCATAAAGGTATAGGCACCAATAAATTTACGGCTAATAAACATAAATTCCTTTGGCGGTACACTGAAATAACGCGACGCCATAGATCTTGAAGCCTGTTGCATGACACGGCTATGCAGTTGACTCTTTTTCCAGTCATAACGATTATGTTCGTCCATTACGCCGGCTGGCAGCTCCTGATTATTCAGTGGTGAGCTAAATGCTTCAGTAGCTAATAAGAAGACCTTGGCCATATCGGGTTTGATACTTTGTGGAATTGAATCAAAAAATTCATAACCCGTCATGGCCTTGACCATCATATCCGAGTCATGATGATAGCCTGCCTGAATCAGGTTGCGCGCAACATTGAGCAGATGCTGGTCAAACTGACGAATTGCGCCAAAGTCGAGCAAAACGATCTTGTCATGCACATCAGCGCCATTGCCGAGACGAACCAGATAGTTACCAAAGTTCGGATCGGTTTGCATCTCGCCCCATTCAAAGATTTCACGTACTGCAATTTCCAGAGAAGCTTCGCCTAACAGGTTGCGGCGTTCTTGAGGTAGGGATAACATCACCGGGCTATTGATTGGCACACCGCGTTCAAAGGTCATGCACAACACACGATCAGAGCAATATTCATCAATAATCGTCGGTACGATATAGCGTGGATCATCTTTCAAACGTGCAGCAAAACGACGCGTTGTATCTGCCTCAATCTGATAGTCTACTTCACGATGCATCATCTCGCGGACTTCGTCGAACCACTGGTCAAACTCACGGGTTTGCGGCACCATACGCGTCAATTTAAGCATGTTCTTAAACAGGCTCATATCTGAATCAATGGCTTCCGCTACACCGGGGTACTGAATTTTTAAGACCAGTTCCATACCATCGGATTTTCGGGTAGCGCGATGTACCTGTGCCAAAGAGGCTGTGCCTAAAGGCTCATGATCAATGGTGAGGTCATCCAGTTTTGAACCAAGCTGTTGCTGTAATTGGGTTCTGATGGCTGGCCATGCCAGTGCAACTGTCTGGTTATTCAGGGTATTTAAAGCCTGAGTGACTTCTTCAGGCAAAAAATGCTCTCCATAAAGCGCCATCATTTGCCCAATTTTAACAATAGAACCCTTGAGCTTACCGATTTCTGCAACCAGATAGTCAGCCTGTTCTTTCATGGCTTTTTTACGTTTCTTTTCTTTATCTTCTTCGCTCGAGAACATGGAGCTTGCACTAGAAGCCGCCCAACGTGTGCCTGCCAGCAAGGATGCCTTTGCGATCGATAAGCGTCGATCCATAGAGGAGGTTTTCAGTTGTTTAAGCTTATCGTTCTGATCTGACATGTAAACTCGATCCTTTCATCATCAGCATGAAGCAGAATAAATCATTGTAAGAGATATTAGCGTTTCTGCACGTATTAAAAAAGTTTAAGCGGCTGAATTCATAGTAAAAGCTAGGCAAGCTTTCAATTATTCACCAACCAGTATCAGTTTAGACAGGGCATTATGCCATTTGAAATTGGATTTTTAATTCAGATCGTTGCTGCAACTGTTGTTTATTTGTTTGAATATGTTGATGAATCAGACGCTGTACGCTGTCATGCATGAAGCCCAGAGAATAGCCTTTAACAATCACAATACTTGGCAAGCCAAAGAACAGATATTTGGCATCTTCCAGCGTTGCATCGGTAAATACGCCATGCTGTATCAAGGCTGACTGTAAAAATCCCTTTTCTTGCTGCACCTGACCGGATGCTTGATCATTCCAGTAATTCTGGCGCATCGCCATAAGATTATTGTGCTTATAGCTCATAGATAGAGGCTCGTTTGAAGATTGAATATGAATTATATGAGCGTCACAGGCCAATTTTCAATTGTGGAACTGTGGAATCTTTCTTTCCAAGAAATGCATAGGATTTTTGTCCGGACTACGTTAATATCAGTGGATAATTTAAACAATATTGATTGTTAAACATTTATTGGGATTGTACCGCTTTCGGTAAAGGGGATGTTATGCGTCTTGCGTGGTTTTTAGTTGCAATTTTTGTGGGTACTTCCGCTCAAACACAGGCTGCTATGGGGTATTCCAAAGAATATTCACAATGTATGAATTTCAGTTATGGAAATACTGCTAAAATTGAAAAATGCCTTAATAAAGAGCTAAAATTTCACAATAAACGCCTGAAGAAAAACTATAAAACTTATCTAAAATTAAATCCGAATCAGACTGCTGCCATCCGCAGTCAGCATGTGCTTTGGGAGCGTAAACTGACTCAGCAATGTAATTTTAGAATGTCAGGAAAATATGCCAAACAGCAACAAGGTCAATGTATGCTGGCTTTGATTATGGATCAGGCCAATCTTTATCAATCTCGCTCTTATGCATCAGCTTCCAGATAAAATGCCATAGTATTAGCATCGGCATTTAACTGAAACATTTACGAATAAAGTCAAAATTTATGCTGATAATTACTCACAAAAACAGGAATTTTATAATTTTTGAAGGCGTAGAGAATTCGTGTTTTTCATGCTTTTAGCATTATAAAAGCACGCAAAACAAGGTATCATAAGGCGTTTAAAAAAATGACCTTGGAGACGCCTTAAGTGGATCGACCGACTATTAGCCCTGAACATATGCAGGAAGCCGCTGAAAATTTAACCACCATTCGTGATTTTATTCGTTTTGGTGTGACAGCATTACGTCAATACGATGCACATTTGGGCCAAGGCACAGAAGATTATTTTGCTGAAAGTTCAGCGCTAGTGTTGCAAACCCTGTCACTAGAATGGAAAGCGGACGCTGAAATTCTAGATGCCAAATTATTGCCAAGTGAAAAAGCCGAATTTTTAAGTCTGCTGGAACGCCGTATTAATGAAAAAGTTCCAACTTCATATTTATTGAATCTGGCTTACTTTGACGGCAAACCCTACTATGTTGATGAGCGTGTGCTGATTCCACGTTCACCGATTGCTGAACTGATCCAGAACCGTTTTGCCCCATATTTCCTGGGTGAACATGGTCAAATGGGTGAGGCGGTTAATAACTTGCCGGAAAACCCGAATCCGAAGACACCACAACGTATTCTAGATATGTGTACCGGTTCAGGCTGTATCGCGATTGCCTTGGCTTATGCTTTCCCTGAAGCGGAAGTAGATGCCACCGATATTTCGAAAGAAGCATTGGAAGTTGCGCAAATCAATACTGAGCATCATGACAAGCAATATCAGATCGCATTGCTTGAATCCGACTTGTTCGAAAAAATTCCAGCCGAAAATCAGTACGATTTAATCGTATCTAATCCGCCGTATGTCGATGCGGAAGATATGGCTGATTTGCCTGAAGAATTCCATCATGAGCCTGAGCTTGCACTTGCTGCAGGTCAGGATGGTTTGGATCTGGTACGTAAAATGCTGGCTCAAGCTGCAGATTACCTGACTGAGAATGGCCTGATCGTGATCGAAGTAGGTAACTCAGAATGGGCAATGCGCCAAAATTTCAATTCGGTGGATTTCTACTGGTTACAATTCCAGAAAGGTGGCACTGGTATCTTTGCATTGACTGCAGAGCAATGCCGTACTTACCGCGATTTATTTATTCAGTCTATTCAAGCATAGGAGTCGTTTGACATGGCAGGTAATAGTATAGGACAACTGTTCCGTGTAACGACTTGTGGTGAATCTCACGGTGTTGGCCTGATGGCAATCATCGATGGGGTTCCACCCGGCATTGAGCTGACTGAAGCGGATTTGCAAAAAGATCTGGACCGTCGTAAGCCGGGTACATCGAAATTTGCAACCCAGCGTAAAGAGCCTGATGAAGTAGAAATTATTTCCGGTGTGTTTGAGGGTAAAACCACCGGTACTTCAATTGGTTTGTTAATTCGTAATACGGATCAAAAATCGAAAGACTACGGCAATATCGCACAGACATTCCGCCCGGGTCATGCCGATTATACCTATACCCAAAAGTATGGTTTCCGTGATTATCGTGGTGGCGGCCGTTCAAGTGCGCGTGAAACAGCAATGCGTGTTGCAGCGGGTGCAATTGCCAAGAAATTCCTTTTCGAAAAATTTGGCATTGAGATTCGTGGTCATGTAACCCAGATCGGCCCTGAAAAAGCAGAGAAACTGGACTGGAACGAAGTTCCAAACAATCCGTTTTTCTGTGGCGATGTGGATGCAGTACCACGTTTTGAAGCACTGGTGACGTCTTTGCGTGAGCAAGGTACCAGTTGTGGCGCTAAACTTGAGATCATTGCGTCTAAAGTACCTGTGGGTTGGGGCGAGCCAGTCTTTGATCGTCTGGATGCTGACATCGCACATGCCATGATGTCGATTAATGCCGTTAAAGGTGTTGAAATCGGTGATGGTTTTGGCGTCGCTGAACAGTTTGGTCATGAAAGCCGTGATGAACTTACTACGGACGGCTTCCTGGCGAACCATGCTGGCGGTATTCTAGGCGGTATTTCTAGCGGTCAGGACATTCGTGTTGCGATTGCCTTGAAACCGACTGCTTCAATCACTACTCCGGGTAAAACCATTAATATTGATCGTGAAGATACCGATGTGCTGACCAAAGGCCGTCATGATCCTTGCGTGGGTGTACGTGCTACGCCAATTGCAGAAGCGATGCTGGCGATTGTGCTGATGGATCACTTTATGCGTCACCGTGCACAAAATGCGGATGTAGTTGCGCCGTTCGCACCGATTGAACCAAAATAATTTGCTTTATAGAAGTGAATAAAATTAAAGTCAGACTTCGGTCTGGCTTTTTTATACCTGAACTATGCAAAATAATAATATTCGTTTAGCACAAATTATCGATATTCAGAAAATTGTAGAACTAATTAATCTGGCTTATCGTTCCGGTCATGGTTGGACGCATGAAAATGAGATTGTCTCAGGTGATCGAACTAGTGAGGCTCAGTTAAAAGAACTTTTAGCACACTCCAATTTTGAACTTTTTGTCTTGGAAAGCCAGAATCAGTTGATCGGATGTATTGGACTGACTGAATTTGATGAGGCTATTGAAATCGGCAGTTTTGCCATAGATCCATTGCAGCAAAATTCAGGTCGTGGTCGGATATTATTAGAGTTTGCTGAGCAATATACTCAGGGAAAAACACTCAGAATGTCAGTGCTCAATGTTCGTACTGAATTGATTGCTTATTATGAGTGCTGTGGTTATAGGTTGACAGGTGAAATAGAAAATTATCCCTTAAATAAAAATGTAGGGAAGCCTCTGGTGGATTTAAATCTGGTTATTCTGGAAAAAAATTCAAGCTGAATTCTTCAATGATTTGACTTTATTCTTTATTGAAAGCTTTTTTAATAAAATTTATTACCAGGACATATTGATGAAAATATGGTTAAGTGCTGAGCTGAGTAGTGAAGTTTTAAGTGAAGAGCAAACTCTACAGGAATGTAAAGCACGTAATGCAGTTGAAGATGCCTTAAATGCTCAACTTCAAAATAAGTCTTATGATATTCCGATAAATAAGTGGAAATGTATTTCAGTTATAATGGGAACGGATAATTTTGATGAACGTATTTATTATTCTCCTAAACGAAAAAACATGGATTTTCGCTTAAGAATAGATCCGACCACCTTCAAGGCAACAGATGACCTAGGCCGAAAGAAACTCATCTTTTCTATGCTTTTAAGAAGTTTAGACTTATTAAAAGTTAAATTAGAAAAAGTTCGTCCGAAATATGACGCAAAAGTTTTCTCAGAGTTAGAAAGGCTTAAAGTT
Source organism: Acinetobacter sp. 228 (assembly GCF_048147885.1). Taxonomy (NCBI): domain Bacteria; kingdom Pseudomonadati; phylum Pseudomonadota; class Gammaproteobacteria; order Moraxellales; family Moraxellaceae; genus Acinetobacter; species Acinetobacter sp. 228. The sequence goes on from NZ_JAYWYV010000023.1 coordinate 10,248, forward strand.
GATGTATTAAATATTGCAAAAGAAGAAAGCTGGATTTAAACGATTTATTCATTAGTCAGATAGAGTCGCTCTTATTTATTATCCGTTTATTTTTCCATTGTTTTTTTATCCGGTAATACGAGGGTTGTTGTATGCTTGTTCCTTGACAGGCAATTAGGGTTGATTGCCGCAAAACTGCATATCAAGAGTTGCTCAATGTTTCAGACTATCTTCACTGTACTGTTTCCGCTTATTGGCCTCATTAGCTTGGGATATGTATTAAAACAAAGAAAATGGCTGGAAGATGATTTTTGGCGCGGTGCAGAAAAGTTAAATTATTATGTGCTTTTTCCAGTGATGCTATTTTTAAATCTGGCCACTGCCAAGATTCAAATGGCAGTCATTGAAGATGTGGTGCTAGTTGTATTTAGCATTATGGCCGTGGTCAGTATTGCATTGTATATTTTGCGTCATATTTACCAGATATCTTATGCGCGTTTTGGCGTGTATGTCCAAGGTTTACTACGCTTTAACACCTATATTGGCCTTGCTGCTGTCAGTGCCTTATTTCAGCAGCAGGGTATGACTATTTTCGCGGTGATCATGGTGCTGTGTATTCCTTTGGTGAATGTCTTATCGGTACTGGCATTTACCCGTAGTCACGAAATGCAGCTCACCAAAATTATTCTCGGCTTGGCTAAAAACCCATTAATTCTGGGCTGTATTGTAGGCGGTTTATTTAATTTCTCTGGGTGGTCACTTTGGATTGGGTCAGAACACTTTCTTAAACAGATTGCACTGTGCAGTTTACCCTTAGGACTAATGTGTGTGGGAGCTGCCCTACAGTTTCAGGGCTTTCAGCGTGAGGGGTTGCCACTGGGTATGATGACTTTCGGGCGTCTTTTCGCAATGCCGCTCATTGCATTTTTAGTATGTAAAACTTTTCAGATTGATGCATTAACTACTCAGGTCTTGGTCTTGTTCTTTGCACTTCCTACTGCCTCAGCTTCCTATGTCCTCACTCGGGTATATGGCGGTGATAGTGAGTTAATGGCCAGTATCATCAGCGTACAAACAGTGGTCGCAGCAGGAAGCTTAATATTGGTGCTTTCCTGGATGATTTAAATTCTTAAATGGATAATGAAACAGTCTACATTTTGCTCCAGATCATACCTGTTTTAAGTGAATAAAATAGCCTAAGCAAATTGTGATCTTTTGACTGGCTTCAATCATTTAACTCTTAGACTGTTACAAATCCTAGGAAAGGGCTGCGACTCAGTGACTGTGGGAAGAAAGATATACAAATCTGCTATAGAGTTGAAGTTTTCAATTTAACTAATAAATTATTGATTAAAATAAGCAATTAAAGATTGATTCACGTGAATTAACATAAATTAAAACAGCGTATTTCTTAAAAATGGTATATAAATTGCTCATGATAATAAAACATTATTGCAGGAGAGAAATGCTTCTGCATTCGCCGAAGGAGCAAGTTCCCAGGAAACTCTCAGGCAAAAGGACTGTGATAATGGATAAAGACTCTGGAGAGAAGTGTTCAATCACTCACCGAAGGGGAAGGTGGCCGCATTGATGTGCAATGCATCTACCGAAGCTCTCAGGTACACATGACAGATGGGAAAAGACATCAATATAATCAAGGAGGTGTCTATGCGTCATGTCGTGGTGATTGGGGCTGGTATTACCGGAGTAACTACAGCTTATGAGCTGGCATTATCAGGCTATCAGGTGACCGTGGTGGATCGGCATCTATATCCGGCGATGGAAACATCTTTTGCCAATGGTGGCCAGCTTTCTGCCTGTAACGCAGAAGTATGGAACCAGAAAGCTACGGTGCTGAAAGGCATTAAATGGATGTCACAAAAAACTGCACCACTTTTGCTCAATCCCTCTTTTAGTGTGCATAAATACAGCTGGCTCATGGAGTTTTTAGGCAATATCAAACATTACGAAGCCAATACCCGAGAAACGGTACGGTTGGCCTTACTGGCCAGAGCGCGTTTGTTTGAAATTGCTCAAACAGAAAATATTGATTTTAATCTGGAAAAACGCGGTATTTTACATTTTTATCATAATAAGACAGATTATGACGTTGCGATCAAAGTCAATGATTTGTTGTGTAGTGGGGGTCTGGAGCGAAATGCCATTTCCGATACAGAAATCAAGCAGATCGAACCTGCATTAACGGGCGATTATTACGCAGGATTTTACTGCCAGAGCGATGCCACCGGGGATATTCATAAATTTAGCACCGGGCTGGCTAAAGCCTGTATGCAAAAAGGCGTAAAATTTGAGTTTGGTCAAGATGTTTTCGCTGTTGATTATCAAGCTCATAATATTCGGGTTAAATGCAAACCCAGTACTGAAAATGTCCATTCCTCTCCAGAGGATATTCTGGAAATTAATGCAGATGCCATTGTGGTATGTGCAGGTGTTGGCAGTTATCAGCTGGCTGAAATTCTCGGTGAGCGGGTCAATGTTTATCCAGTCAAAGGTTATTCCATAACCTTACAGTTAAATGATGAGCAGAGCCAGAACAATGCGCCCTGGGTCAGCCTGCTAGATGAAAGTGCTAAAATTGTCTTGTCACGTCTAGGCAAGGACCGTTTACGTGTTGCAGGCACCGCCGAGTTTAATGGCTATAATCGCGATATTCGCGCGGACCGGATTCAGCCGCTGATTGATTGGACCAATCGCAATTTTGACCTGTGTACCGAACATGTCGTGCCTTGGGCTGGCTTACGCCCAATGATGCCAAATATGATGCCGGTAGTACGCCGTGGCAAACATGAACGGGTATTTTACAATACCGGACATGGTCATCTGGGCTGGACTTTATCAGCGGCAACAGCAGTCATGATTGGTCAGGAAGTGGCTCAATATTATCCTGCTTGAACTGATAGCCCGCTTTCGGGCTATTTTTTAAAGATGAATTTTAAAAATCTTTAAAGGTTTATCTGAACTTTAAAATAGTGTGGTTCTTTCATAAATTATTTTTAAACCATTCAAAATGAGCAAGGAAATTTCCTCTTTTTATAGGAGTGCGGAGCATGCTCCTCTGGGGAGAGGCTCTTATAAATATCTGGTTATCCCGGGAAGCAGTGCTTCTCATCCCTGAGGGAGAAGGGACTTTAGATACTAATTAATGCTCGCTTTTTGATGACTTTATGTTAGTTAGCTATTTAATCATATAAACGATAAATGCCAGTAAATCGCTCACAACCTTTCTGCTGGCTGCTGACAGCTAAAATGGCTTTACTATAGTCAAACTCATAGCGGCAGTCATTTTCATTGTCGGTAATCTGATTTTTTGCTTCAGGTGTGGTATAGGCTAAAAAGGGAATGGTCTGCGTCTCGGCTCGGTTATTCGGATTGCGATATGCCAGGCCTTCAATCTTGATCCGGTCTTTGGTCAGTTGATGAATCTTGAGATGAACAGGCTGCTTGGCAATTTGCCCCTGTTCAAACTTGATATAATGCTGGGTTAAACTTTGATTCAGCGAAATATAGATATTTAAATCATCTAAACGCCATTCGAACTGCTGTTTAAAACAGTCTATGGTTTTGCATTGCTGCAAGCGGCTTACCCATAATTTTTGGGTATCTTGCAATAAGCGTACAGGTGCATCAGTAATCAGGAAAGCAGTAAAGTATTGGTCTGTAAGTTTTTCACGAGATTCGGCCAGTGCTGCTGAACAGAGTTTCTTCATGGCAGCCGTTTTTTTACTGTCGTTATTACAGTCTAGTGTAATCGCCGAACTGCCCGTAGAAATCATCCCCAGACCGAGCATTATCGCAATTATTTTCAACATTTTTATATCAGTTTTCAGTAGCATGATCGCTTATACTTTCACTGTGTTACGCTTGGTCTAACTATAGCGAAATAGAAAGCAAGTGTACAAGATTTCAATTGGCTATTTCTAAAGGATGTATAAGGTGATCGCACAAATTCGTATTGGCCAGGGGCTGGATGTGCATGCATTTGAAGAAGGTGATTTTGTCACTTTGGCAGGCATTCAAATTCCGCATACTCATGGTCTGAAAGCACATTCGGATGGTGATGTGGTGTTGCATGCACTCTGTGATGCTTTGTTGGGGGCCTTGGCGCTTGGAGATATTGGCCAGCATTTTCCGGATACAGATCCTGAGTTTAAAGGCGCAGATAGCCGGGTATTGCTCAAACATGTTTATCAGTTGATTCTGGATCGTGGGTATCTTTTGAATAATGCCGATATTACCGTAGCCTGTGAACGTCCAAAACTGGCGAAACACAATCTGGCAATGCGTCAAAGTATCGCGGATGTCTTGGATGTCGATGTGACACAGATCAGTATTAAAGCCACCACCACTGAGCAGTTAGGCTTTACTGGTCGTCAGGAAGGAATTATGTCCACGGCAATCGTGCTGTTGAGCCATAGTAAATAAGCTCAAGTAAAATGATTCGGATTAATCAGGGAAAGTTCCAGTTCCTGTGTTGCTTTACGGCCTTGTAACTGTAGGGCAACCGCATGCATTAAACCGGTCCAGGTTTCATTAGGTTCCCAAATTTTATGCAAATGCTGTTGTGCGTGAGGCAGTTCAATATCCATATAGTATTGACGATATAGATACATGAGACAACTGACATGGTAATTTAGCGAACAATGTACCCAGATCATTTGATCTTTTACCAGGTGATCGATCAGGTCTAGTACCAGCAAGCACTGATTGTCTGAAGGCGTTTCCCAGGAAAGTGGAACCTGAATATAGTTTAACCCCAGCTCAAGACAAATTTTATCTTCATGTGGTAGATGCTGCTGGCTATCGGTTAATGCTACGTTAATGACTGTAGACACGCCGTATTCTTTCATCAGCTGTAGCTGGGCAATGGTCGGTTGACCCGAACTAAATAGATGTTCATGTATGAACTGAAAATTTTCAATCTGGCTTAATGCCGTTTCAATGTCATTCATCAGATATAATTTCCTTGTTCTAGAAATGCAAACGCCATCTTGGCGATGGCGTTTGTCAGATCATTTAACGATTAGGTAAAATGTCTTTCAATGCCTCATGCATGTCGAGTAAAACTTTTTCAGTCGTTTCCCAATCGATACAGCCATCAGTAACTGATTTTCCATATTCCAGATCACATAGATTGGCAGGAATATCCTGACGGCCACCTTTCAGGTGACTTTCTACCATAATACCAACAATTGACTTATTTCCATCAAGAATTTGTTCCGTAATATTTTTTAAGACGAGCGGTTGTAAGTACGGATCTTTGTTCGAGTTCGCATGACTGGCATCGATCATGATCTTGCCGCTGACCTTGGCTTTGGCCAGTGCAGCTTCTGCATCTGCGACCGAGCCTGCATCATAGTTCGGTTTGCCATTACCACCACGCAACACCACGTGCGCATATGGGTTGCCAGAGGTGCGAATGACAGCCACCTGACCCTGGTCATTCAGACCGAGGAAACTATGACCGTGTTTCACCGACTGCATCGCATTGGTTGCGACCGTTAAACCGCCATCAGTACCATTTTTAAAGCCGACCGGAGAAGAAAGGCCTGAAGACATTTCACGATGGGTCTGGCTTTCTGTAGTACGTGCACCAATCGCTGACCATGAAATCAGGTCTTGATAATACTGTGGAGAGTTTGGATCAAGTGCTTCAGTGGCACATGGCAAGCCCATTTCATTTAGTTCAAGTAACAGTTTGCGACCAATACGCAGACCTTTTTCAATATTGAATGAATCATTCATATCCGGATCATTGATCAGGCCTTTCCAGCCTATTGTGGTACGTGGTTTTTCAAAATAAACGCGCATCACAATATATAAGCTGTCTTTAACTTTTTCGCTCAGTACTTTTAAACGTTCTGCATATTCATGTGCAGCCGCCGGATCATGTATAGAGCAAGGGCCAATTACAACGAACAGGCGTTTGTCTTCACCATCCAGGATTTTACGAATCGTTTCACGACCATGCAGTACGGTTTGATAAGCAGTTTCAGTCAACGGTAATTCTGCTTTAAGCTCGGCAGGGGTTACAAGAGGAATCATGCTGTGGATATTCACGTCATCAATATCTGATGCTGAAATAGGATTTGACTGTTGTGTATTCATTGCCGTCACTGGTTCGATCATACAAAAGGTTGTTTAATAGCCCGAATATAACATGAATGATGCGTCACTTTGTTATAAAAAAGATGAATATTTCTTTGAAAAAAAAGTGATGAATCGGATAGTTAAGTTAAACAGATTGTGAATTTTGGCTCATGATTATCATTGCTGTTTCAGCAGGTTGGGCCGGTTTTGATTTCACAGGATTAATCATGAAATTTACACCTAGGGCAAATAGGGTGATACCTAAAATTTTCCGGATCAGTTTTTCCGGCATACGTGAACTAAGCAAGGTCCCCACAATAATCGCCGGAATAGATCCCACCAATAACCACATGAGTAGCATGAAATCGACGTTGCCTGAAGACATATGACCCAGCCCTGCAACCAGGGTCAATAACACTGCATGCACAACATCTGAGCCAATGATACGAATCATCGGTAGATTCGGGAACATCACTACAAGAGCCATGATACCAAATGCGCCGGCTCCCACTGAAGAGAGCGTGACAAATATGCCTAAGATAATGCCCATAATGATAATGGCTATGCGCTTATCTTTAGCTTGCAGTTTTATTTTTTCCAGATCCTGCGTCATGTCAGGCAGTTCTTGTTTTCTGTATTTATTGAAAAGATTTTCGATCTGGGTGCGAAACAGAATAGATAAGCCGGTAATGGTCAGCATAAAGCCCAATACCATGGTCAGGACGGCTTTGTAATGCGTTGATTGGCTCAGATAGTTATCAAGAACCCAATGCGTTGCAAAAGAAGCGGGGATACTGCCAACGGCCAGCCAGATCACAATCGGCCAGACGATATTCATTTTTTTGGCATGCACAAACGAGCCACAGAATTTAGAAATCGCGGCATAGAGCAGGTCAGTACCAATCGCGATATGCGGTTCAATCCGGAATAAACTGATGAGAATTGGCGTCATCAATGAACCACCACCCACACCGGTGACACCTACACAAAAACCTACCAGAACGCCTGCTAAAATAAATTCAATCGGACCAAACATGCATATATGCCAAAATCAAAAAACGAGCATATCTTATGACTTTTGGATATAAGTCGTTGTCTTGATTATTGATTTACTTATGCATAAAAAAGATAAAGCTAGGTGAAGAATATTAGGTGATCTTTCATGTTTATTCACTGGGTTATGTATAAAGTGCGAATATGATGATTGATTTTAACTGCCCGATTTGCCTCATTTCTGTCTAATTTAATGTATCTGTTAATGTCGATTTAATTCTTGTTAGGCAAGTTCGATCATTGACTAAGTCATTCTAAACGGTGAGTTTCTTAAAATTAGAAGATGCTTAAGCTTATTCCGGAATAGCGACAGGATTATGTTAGAATCCCGATTCAATAAATTTCCATGCGGATCTGAGAGGAAACCCACTTGCTAAATCGAAAACTTAAAATTGGAATCGTGGTCGGTGAAGTTTCTGGAGATACGCTTGGCGCAAAATTGATTCGCCGTTTTCGTGAGCAAGGCATTGATGCTGAATTTGAAGGTATCGGTGGTCCACAAATGATCGAGGAAGGCTTTAAAAGCTATTATCCGATGGATATTTTATCGGTGATGGGCATTGTCGAAGTTTTAAAAGATATTAAAAAACTGTTTGCTGTTCGTGACGGTCTGGTGGAAACCTGGACTAAAGATCCGGTCGATATTTTTATCGGGATTGATGCGCCTGATTTTAACCTGCGTTTGTCGAAAACCATTAAACAAAAACAGTTACCGATTAAAACCGTGCAATACGTCAGTCCTTCGGTCTGGGCATGGCGTCAAGGTCGTGTGCATGGCATTAAAGCCAGTATTGATCTGGTACTGTGCTTATTTCCATTTGAAAAAGCCTTTTTCAAACAATGGGATGTACCGGCAGCTTTTGTTGGACATCCGCTCGCTAGCCAATTACCGCTTGAAAATCCAATTCTGGATGCTCAAACAGAATTAGGCCTCGATCCACATCAGAAATATATTGCCTTATTGCCGGGCAGCCGCCGTGGGGAAATTGAACGTTTAGGCCCTTTGGTTCTGGATGCCGCCAATATTCTGCACCAAAAATATTCGGATTATACCTTTTTGATTCCGGCCATTAATGATGCACGGAAGCAGCAAATCGAAAGTTTACTGGCCACTTATCCTGAGAGCCTAAAGGCCCAGATTCGTCTGATGGAAAATACCAGCGCTGAATCCAAAATTGGCCGTCAGGTGATGAATGCATCGAATATCATCGCATTGGCGTCTGGAACTGCAACGCTTGAAGCGATGTTGCTGCACCGTCCGATGGTGACTTTTTATAAACTGCACTGGCTGACTTATCAAATTGCCAAATTACTGGTAAAAATCCCTTATTTTTCATTGCCAAATATCATTGCTGGCAAAAAAGTGATTCAGGAATTGATTCAGTCCGATGCTACCCCGGAAAATCTGGCTGCTGAAATTGAAAAGTTAATGGATATTGAAGTGGCGCAGACTCAAGTCATGCAGCATATTACCATGCACAAGCAGCTGCTTTCTGGTAATAGTGAAGACCCGGTCAAAGCGGTACTGGCTTTAGTCTAGTAATTTTAGTCTGGTAATATAGACTGATTCTTCTGAGAATTCAGCCGGTATTGGGTCGGCGTCTGTTCAAACTGTTTTTTAAAACTTTGACTAAATGCCGTCTCGGATGAATAACCAACCAGATAAGCGATCTGCTGGATACCAAATCCACTATTTCTCAAATATTGCGCGGCGAGGCGCAGGCGGTGCTGTTGCAGATAAGCAAGAGGCGGCTCACCGACAATCTGGGTAAACAACTGGGCGAATTTGGAACGTGACATATGACACTGTTCGGCCAGACTTTCTACGGTCCAGGACTGTTCAGGTTTGCCATGAATCGCCGCCAGTGCATTAGATAATTCCGGATGTGAGAGAGCATTCAGCCAGCTCGAGGCATTTTCCAGGTTTAAAATATAATCACGCACGCATTCAATCAGTAAAATACTGACCAGATGATCCAGAATCTTGTCACGTCCCGGACGAAGCTGCTGGGTTTCCAGTGCCAGAAACTGCAAGCCGACCTGTAACCATTCCGGCGCCGTATCACCCAGAATATGCTGAATATGCAGGTATTTAGGTAAGGCACTCAAAAGAGGTTTGGCCATCTGGATATCCAGGCTGGAACGAATGGCCAGTATGAAGCTATGCTCCGTAGAATTTTCCCCATTGAGATCGACACATTGCTGTGCATGGCTCTGAAAATAAGGATTAATCGCACAGCGTGCAGAAAAATCGGCATTGTCTGGGCAGGAAACATGATGGGCGGAACCTGCTGGTAATAGCACCAGATCACCTTGTTGCAGCTCCAGCCCATCACCATTCATGAACTTTAATTGGGCCTGTCCCTGTAACAGGATATAGGCCAGCATAAAAGGCTCATGCTGATAGTCAAAGCCGCCCGGATGAAACACATTTAGATAAAGATATTCCGATTTTTCCAGATGAATATCATCAAAAATTTTACTTAAAGCATCCATGCCTAGCTCTATTCTTCTGTTTTATTTCATTTAATTGACAATAAATTTTTTAACTTTGTGATTTTAGGCCAGAATTTGGCAGCATGTGCCAAAGACGCTGACATAGCTTTTCTGGACGTTGAATACTGTTCGCTACTGCTGAAATATTCAACTATAAGTGCAGAGTAACATAAAAAAGGAAGGTCGCAATGAATGCCCCTGCACAAATCCAGAAAGCGCAGTTTACGCAGGAAGCGTACGCACCAAAAGGTGTAAAGCTGGATAAAAAACGTTTTGGCTGGTTGCTCAGCCCAGGTCTGCCTGTGATCGGAATGGGAATTCTGGCTGGTTATCATTTTGGTCCCAAAGCCACTCAAAAAATCTTTGCGATGGGCGGGCCTTTATTACTGCATGTAATCATTCCGACATTGGACGCACTGATTGGCGATGATGCCAATAATCCAAATGATGAGCAGATCAAGGCACTGGTTAACGATCCTTATTATGACCGCATTGTAAAAGCATTTATTCCCTTGCAAATGGCAGCCAATGCCTTTGCCGGCTATGTCGTAAGCCGGCCAAATGTGTCTTTGCTGGATCAGATACTGCTTGGAGTTTCTATGGGGGCGATTAATGGTGTGGGGGTGAATACCGCACATGAACTCAGCCATCGTCCCCAGAAAAAAGACCATTACTGGTCTCATGCCAGCCTGATGCCTTTGGGTTATAACCATTTTCGGATTGAACATCCTTATGGACACCATAAACGGGTGGCGACACCAGAAGATCCGGCATCTTCGAAAATGGGTGAGTCTTTTTACCGCTTCTGGCCACGTACAGTAATAGGCGGATTAAAATCTGCAATCCAGATTGAAAAAAGACGGCTCGAGCGTAAAGGACTGAAATTCTTTAATCAGGAAAATGAACTGTTTCATGGCTGGGCCATGAGTGCCGGCTATCATGCATTGATGCTGCAGGCGTACGGCAAGAAAATTATTCCTTATACACTGACACAGGCATTTTATGGCGTCAGCCTGTTTGAGATTGTGAATTATATCGAGCACTACGGACTAAAACGCGGACAGAAAGCGGATGGCAGTTATGAGCGAACCTTACCGGAACATAGCTGGAACAATAATAATATCGTGACCAATCTGTTTTTGTATCAGTTACAGCGCCATTCTGATCATCATGCTTTCCCAAGCCGTCCATTTCAGGCGTTGCGGCATTTTGATGAAGCGCCAGAATTACCCAGCGGTTATGCAACCATGTTGATTCCAGCCTTGATTCCACCTTTATGGTACAAAATCATGGATCAGCGGGTATATCAGCATTATCAGGGCGATTTAAGCAAGGCCAATATCTTGCCTTCCAAGGGTGCCAAACTGTTTAAAAAATTTGGTGTAAAAGACTCTGCAGCTTAATGAATTACAAAATAAAAATGCGCCGATAAAGGCGCATTTTTTGATGAATTCTGCCTAGAACCAGTCGGCTTGCATATTCAGGCAAGTATCATCCAGATTCATCAGTAATTTGGCTTGATGTTCAACTTCCGGGAGTTCCCAGCGAATAAAATATTGAGCTGCCTGAATTTTCCCTGCCAGAAAAGTCTGATCTTCTGCCTGCGAAGATGTGCCAAACTTGAGTTGAGCCTGATTCGCCATTTCCAGCCAGAGCCAGGACAGGATGGTCTTACCCATCATATCCAGATACAGGCCTGAATTGGCCAAAGCTTCACTGACTTTGCCTTGATGTAGGGCCTGACCTAAAACCTGAGTAGTTTCTTGTACAGTGACAAGATGCTGTTTATAGATCTCTGCCAGTTCCACTATCTTAGGTTCATGAATTTCTGACAAGGTCTTCTGGATGCGCTGCATGAGCAGATTTAGCCCTTTGCCATTGTGCTGCCAGAGTTTACGACCCAGCAGATCCAGAGATTGAATGCCATAAGTACCTTCATGAATCGGATTGAGCCGGTTATCACGGTAACATTGCTCCACCGGATATTCACGGGTATAACCCGCGCCGCCCAGGACCTGAATAGCCAGATCATTGGCTTTCGGGCCATATGCAGAAGGGAAGGATTTAACCACCGGGGTGATAAGATCAAGCAGAATGGCACTATCTTCATCTTGAGCTGCCTGATGTTCATCAATTAATCGGGCTGCAAATAAGCAAAGTGCCAGCGAACCTTCTACATACGACTTTTGCGCCAGCAGCATGCGTTTGACATCGGTATGTTCAATGATATTCACTGGTTTGGAGTCAGGTGTTTTTTCATGAACTGGCCGGCCTTGCGGACGGTTTTTAGCATAATCCAGAGATTCCAGATAGCCACGATAACCAATCATGGCTGCGCCCAGACCTACACCCACACGCGCTTCATTCATCATCTTGAACATATATTTTAAGCCATGTCCAGGTTCTCCAATTAAATAGCCTAAGCAATTATCATTTTCTCCAAAGCTTAAAACTGTAGATGTAGTACCTCGATAGCCCATTTTGTGCAGTAAGCCAGCCAGCTGTACATCATTAGCTTTACCGAGGGAACCATCCTCATGAGTTCTGAGTTTTGGTACGATAAACAGGGAAATTCCTTTCACGCCTTGCGGCGCATCCTGAATCCTCGCCAAGACCAGATGCACAATATTTTCGCTAATGTCCTGATCGCCACCCGAAATAAACATTTTCTGGCCTTTAATTTTATAAATTCCATCTGTCTGAGGAATCGCTTTAGTGGTCAGATCGCCCAAAGAGGAACCTACATTCGGTTCGGTCATGGCCATGGTGCCAGCAAAGCGGCCACTCAACATATGCGGTAGGAATATTTGCTTTTGTTCTGGGGAGGCAAAAGCCTGTATCAGGTTCGCCGCAGCTGCTGTTAGAAAAGAATAAGCCACGGTGGACGGATTGGCCGACATGAAATAAGTATTACAGGCCATATTCACCAAAGTGGGCAGTTGCATGCCGCCATCTGCATAATCATGCTGGGCGCAGAGCAGGCCGGCATCGGCAAACTGTTGCCAAGCTGTCTTCACTTCATCAATGGTTTTGACCTGTTTGCCGTCAAAGTTCGGTTCATGCTGATCAGCTTTGGCATTATGCGGTGCAAAATAATCAGTCGCGATACCTTTTGCCGTTTCCAGAATACTGTCGAAAGTATTTTTGTCATGATCCTGATAGCGTTGCAGTTTAGTCAGCGCTTCAAGTTTGAATACGTCATAAAGCTGGAAATGAAGATCTTTATCGTTCATCAGTTGAGTCACGGTACTATCCTGAATGTTTAATCCTTGAGATAGCATCAAGACTAGCAGTTGCTTTTATTGAGGAGGATTGTCAATAATGACATGAATCGGGTGAAAAGTGACAAATAGAAAAATATGCAACAGGTGGTGATTTTAGGCTTTGATGGCGCTTTGGCTTCAGCCATTACAGGTGTGGTCGATTTATTTTCCATGGCTGGCGTAAGCTGGAACCGGATCCAGCAGCAGGATGTAAAGCGCTTGTTTAAGGTGAGTATCGCCAGTCCGGATGGACACCCGATTCGGTGTATCAATGGGCTGCAGTTGCAGGCACATGTTTCTTATCAAGAGATTCAAACTGCTGATATTCTGGTGGTGCCGACTATTGCCGCACCGATTCAGGATGTATTGCAACAGAATCCAGAACTGATTCATTTTTTACAATCTGCACATGCAGATGTGACTTTAATTGCAGGAAACTGTACCGGGAATTTCTTTCTGGCAGAAGCAGGCATTTTAGATGACCGAGTTGCAACAACGCATTGGGGTTTTCAGGAAATGTTCCGTTCCCGCTATCCTAAGGTGAAACTGAATGCCGATCTGATGATTAGCCGGGATCAGAATATCTATTGCGCGGGTGGAGGCCTGGCCTGGTTTGACCTGGGTTTGCATCTGATTGAGCGCTTGTATGGCTTTGAGGTGGCCATGCAATCGGCTAAATCTTTCGTAATTGATTACCGCCGTGATAGCCAGTTGTCTTATTCATTGCTGAATATTGGCCAGCCGCACCATGATGAACTGGTACAAAAAATCCAGAACTGGCTAGAGCAGCATTTTCATGAAGATTTTAGTTTGAACCAGCTGGCAGAGCAGTTTAATGTGACTGGCCGAACCCTGATTCGACGCTTTAAACAAGCCTTAGACATACCGCCCAATCAGTATCTACAAGCGATCCGAATTGAAGCTGCCCGTAAACGACTGGAAGAAACCGATCAAGCTGTGGATGTGATCATGCAAAATGTCGGCTATCAGGATCCAAGTTCATTCCGCCGTTTATTTCATAAAAAAACCGGTCTGACGCCGTTGGAATACCGGCGCCGGTTTAGCCGGCGCTTTTAAAAGTGTTTAATGAGAAGGCTGTACTTTTCCTGCTTTACGGCCATGCACAAGGTAATACCAGACCAGACAGCTCAGGGTGAGCAGTGCCAAGAATAGATAAAGCTGGCGATAACCAATCTGATCCAGCAGAATACCCAAGAAATAAGGGCCAAAACCAAGACCGGCATCCAGGGCAATAAAGAAGGTTGAGGTTGCGAGTCCCATACGCTGTAACGTCGTACTTTTCACCGCAATGGTTTGACACACCGACTGGATATTCCCAAAACCAAAACCAAGCAAGGCAGCACTGACAAGTAGCATCACAGAGTTTTGCGCCTGACTGAGTAGCAATATTCCCAGTGCCATAATCACAATGGCAGGATAGATAATGATATTTTCGCCTTTACGATCCATCAGCGGGCCGGTAAAAGGACGCGAAAGCAAAATGGCAAAGGCATACATTAAGAAAAAGAATGATGCTGCTTCGACCAGATTAATGTCTTTGGCATAAAAATGAATAAAGGACAGTACACCTGAATAAGAAGTAGCCACCAGCAGTACAATCAATGCAATCGGTAGGGCATTCGGTTCAATATACTGAGCCAGTTTACTGGTGCTTTGCGAAGTAGAATCTGCTGATGAATGACCTGCCTTAAGGCGTGGTGGCTGGATGAACAAGCCACAAATCAGGCAGCTGAGCGCAACTATACTGGTAAAGATGAAAATTACCTGATAATTAAAATTTGTCATCAGCCAGATTCCGACAAAGGGACCAATCGCTGTGCCAAGGGTGCTGCTCATGCTGTAATAGCCAATCCCTTCACCACGCCGGGTGGCAGGAATGGTCTGTGCAATCACGGTACCCAGTACAGTAGAAGCCATACCCATCATAAAACCGTGTATCAGCCGGATCCCTAATAAAACCTCCAGCTTGGCCGGAATCAAATACAGTCCGGAAAAAAGAAGGAAACCAGTCAAACCAATAACAAGAGTATTTTTCAAACCCAGACGGTTCAGTAATTTTCCAATCAATAATCGTCCAAATAACGTACCCACAATAAACAGACCCGATACCAGACCGGCTTGAGCAGTCGACGCGCTTAACTCAGCAACTGAGTAACCGACGATGACAATTACTAGCAAGTAAAACACCAGAACCAGTTGAAAATTTACCAGACTGATCAGGATAAAGTTGGGCGTCCATAAAGGCGCTTCTTCTTCTTGGCTCATCATGAGTTTTCCTGAGAAGTAGGTTGTAACTGCTGAATAAGTTGTACCAGGGTAGTTTTACTTTTTTGCAGATCATTTGCCTCAATCTGTTCAAGTAACTGATCTTCAAATGCATCAATCTGCTTGGAACACATGGCAAAGGTTTCTATGCCTTGTTCACTCAGTTTGAATAGTTTTTGACGCTTATCTTCAGTTTCGATCTGGGCGATCAGATCCAGCTCCACCAGTTGCTGAATCCGCCTAGTAATACTGGGCTTCGACACATTCAAATAGCTTGAAATATCAACCAATGTACATTGTTGGTGGGCTTGAATGATGTAAAGCACTTGCCATAGGGAGTAATTGAGCTGAGAGGATAATAAAATAGTATTGATCTCATCACTCATGAGTCGTGCGCACCGCAACAACAAGGAACGAAATCTGGAAGTCTGATAGAACATATAGTTAACCTGGGTAACTAATTTTTGCTTAATTTACGCCTGTTTTATCTAAAGCTCAAGGGGGGATTTTTAAAATGATTAAGCATGTTCTTTTTGCTAGCTATAGTTACATGGTTTAACATGATTAAAAAATAACCAACAAAAGAATACATACTTTTTATAATGGTCGCGCCTAAGCTAGCCATGTCACTAGAAGAATTCATGACTTAAAAATTGTAAGGCAAAGATGCCAAATAACAATACATAGGTGAAGCTTATGACTCTGGGTTTAACTGCATTAGAGTTAGCACGAATACAGTTCGCCTTTACTGTATCTTTTCATATCATTTTTCCTGCCATTTCAATTGGGCTGGCCGGTTTTCTGGCTATTCTGGAATGGCGCTGGCTCAAAACCAAAAACCCGATTTTTCAGGATCTGTTCAAATTCTGGGTGAAAATTTTCGCTGTTGCATTCGGGATGGGTGTAGTCTCAGGCGTGGTCATGAGCTATCAGTTCGGAACGAACTGGAGTGAGTTTTCACGGGTGGCGGGTAGTGTCACCGGACCTTTACTGGCCTATGAAGTTTTAACCGCTTTCTTTCTGGAAGCCGGATTTCTCGGCATCATGTTATTTGGCTGGGGACGAGTGGGACCGAAGGCACATTTTTTCTCGACCTTGATGGTTTCGCTTGGAACCTGTATTTCCATGTTCTGGATTTTATCTTCCAACAGCTGGATGCAGACTCCACACGGTTTTGCAATAGAAAATGGCCTGATTATCCCGCAAGACTGGATTGCTATCATATTTAATCCTTCTTTCCTTTATCGTCTGGCACATATGGGTACAGCTGCTTTTCTGGTTTCTGCTTTGCTGGTAGCTTCTGCAGCAGCCTGGCATCTGCTCAAGGGACGTCGTGATCCACTGGTTAAAACTTCATTCTCTATGGCAATGTGGTTGATTCTGGTACTTGCGCCATTGCAGGTGGTTATTGGTGATATGCATGGTATTAATACTCTTGAGCATCAACCAGCGAAACTGGCCGCAATAGAAGGGCACTGGGAAACCAATCATGATGAAGGCATGCCTTTATATCTTTTTGGGATTCCCGATATGCAAGCTGAAGAAACCAAATATGCAATCGGAATTCCGAACTTGGGGAGCCTGATTCTGACTCACTCAATGGATGGAACGGTCACAGGACTCAAAGATTTTGCACCTGAAGACCGGCCTAATTCATTAATCGTTTTCTGGAGCTTCAGGATCATGGTCGGTCTGGGAGTCCTCATGCTGTTACTGGCATTATGGGGGGCGTGGGCACGTAACCGAGGTCGTTTTTATGAGTCCCGCGCATTACACCGTTTTGCCTTGATTATGGGTCCCTCCGGATTTATTGCCTTGCTGGCTGGATGGTTTACGACGGAAGTCGGCCGTCAGCCTTGGGTAGTCTACGGCATCATGCGGACCAAGGATGCACTGTCACCGGTATCCGCCGAACAGGTGGGGCTAACCCTGATAATTTTTGTAGTCGTCTACTGTGTGGTATTTGGCATCGGGATCTACTACATGTTACGTCTTATGCACAAAGGTCCAGAGTTCATTCATTCCAGACCACATCATGAAACAGATAGCGATGTGGTTCAGGCTTCGCGTCGACCATTAAGTAGTATTCGCGAGCGTATTGAAGAAGTTCCTGAACAACCGGATCAGGAGGATAAAAAATGATTGATTTATCACTAATCTGGATTGCGATTATTGGTCTTGGTGTACTGGTATATACCATTCTTGATGGTTTCGATCTGGGAATCGGCATCTTGTTTCCTTTTTTCCCGCATCAGGATGAACGTGATGTCATGATGAATACTGTTGCTCCGGTTTGGGATGGTAATGAAACCTGGATGGTGTTGGGCGGTGCCGGGCTATTTGCAGCTTTCCCCCTTGCTTACTCAACCGTACTCTCGGCATTATATATGCCAATTATTCTGATGGTGATTGCTCTGATTTTCCGGGGCGTGGCTTTTGAATTCCGCTTCAAGGCAAACCGTAGCAAGCATTGGTGGGATAAAGCCTTTATAGGCGGTTCTGTACTTACCAGTTTTCTGCAAGGCATGATTCTAGGAGCCTATATTCAGGGTATTGAGACCCGGAACGGTGTTTATGTCGGAGGTGGTCTAGACTGGCTTAGTCCATTTAGTATTTTTACCGGTATTAGTGTGGTAGTCCTCTATGCAGCATTGGGTTGTGGTTGGCTGATCTATAAAACTGGAGATGACTTGCAGGATCGAATGTTTAAACTGATGCCAAAGCTGATTATTGCCTTACTGGTTATACTGGCCGGTGTAAGTATATATACGCCGTTAACCCATCCGCAAATTGCTGAACGCTGGTTTAGCCAGCCTCAACTTACGTATTTTATGCCGGTTCCAATTCTGGTTCTGCTGTTTACCTGGCTGGCTTTGCGTGCCTGTAAGAGACGCAGTGAATTAGGTCCATTTACCTATATGCTGGTGCTGGTTTTCCTCGCTTATACTGGCTTCTTAATCAGCCTGTGGCCATATATTATTCCGCCAAGCGTGACCATCTGGCAGGCAGCAGCACATGAAAATAGCCAGTTATTCACTTTGATTGGTGCGTTGATCCTGATCCCGATTATTGTGATTTATACGGGTATGTCCTATTGGGTATTCCGGCATAAGGTCAGGGTTGGCGATGATGGCTATCATTAAGGAGCGGTCATGAAAGGCAAACAGGTATTATGGTTTGTAGGATTATGGCTAGCGGGATTTTTAACGCTGGCAGTGATTGCCGGCGCATTCCGCTTTATGGTGCATTTAGCTTACTAAATTAATAAAATCAATATGAAAAGAAAAGTGATCTGGATATCCTGATCACTTTTCTTAGCTGCAATTGATCTATTATAAAAAAATTAAATTTAGGATTTTAACTGTTTGCGATAAACACTTGGACGTACAGGACGAGTATGTTTCCAAAGGCCTTTCTTCTGCTTCTTAGCTTTATCTTGCAGTCCAATCATATAGCGTAAATGGTTTTTATCTTTGATGTATTCCTCATAAACCCAGGCTGCACCACGTTTAACAATCTCTTCATTGATATTTTTACGATAGCGGTAGACCACCCCGACGCAACGGCCATAACGGTCAATGTCGGTAATCTTTACCCGAACCATTTTATTATGCACCATACTTTTGACTAGTCGCTGTGATTCCTTGCCATAGGCCTGACTAGATTCTGGTGCATCTACAAAAGCAAAGCGTAATTTGGTTTCAGAGCGACGGATATTAAAACGGTAGCAGGTGAGTGTATCCCCATCACTCACGGCTTTTACGCGGCACCAATATTTTTTCCCTTTCTTAAAGGGACGGAATATGTCTTTTAAATAGACCGTAATTTTGTGCAGTAGATAATAGGAAAAACACAACAATACTAGACCCAGCACAATTTGCCAGCTGGTGGAGAGATTTAACAAGGGCGAGATCCAAATCAGCAAGATACAGCTGCGAGAACACAGCTAAAAGTTGGGTCATTTTAGAGCAAAGCCAGTAGATCTACGGATTAAAAGCTAATCACTCAGTGTTTAGTTTTGTACCGACTAAAATAGCCTAAGTATATTTTTATGCTGATAAGATAAATCCACGGGCATCAAAAATTAATATTTCAAATAGCCTAAGCAGATTTAAACTCCTTTATAAATAGCCTAAGCAAAAATTTTATAAATTTCACTTTTTAAAAATTGATGTCTCTTATTCTCTTGTAAATCCTTATGCCAATACATACCCATATTAATTTCAGGCAGTTCTACAGGAACTTTAAAAATATTCAGACAAGCAGCCAGTTGTAAATGTGCCAATACATTTTTAGGAATAGTCAACATAGCTGTCTTTTGTTGCTCTAAAATTTGTAGTGCAGTTGAATAATGCTGACAACGTAAAAAAATCTGCCGTGAATACTGTTTCCGATTTAAATAAATATCTTCAACTAAAACCCCAGTACGACGTGAGGACACGCCAATATGAGGAGAGGCAAGATAAATCTGTTCACTCATTTCTGTCAATTGTGTACATACTACAAATTCATCTTGTACCAGGCGCTCAAACTGGATTTTTTCAGCAATATTTTGTTCCAGATCTATGACGAAATCGACCTGCTGAGAGGCCAGATCTGCTGCAATATTTTTACGATCCAGCTTCATGCTGCTAAGTTGAATATCAAGGCTAAGCTGCTGAAAGTGCTGAACCAGTTTAGGGAAAATCATCGGCTCAATTTCATCATGAACCGCAATCTTCAGGCTCTGGATCATCTCAGGGTTAAACTGCTGATGCTGAATCGAAATATTTTGAATCGCAAAAAGTGCGTTTTTTACTTCAGGATATATCTGTTCTGAAAATGGGGTGGGCTGCATTTTGCTACCGGTGCGTACAAATAAATCATCTTGTAAATGCTGTCTTAAACGTTGCAACGCATGACTGGCAGCAGACTGACTAACTGATAAAATCTGTGCAGCTTTAGAAATACTATTTTGCTCATAAATCGCAATAAAAAGTGGATAAAGGTTAATGTCAATACGATGGAAATTTCGAAGATCCATCACGGTTTTAGAATGAATACTATGCATAATATTGTATGGATTAAAATCATTTTATTCATAATATAATTTGGGTTAAGGTGTTGTAAAGCGTATGAATTAGAATATTTAGAGGGATGAATCAATGTTTGAACTGTCAGCACATGCACAGGATTATTTAAACAGAACTAAAAAGTTTATTAGTGAAGAAATTGAACCGGTCGAAGCTGAATTCTGGCAGCAGGTTCACGAGTTAAACCAAGGTGGAGACTGGACCAAATGGCAATGGCCTACAGAACTGGAAAATTTAAAAGCCAAAGCCAAAGCTGCAAACCTCTGGAATATGTTTCTTCCTTGTCCAGAACTTGGTCAAGGCCTGTCGGTTCAGGAATATGCGCATATCGCGGAACTTTCCGGCCATAGCCTGATTGCGCCAACGGTATTTAACTGTAATGCTCCTGATAGCGGCAATATGGAAGTTTTATGGCGTTATGGTTCTGAAGAACAGAAACAGCAATGGCTGATGCCACTTTTAGAAGGAAAAATCCGTTCGGTCTTTTGTATGACTGAACCTGCAGTTGCATCCAGTGATGCCACCAATATGCAGGCAACGGCGGTAATTCAAGGTGATGAGATTGTTCTGAATGGTCGTAAATGGTGGTCATCAGGTCTGGGTGATCCGAATGCTAAAATCATTATTTTTATGGCGCATACTCCAGATGAAACAAAAGACCGTCATCATCAGCATTCGATGGTTCTGGTCCCGGTAGATACTGCCGGCGTTAAAATCGAACGTATGCTGCCAGTGTTTGGTGACTATGATGCACCACATGGCCACGGCGAAATCAGTTTTGATAATGTCCGTGTCCCTGTTTCAAATTTTATTGGTGGTGCCGGTCAGGGCTTTGAAATTGCTCAAGGTCGCTTAGGACCAGGTCGTATTCATCATTGCATGCGCTGTATTGGTGCGGCGGAAAAATCTTTGGAGTTGATGATAGACCGTGGTATGAGCCGCAGCGCATTTGGCAAAGAGATTTTAAAACTTGGCGGCAACCTGGAGCGTGTCGCGGAAGCACGGGTTGCAATTGATCAGGCGCGTCTTTTGACCTTGTATGCTGCCTATAAAATGGATACTTTAGGGAATATGGCTGCATTGACTGAAATTTCTGCAATTAAAGTCGTTGCGCCGAGTGTGCTGGAAAAAGTGGTCGATATGGCGATCCAGATCCACGGCGGTGCCGGAGTCTCTCGGGATACGCCATTGACAGGATTCTTTGCTCAGGCACGTGCCTTACGTCTGGCCGATGGCCCGGATGAAGTGCATAAAGGCATGATTGCCAAACTGGAACTGGCAAAACGTGGCTACAGTACTCGTCGCAAAAAGTAATCTGGTTTTTTAACAAGAAGATTGAAACGTATTAAAAAATTTTGAGGAAACATTATGGCGGTTATTGATGTTGGTGGAAGAGTTCGTCAAGGTGAAGAACTGGATGTACAGGCCATTACCGAATGGTTAATCCAAAACGGTAACAATGTTGAAAGCCCCGTTGAAGTGACTCAATATTCAGGTGGGGCTTCAAACTGGACCTATCGTCTAAAGTATGCCAATGCCGATCTAATTTTACGTCGCCCGCCACAAGGCACCAAAGCCAAATCAGCCCATGATATGGCACGTGAATATCATGTGCAGAAAGCTTTGGCTGGGTACTATCCGGTCGTACCTGAAATGGTCGCGCTTTGTCAGGATGAATCGGTGATTGGCTGTGACTTCTATGTGATGAAACGCATCGAAGGCATTATTCCACGCGCCAAAATGCCACCTGAATTGCAACTGACTGAGTCTGATATTCGGACATTATGTATCAATATGATTGATAAACTGATCGAATTGCATCAGGTTCCTTATACAGGCACCGAGCTGGAAAAGTTGGGCAAAGGTGAGGGTTATTGCCGCCGTCAGGTAGAAGGTTGGGATAATCGTTATGAGAAAGCCAAGACCATAAATGTTCCATCTTTTAAATATGTACGCAACTGGCTTAATGAAAATATTCCTTCCGACTCTAAAACCTGCGTCATTCATAATGACTGGCGTTTTGACAATCTCATTCTGGATCCAGAGAATCCGACTGAAGTGATTGGTGTACTGGACTGGGAAATGGCCACTCTCGGCGATCCGCTGATGGATCTGGGTTCTGCCTTGGCCTATTGGGTAGAAGATACCGATAATGCCATTTTTAAAGCGACTCGTCGTCAGCCGACCAATCTAAAAGGTATGTTTACCCGTAAAGAGGTCGTAGATTACTATCTTGAAAAAACCGGTTTGCAGCCTGAGAACTGGACATTTTATGAGGTGTTTGGTGTATTCCGTCTCGCGGTCATTGCCCAGCAAATTTATTATCGTTATTACCACAAACAAACCAATAATCCGGCCTTTAAGGATTTCTGGGTGATAATTCATGCCTTGCATATTCGTGCTTTAAAACTGATTGGCAGCCAAAAACTGGAAGCTAATGAGATCGCACAGAAATATATTCTGAAATTTAAAGAGATAATGCCAAAATGACCACTATTTACCTGATCCGGCATGGCCAAGCC
Source organism: Acinetobacter sp. 228 (assembly GCF_048147885.1). NCBI lineage: Bacteria > Pseudomonadati > Pseudomonadota > Gammaproteobacteria > Moraxellales > Moraxellaceae > Acinetobacter > Acinetobacter sp. 228. Next base: position 33,027 of record NZ_JAYWYV010000023.1, read on the forward strand.
TCTTTTGGCGCAGAAAGTTATGATCAGCTTTCGCCCAATGGCGAGTTACAGGCAAAGCTTTTGGGCCGCTATTTTGATGAAATTCTGAAAGAAGCACCGTATGTGGTTGCAGGTTCCATGCAGCGTCATCAACAGACAGCAAAATTATCTCTGGAAGAATGTTTTCCGGAAAGTGAGATTCTGACGGATAGTGCCTGGAATGAATTTAATCATCAGCAGGTATTTGCACGTTATGAACCGCGTTTTAATCAGCCTGAATTGCTCAAACAGGACGTGTCAGAGCATGCAAATCCTCGGGATTACCTCAGCAAAATTTTTACCGGTGCGATTGCACGTTGGACCGGCGATGATTACCACCATGAATATGATGAATCCTGGCCGAATTTTAAAGACCGTGTGGAAACCGGTTTGCAAAATCTGTGTGACCAGCTGGCCAAAAGCCGCCCACGTTATGCAGTCGTTTATACCTCAGGCGGCGTGATTTCTGTGGCTGTAGGCAAAATTTTGGGCCTTAGCCCAGAAAAAACCTTTGCTTTGAACTGGGCGATTACCAATACCAGTATTACGACACTGCGGCTGGTAGGTAATGAACCGCAACTACTCAGTTTAAATGAACATCATTTTATCAAGGCACAGCATCCGGAATTGCTGACCTGGATCTAAATCATATCGAATACTACTGTAAAAAAATAAAGGAATAGGGTAAACCCATGGCTAAAACAATTTTAATTACCGGTGCAAGTTCAGGGATCGGTGCCGGTATGGCACGTGAATTTGCCAAGAAAGGCTATAACCTGGCGATTTGTGCACGTCGCCTGGATCGTCTGGAAACCTTAAAGCAGGAACTGGAAAGCCAATATAATATTAAAGTCATTGCCAAAACACTGGATGTCACCGATTACGATCAGGTTTTTGAAGTTTTCCGCGCTTTTAAAGAAGACTTCGGCACCATTGACCGGATTATCGTGAATGCAGGTGTGGGTGAAGGTCGCCGCATCGGTAAAGGTAATTTCGCCATCAATAAAGCTACAGTGGAAACCAACTTTATTTCGGCATTGGCACAATGTGAAGCTGCAGTGGAAATTTTCCGCGCCCAAAACTCTGGCCATCTGGTCATGATCTCATCCATGAGTGCCATGCGTGGTATGCCAAAACATTTGACTGCTTATGGCGCAAGTAAGGCCGGCGTGGCTCATTTAGCGGAAGGCATTCGTGCTGAGCTGATGGATACGCCAATTAAAGTCACTACAATTTTCCCAGGATATATTCGGACTGAAATCAATGAAGGCGCGAAAAAGCTGCCTTTTGAAGTAGATGAGAAAACCGGTTCACGTTTATTGGCAGCAGAAATTGAAAAAGCGCCAGTTAAAGCCTATGTACCGAAATGGCCGTGGTTGCCACTCGGTCTAGCCATGAAGGTATTACCACTTAAACTGGTAAATAAGTTGGGCTAAAAGCAATTTTAGATATTTGAAAAGAGAAGCGAGAATGCTTCTCTTTTTATGATAACGATATTACAGCCAAACCTTAAAAAATTTTAATGATTAATGATCAGTTAATTCGACTAATTTTGACTGTTAATTTCATGAAAAAGATAATCTCTCACTTTTCATAATTCCCTCCAATTTAAAGAACTTTCTCAACTGTCCAAAACTTAGACATACTCGCTTCAAAAGTGGAAAGATAACTTCTTTTTTCTAGAATTTCCTTTAATGTACAACTGTTCAAAAATCAAAGGTTGTCCATATGTCTACATCTTCCGATATGACTGACCAGCAGCGAATCTCCAAGGTTAGAAGTATCGTTATTCAGGCTGGGGAAGAGGTGCGTGCTCGTTATCCCATACTTAAACATCAGAATTTTATCGGTGCAAGTATTCTAGGCTTGGCGTGGGCAGGTATGATTACATGCGCAGTAGCATATGGAACGGGTTATCTCTCAGCATGGTTTACCATTCCTTTAATCGCGATTTTTGCATCTTTAACGCATGAATTGGAACATGACCTGATTCATTATATGTATTTCAAGAAAACGCCTTGGGCCCATCATCTGATGCTGGCACTGGTCTGGCTGGCGCGTCCAAACACGATTAGTCCCTGGGCACGTCGTCGTTTACATTTGCATCATCATAAATATTCAGGCACTGAACATGACCTGGAAGAACGTGGCATCAGTAATGGTATGCCTTGGGGCATTCGCCGAATTCTGGTGATTAGTGACCAGTTAATGTCAGTGTATCTGCGTCCATTTCAGATGTTTAAAATGATTCATCTTTTTCTGGAAAAACAGCCTGAAAAAGAACGTAAAATTGCCATGATCTCCCAGTTACTCGGCTTTTTGCCACTCAGCATTATTTATTATGGATTGTGCTATCTGTTTGTGGTCTTTCATGGTTTAAATGCAATTGCACCACTCTTCGGTTATGAGATGCTCTGGTCGCAAGGCATTGTCGATGCTATGCCGATCGTAAATCTGCTGGTAGTCATCTGGGTGATTCCGAACTTTATCCGTTCTTTTAGCTTGCAGTTCGTCAGTTCAAATATGCATTACTATGGCGATATCGATCCACGTGATGTGATCAAACAAACCCAGGTGCTCAATCCATGGTGGTTGATCCCATTCCAGTTATTCTGCTGTAATTTTGGTTCAACTCATGCCATTCATCATTTTGTGGTCAAGGAGCCATTTTATATCCGTCAACTGACATCCAAAACGGCGCATAAAGTGATGAAAGAAGTAGGTGTACGTTTCAATGATGTTGGAACCTTCAAGCGTATGAATCGCTGGAATGATTATAAAACCTGATAAGTGAGCTTGTAAAAATCCTGCTTTTTAGCGGGATTTTTTATTATTTATCGAAGATAAAATAAAGATATCTAAGCCTATATTTTGTAAGAATCCTGTCTCAGTCAAATTTAGGTGATTATTCATCTAAAGTGACTGCTGAGGAAATAGTTCAAAAGAACAAACTCAGGTAAAATTAAGCATATCTCTATATAAAATAGCCCGCTATGTTGCTGAAAGCCGCCACCATTGCCTTGATTCCTGCACTTGTCATTCAAGGTAGTCGCGTTAAGAAAAATACCTTAAGGCTTCCGGAACCCGAAGGTGTACGTAAAGGAAAAATCGGAACAGGCAAAAAACTGTCCTTGCTCATTCTAGGAGATTCCGCGGCGGCAGGTGTAGGCGTAGAACATCAGGATGATGCATTACTGGGTGCAATTCTGCATGAACTGAAAAGTGACTTTCAGGTTGAATGGAAGTTGCAAGCCAAAACCGGTGATACCACCTCAAATGTACTGCGTACTTTGGACCAGATGGAAGTCCAGCATTATGATGTAATTGTTACTTCAGTTGGGGTCAATGATGTAACTAGGCTCATGTCTGCAGAAGTCTGGATTCAGAAACAGCAACAACTTTATAGCAAAATTAAGCAAAAATTTAGTCCGAAGCTGGTTATTGCTGCCGGTGTTCCCCCCATGAATATGTTCCCAGCGCTACCGAATCCTTTAGCCTGGTTATTTGGCCAATATGCCAAACAGATGAACCGGCAACTGGAAAAATTTGTAAATCAGCAGGTGAATATGCAATGGATTGAATATGATATTGAAAAATACCGTGCCATGAATTTACAAATGGCTGCAGATGGTTTTCACCCGAGCAAGGAAGTTTATACACTTTGGGGACAAGAAGTCGCTGGCAAGATTCAGAAGGCATTCTAAAATAGTAAAAAGCTCTCAATTTAGTTAATCCTATGTCCGATATTGAAACCCATCCGTTACCTCCATTTTTACCGCCCAATGCCAAATTACTGATGTTGGGTAGTTTTCCGCCACCTGCTACACGCTGGAAAATGAATTTTTATTATCCAAATTATCAAAATGATATGTGGCGGATTTTTGGACTGATTTTTTTTAATAATAAAGATTATTTTTTAGATCTACCCAACAAAAAATTTAAGGAAAATTTAATCCGGGAGTTTTTGACACAAAGGGGAATTGCAATCTTTGACAGTGGTTATCAGATCCGGCGTTTAAAAGGTAATGCCTCAGACAAATTTCTGGAAATTGTCGTACCCACCAATATCGAGCAACTGCTTAGTCAAATGCCGCAGTGCAATCATATTATGACTACTGGAGATAAGGCTACAGATACTATGATGTTGTCCATGCCTGAAGGTACGGTCAAACCGAGCATTGATCACCCAAGTCAGGCTCATTTTGCCGGACGTGATCTGTATTTATATCGTATGCCTTCATCTTCCCGCGCTTATCCGGTTTCTTTAGAGAAAAAAGCCGAAAGTTACAGATTAATGTTTAAGCATGTGGGGTTGATTTAATATTTAATTCAATATTCAGATGAAAAATAGCTAGAAAAATTTAAAGCTGTAAATATGAAATTAACTTACGCTTAGTAACTTGGTTTTTTATTATTCACATATTTGGATATTCGACCCAACGATAGCTATAAATTTGAATATCCCGAACATGATGAAAGTTAGACCAGATTAACTGACTGCCTTTAGTCCATTTTAAAACTCGAATACGAGATTCCACCTGCTGTATTTCTTCAGATGTGGCTGAACGTAAAGGGCCAATTTCTGCATATAGACGTACTCCTGGATAACGTTTGAATTTCCCCTTAAGCAGCGCATTCAACCAAAACAGTTTACTAGTATTCACAGCTTGTATGCAGGCCAGTGGCTGATGCTGTAAATTTTCAGTAAAGGTAGCGGAATAAGTATCAAAGAAGAAACCTATACTGGTCTTTTGATTTAAAAATACCGTTCCAATCGGGGTAATGCTAGGAAGGCCTTTGGAATTGACTGTTGCAATAGAGCAATGCATGGCAGTACGTTGTGCATCAGCAACGATCTGGCGAATCTGTTGCCATTCACTATCAGAAATCATGTATTGATTCTCTTATTATTTTTTATAAAGCTTATAGTAAATTTTTCCATATGGCATTGTCTGAAAAAACCTTGAAAACAGGTAGCTTTACCAATCTAAAATATGTTTCAGATTATAAAAAAGAGCTAAATGGCTCTTTGAAAAATGGCAGCAGGCGATTAGCCATCGTATTCGACATAATCCCACAAGTTTAAACGTGCTTTAATCTCTCGGCGGATTTCAGGTAACATCGGTAATAAACTACCATCAATCCATAAGCTCAAAGCTTGTGCAGAGAGAGCTTGCTGCTGTTCATCGACCAGCTGAGCACCTTTTAATATAATGCCGGCCTCATCAGTAGCTTCAGTTTCTACACCTTTAAATAAAACCTGTAACTCATAGCCATTATCCTGAATCAGCCATTCCAGTTCGAGCTGGATATTTTCATTCGATTTTAAAACTACCTGACCCTCGACCGTAACGGATTCAGACAGACAGTTATGTTCTACCCGAATCTTGGCCAGATACCACTCTTGCTGGGATAAATCATGGAGAGTTTTAACAGGCGTTAGAATGTCACTAAACTTAAACTGGCGACTTAAATCAAAAAATTGCATGGGAGTGAGGGCGAATAATCGCAAAAGATTGGAAAAGTGTAATTTTAAAGCAATCGAGGGAGGAGGTAAAAGCTTTGTCGTGATTGAGCTGATTAATGTATAAGAAAAAAACTAATAAATATAAGTATAAGAATTTAATTAATATTGAAAATCTCTCCTTCCATAGGGAATAGACTGGAATGATAAGAAGGAGATTACTCAAAAAATGAAATTTCATTTATGATTTTTAATCATTAAAATAATTTGTGTAATTAAAACGTAATTTTTTTGTCATTACATTAACCATTCGCCTGGAAATTTGGTCACAAGATTCATCATGAAGCGCTGGAATTTTGTAGTGTCCGGATCATGTAAATGTTTAATGATACGACCATCTTTTTGATATTCCAGCCAAATGATTTCATTTTTTTCATTCAGCTTGAGCTGATAAGCGATACGTGGCAAATACTGATCCATTGCGTAAGTAATTTCCTTCTGGAAATCTTCCGACTGGATCACGAGGCCGACTTCAGTATTCAAAAAAGCTGAACGCGGATCAAAATTAAAGGAACCAATAAATACCATGCCATCCAGATCAAAGAATTTGGCATGCAAACTTGAGCTATTTTTATTCTTTGCCGGAATAATATTTCCAGTCATGACTTCATACCAGGTACGTTCAGGCCGGACAATATAAGGTTTAAATTCCCAGAGTTCGATGCCGTTTTGCAGTAACTGCTGACGATATTGTTGATAATAGGCATATACTAGAGCCACATCATTGGCCTGAAAAGAGTTGGTCAGGATTCTGATTTTGACGCCCTGTTGAGCACGATGAGTTAAATAGTCGGTGCCTTCTTGTGTTGGAATAAAATATGAAGACACCAGTTCCAGATGTTTTTTGGGCTCACCCATGAGTTCGAGCATATGGGTATAAATATAATCGCCATTTTTTGCATGGGGACGTGCTTTAGCGGGAGTATCCGCAACGAAATAAGCAGGTGCCCACTGAATGGGCTGTTTTTTCAATTGCTGTTCGACTTGTTTCTCGGCTATTCCGACCCGGCGTTTTAATTCAGTTTCATCAACATCTTCGTGCGCAAACTCAGTTTTGAGTTTTTTGAGCATTTCAGGATTGCCTGCATCATTTAGCACCTGCTGAAGATTATAACTAAGATCATCATTCCAAAACTTGATAAAGGTCTGATTCGCAGCATTTACACTTTGACCTGTAAAAAAGATATCGACATCGGTAAACTGGAAGTCTTCACTGGCATCAAAGTATTCACTGCTGATATTACGACCACCAGTCACTGCTGCAGTCCCATCAGCAATGATCAGTTTATTATGCATGCGATGATTAACCTGTTTCATCCGGAAACCATAATCAAGTGCACGTAATTTACGAAATTTATAGGGATTAAAAAGCTTTACCTGAATATTTGGATGCTGGCTTAGGGCCAGCAATTTGTCATCTAGCTGCGTACCATTCTGATCATCAATCTGTAACCGTACCTTGACTCCACGCTCCGCAGCTTTTAACAGTTGGGCCAACATCATGTTACCGATATAATCATCTTTCCAGATATAATATTGCAGATCAAGATGGTGTTGGGCCTTATTAATCAGGTACACACGTGCCGCCATGCTTATAAAGCCGTCATATAAGGGTAAAAAAGCAGTTTTCCCTTCATGAATCTGCTGTTTTGAAAATTGACCCTCTATCCATTGCGCGGGTTGGGCTGGAGTAATTTCTGCATCTTTGGCAGTGTTGGGAGCCAGTTCGCAGCCAGAAATCATGAGGGTTAAAGTAAAAACACTTAAACAGATAAACGGTGAAGGTTTAATCATTGATCTTCCATTGATTATAGGATTTTTTATTCCTTAACTCCCGATGTTAATAGTTGAATCTCCGAATAGAAAGAGGTTACTGTTAGTCATCTGTAAACCAGCAAAAAAAAGGATAGTTTTACATGAAATCACGTGCAGCGGTTGCGTTTGGTCCGGGCCAACCCTTAGAGATTGTTGAGGTGGATGTTGCTCCACCAAAAGCAGGTGAGGTACTGGTGAAAATTAGCCATACAGGCGTGTGTCATACAGATGCATTTACCTTGTCTGGTGAAGACCCTGAAGGTGTATTTCCTGCAATCTTGGGTCATGAAGGTGCAGGTGTAGTGGTTGAAGTGGGTGAAGGTGTCACCAGTCTGAAACCAGGTGATCACGTAATTCCACTTTATACTGCTGAATGTGGTGAGTGCTTGTTCTGTAAATCTGGAAAAACCAACCTGTGTGTTGCTGTACGGGCGACCCAAGGTAAAGGTGTCATGCCAGATGGAACTACGCGTTTTTCTTATAACGGCGAGCCAATCTACCATTACATGGGCTGTTCAACATTCTCTGAATATACCGTAGTTGCTGAAGTATCCTTGGCAAAAATTAATCCTGAAGCTAACCATGAGCATGTCTGCCTGCTGGGCTGTGGCGTGACGACAGGCATTGGTGCTGTCCATAACACTGCCAAAGTACAGGAAGGTGATAGTGTTGCTGTATTTGGTTTAGGCGGTATTGGTCTTGCTGTGGTACAGGGCGCCCGCCAGGCAAAAGCAGGCCGTATTATTGTGGTAGATACCAATCCAGATAAGTTTGAACTGGCGAAACAGTTTGGTGCGACAGATTTCCTTAATCCAAAAGACTATGATCAACCAATCCAGCAGGTTATTGTGGAAATGACCGGTTGGGGTGTAGACCATTCATTCGAATGTATCGGTAATGTTGATGTCATGCGTTCAGCACTGGAATGCGCGCACCGTGGCTGGGGCCAGTCGGTGATTATTGGCGTAGCCGGTGCAGGTAAAGAAATTTCAACCCGCCCATTCCAGTTAGTCACAGGGCGTAAATGGATGGGTACCGCTTTTGGTGGCGTGAAAGGCCGTTCACAATTACCAGGAATGGTAGAGCAGTCAATGAAAGGTGAAATTCAGCTTGAACCTTTTGTAACTCATACCATGCCATTAGATCAGATCAATGAAGCTTTTGACCTGATGCATGAAGGTAAATCAATCCGTACGGTCATTCATTTTGAATAAATGATTATCGTAGGCTTAAGAGAGAAAAAGACCGGTATTAAACCGGTCTTTTTTATGCGGATTTCACTTGATTCAGGATACATTAGTGCATTAAAGCATCACACAGACTCACCCAAAGAACACAAGCAAACTAAGGTCATTACATTCCAGATGTTTATATTAAATAGAACGTATCAACATACGTGATTGAAACCATTTTAAAAAATAAGGATAAGTTTTATGTCGAATGATAATTTTGATCGTGATGTTATTAAGAACTCTCCAAAAGATGTCCGCGACGATTTAAATGCAGATCCGATTACTGGTGAACCTGGTGCACATCCTGTAGGAACAGGTTTGGGTGCTGCAGGCGGTGCAGCCGCAGGCGTAGCAGTTGGTGCAGCAGGTGGTCCTGTTGGTGCTGCTGTAGGTGGTGTTGTGGGTGCTGTGGTCGGTGGTCTGGCCGGTAAAGGTATAGGCGAAGCAGTAAATCCAACCGAAGAACAGGCTTACTGGCGTGATAATTCTGTAAATACCCCATACTATTCAGATGCCCGTACCACATACAGCGATCTGGATTATGACCGCGATTACGATACTGCTTACCGCGTAGGTTATGAAAACCGGGGCAGCTATGATGCCCACACCCGTTTTGAAGATGCAGAACAAGATCTGAAATTAAAATGGGAACAAATGAAAGGCGAATCTCGTTTAAACTGGGAACAGGCGAAATTTGCAGTACGTGATGCCTGGAATCGTGTTTCACGTTAATTATTCATCTTCATGAAAATGAAGTGAAGTACTGTTGGCAAAATCTACATTTCTGTGGGTTTTGCCATTTTTATTGATATATTTAACTGTGTGATAAAATCATAAAAAAAAAGTAGAAAAGTTAATAAATATTTTTTTATATTTAATACTTGTCAAATGACCCTAGAGCGCGTATTTTAATTTCAGATTCATATTTTATGAAAGACATAATATGTTAACGCAACCTCTCATTTCAAACGCATATTTTTATTTCTGGCAGTTTAGATAATTGCCTGAATGCGTTTGGGCAATGAAATGGTTGCCCACCAGTTTATACCTGATCGGCAACCCTGATCAGGTTTTTTTATGCCTTTAATTTTTAAGAATATTTTGGAGACAATCATGACAACATTTAACTATTCATACTTTAATAGCTTTTATTGGTCTTATTTTAGTCAGCTAATGACCCTCAAGACAGTTTCGATTAGACCCATAACGCTCAAATAAAAGTTTGGACTGCTTTTCAGTCCCAGGATTAAAGTCATGAATACCCCAAATACATCACAACAACATCATGCTGAAAGCATTTTAACTTTACCCCAGCAACTTAAGCAGCAATTGCCACTGTCTCCGCAATTGGCTAGCCAGGTCGCTGAACATCGTCAAACTGTTCAAAATATATTAGAAGGCAGAGATCATCGATTAATGGTGATTACAGGTCCATGTTCCATTCATGATGAAGCTTCCGCGCTAGAATATGCAGAAAAATTAAAACAGCTACAAACTCAGGTTTCTGATCAGATTTTTCTGGTCATGCGTGCTTATATTGAAAAACCGCGGACTACGGTAGGTTGGAAAGGTTTCCTTTACGATCCGAATCTGGATGGTTCATCCAATATGCAATTGGGTCTGGAAAAATCCCGTGACTTATATCTTAAAATTATTGAAATGGGTCTGCCAATCGCTTCGGAAATTCTCAGCCCGATGGCAACCGCTTATTTCGATGATCTGCTGGCTTGGGGCGCGATTGGAGCACGTACCAGCGAATCACAAATTCACCGTGAAATCTCAAGTCATATGCCATATAGCATTGGTTTCAAAAATGGTACTGATGGTTCGATCCAGATTGCCCTAGATGCTATTCAGTCTGCCTCTCATCCGCATCAATTCCTGGGTATGAGCCAGTCCGGTTTGCCATGTATTTTACATTCTCAAGGTAATCCTAAAGCGCATTTAATTTTACGTGGTTCAAATAGTGGACCTAATTACCAGTTGGCTGAAATCGAGAAAATACAGGCAAAACATCAGATGGAATTGCCGGCACTGGTGATTGACTGTAGTCATGGCAACAGCTCAAAAAATCCGATGCTACAACCTGAAGTGCTGAAACAGATCTTGGCAGAACGTTTACATACCAAGGTTCGTGGTGTAATGCTTGAAAGCCATCTGGTTGATGGGAATCAGAAAATTTCTGAGCAAATGACTTATGGTCAATCAATCACTGATGGATGTCTGGGTTGGGCTAAAACCGAACAGATGCTGTTAAATATGACTGACTCACTACGACTTGAAGGTTTAAGGCGTAGTGCTTAAAAATCAGGTTCTGGCTTTCTCCAAGTCATTGGGGGAAGGCAGAAGAAGCTAATGAGGTAATTTACCTTGATGTTTAAAATTGTTCATTAAACAGTTTAAAAATATAATGAATAAATAGATGCAAAGGTCGAGATTAATTTTTACTAAGATATGCATAATATATGTCTAAATTTTATCCCCAGAAATTGGGGATAGTTTTTGCCCTGGAAAGAGCGGAAACATTGAAAAAATCTTCGATTTGATTAAAAAATAATCAATTTTATAAGCAGAATATTACAAATATGATCAAAAAACACACGAGTTGTGAAAACGTGTGTTTTTTGATCTTTGGGGTTTTGGATTTATTGATTTAAGTATTTGATAAATAACACTATTTAAAAAGGAATTTTGTATAATACCCATTATGTTAAATAAGCTTAGTTTTCCAAATGATTAATTAAAATATCTGTTTCTAACATGCTTTCTTAACTCTAGACTAAAAATTGCACATATAAATAGAAAAAAATTCATTAAAAAACCTAAAATCATATACAAATACACAAAAAAATTAGGTTCATTTAAAAGTTTTCTTATTGAAGATATATTCCCACCATCGGTAAAAATAAACATTTGATATCTAAAACAAATCATAATTATTAGAGTTAAAAAACATACTAGTAAAACTAAAGATCTATTATCTTTAATCTCATGAATGCTCTGATAATATCTTTCATATCTTTTAAATAGATGTTTAGTTCTAATGTCTAGCCCCCAAAAGGTATACTTTGAAAACATAATTAAAAAAATAAATATCTCAAATATTAACGTAACATCATTAACCAGTTTTACTTGTGGTGATGCCAAAATCATCGATTGGGAAAAGTTCGTAATCCCAGAATAACCTTCAATAGAGAACCCAAAAATATAAGCAACAATAAAAACTAAGGAAAATAAATGTAAATAAAAATACCGATAAGGGGATAATTCATCAAGAATTTTCATCAGTAATTTATCTGGGTGATAGGGGGCTTCACTTATATCATTATTCATATCACCTCCTGTCGTGCTACGAGTTAGATTGATCTTATTTCAGTTTTTCTAAAATTAACATAATACGGATTATACGAAGCCCCGATCTAAGATCTGGGCTTTATTTATTTCTACCTTACATTTCAACAAGTATTGATTCGCCTGTAGAACAGTCTCCATTACGCCATTGCCAATTTTCAATTAACTTAATTTTTCCATTGGCTTGGATCTCAATCTCAGTATTACATTCACCTATACGTAATTCATTCATCTCATTGATGTGGTGGTATGCCATAGTGAAAGTTTTTTCAGAAGTCATGAAACCTAGTAAATGTCCATTGGTAATACTGCCACCAGAATAGGTAGCTTCTATACGTTCACCTACTTGGTAATAATTAAAAATAGTCTCGTGAGATACTTCTCCATTAGATGTATTTTTAGCATTTACAAATTTTTTATTATTTAGATTTAAGTTCATTTCTACTCTTTAATTTCCCTAAAATTAACATAATGGACTGCTCCCAGTATCTTAGACATGAGATAGCCTCATTTTGAAGCTGTCTCGAATGCTTCTGGGCTCATACCAT
>NZ_JAYWYV010000024.1:0-41392 GCF_048147885.1 Acinetobacter sp. 228
CTATGATAAGATTAACCCGTTAGGTCAGGTGGCCTAACTTAAATAAAAAAGTCTCCGACAAACCCGGTACGGTTCATGGAAAACTTAGTAGTAATGATGGGCAGGTGACACTAGACTGGGCTCTTGATGGTCATGGAATACTAATGAGGGCAGAATGGGATGTCTTAAAGTATTTAAAAAGTGGAAGATTAGTACAAATTTTAAAAGAATATGAAACTTTACCTGCTGATATTTACGCTATATATGCAGATAGATTAGAGCATTCACCTCGAATAGCACATTTTCTTGAGCATTTAAAAGATTATATTAATTCTCAAATATAATTTTTAGGATTCTTTTATATGATCAGTTACTTATATCATCCGGTATTAAGTGTAAAGAGGGGAAAAAGTATACCCAATTGTTATTTTTTTAAATGAAGACTTCCCGTATCCCTCCTTTAAAAAGTAAGTCAGGAATTAGATGTAGATTAAGCAGAGGAGCTAATCAAAATCGTTAAACATGGGAAAAATATTAATCGTGGAACATAAAAATCAACAAAAAAGCCCATTCGAGGGTGAATGGGCTTTTCAATAGCATATAAGAAATTGATTTTTAAAGGAATAGAAATAGCATTTCGTATAACGTGTATTATTTTAATTTTAGAGAAACTTAAAGTTCCTTCTCAAAAAAAGAGTTTCTTATTTTTTCTTCATAATAGATTCAAATCTTTTAAAATATTTTTTAAAGATAGAATTATTATCCAGTCCATAATGGTTCAATTCACTTGTTATTTCCTGAGCAGTATTTTTAGATTCACTTATCATATGTTCATAAAACTTTATCATAACATCCAAAAGTTCTAAGGTTCTTGATTGATTGATAATAACCGTATCTGTTGGATAGTGAGCATCTTTATCAAAAGATGTAACATTAGTTAAAGTAGTTGGAATTATATTTACCATAGTTGGATAATTTTTCTTTGCCCACTCACAACTATCACTTAACTGCCCAGAATCTTTTTTATGTAATGATTCAACCTGATTATGTTTTATCTCTATCACATAAACATTATTATCTAGATACCAACAGACATCTGGACCTTCCTTATATTCATCTTCAGGATTTATTGAATCCGCCCCTAAGAAGTATCCTAATATTTTAAAGTTTTTTTCTATTTTATTACTTCTAACTTCATTGAATCCAAAATCAGATTTAATTTTTTGCAATTGTATTAAAATACCTTCTAAATTATTGTAATTTTTAATTATTTTTTCAATATTTATTGCGGAATATGTTGGCTCTTTAAAAAGTTTTCTTGGATATACTGTTAATGGTTTAATAGCTCGAGGATATAATTGTATTGCCTTATTCTGAATTTGCATACTTTCCACATCATCAGTAAAGCTTACAATACGAGCAAAATTTTCCAACATTTTCCCCTTATATTTTGAATCAGGTAAAGAGTTAATAATATTATTAAATGACTCTTTCGAAAGGTGAAATTGATTTATATATGAATCTTCATAGAATTTACGTTCTGTGTAAGCCAAATCTAGCAATTTTTCATCATATGAAAATTCAGTTTTTTTAACCTTTTTCATTTCAGATTGATAACCATTTTTCCAAGCTAGATCCCGACTCAAGCAACTAGCAATAGTCTTTTTAATATTCTCAATAGAGTCTTTTTGGTGTTTAGCAATTTGTTTACTGACTCTAATTCCCAAATCTAACTGACAATTAGTTTCAGGACTCAATGCTGTTCTACAATCTTTATGAGCAATAAAAGAGCTTAAATCACTACCAACTAATAATATTACGGAGTAATCAACATGAGAACGTACAGCTCTTCCCATACCTTGTTCTAGTCTAAATATGTTTTTCCCACCGAATCCAGTTATATTACCTAAGCATTCACTATCGTAGTTATCAATTATACTTTCACCAAAAGGTATCTCATCTATCACTAATATTCGACACAAGTCATCTGCAAGATCTAATCCTTCAAATCTTTGTGCCATCACATAAAATCCTGATTTATTTATTTTTGAACTTAAATCGAATAAGACTTCATTAATATTTTCACTATTAAGAAAAATTGCCCCTTCATCAGTCCAAACTTTTGCTTGATTTATAGATGATGTAAGCACAAATACTGTGGTCTGTTTACTTAAATCAGCACAAAGATTAACTACTTTATTTTTTTCTAAATCTGGCGAAATAATAGAGGGCACAAGGATCATCCGTTCGCCTGTACCTTTATCCGATAAAGGTGCAACCATATTCTGAACAATATCTTTTTCCAAGCCCAAAAATCTAATAAAATTATCTGAATCAGAAAAAGTCGCAGACATAAATAGTTTATGCTTAGACTCATAATATGGAGTAATATTTTTGATATTTAATATATTTGGTGAAATTTCAAAATTTCCTTGACTAAATATACATCTACAAAAAGTTAGCTCGTTTTTAATAAGAGGATAATTAAATTTTAAATCTTTATGATCTTTATACTGGTTTAATAACCCAAAAATTTCTTCTATTTTTGATTGCCATATCCAATAAGGAACTTCAAAAGCTTTACCATCTGTTTCAAATTCAAGCCATTGAATACCCAAATGTATTTTGCATGGTTCTTTTATAATAGATAATAATTCAGTATAAATTTCTCCCGACGAAATAATAGAAAATTGTTTTTTAATTATATCCATACCAGTATGGGCATCGTCAAAAGCAATTGCACAAGGTTGTATCCCATATGTTTTAAAAGTACTAAGTCCATTAAATAATTTTTCATATGTTGAGACAATAATTTCATCACCACACATAGCTTCTGGACTTACTACTCTATGTCCTTTTGAATAAATATTTGATTGTATGCCTAATTTTGTAGCTTCCGATATTACTTGCTCTGCTAATTGTAAAGTTGGAACCAAAAATAGAACTGGTTCCTTATATTTTTGGGCATAATACTTTAGGTAGAGTAAACCAATTGTTGTTTTCCCCGAACCAGTACTAAGTTTAAGAATAATTGCCTTTTTTTCTAATTTAGAGTCTAAAATATCAATACATTCTTGCTGTATAACACGCAGTGAACTATGAGAACTTTTTGCATCTAATGAATCATACAATTCATTAATATTATTAATTTCAATAGGATCATTATCTGAAAATATTTCATCAAAAAAAGACATTTTTATTCCCGATTAGTTTTTTGAAAATTAACTTATTATATTGAAAATAAAAATTTTTTTGTTGTTTTAATTAAGGTAAATAGATACTTTCCTCATAATTATCTTGATAATAATTTAACATAAAATCTCTTATACGCAATAAAAATGTAAGCCCAAAATAGAAATGTCCGGTTTCTCCAAAGTAAAAATGTCCGCTTTTAGAATATGCATTTTTGCAATTTCCTTAGCGGACGGTTTGATATGTTGGTGTCTATGTCGGATAAAGAACTTAAACGATTGTCGGTCTTGCAGGAAATCTGTGATCAACGCATAACCCAGTCCCAAGCTGCTCAGTTACTTCATATTTCAGAGCGTCAGATCAGACGCTTACTGCAGAAATACAAAGCTCAAGGCCCAGTTGCATTAGCCCATGCCGGTCGTGGTCAAATCAGCAACTCCAGGCTTCCTGAAGAACTCAGACTCAAGTGCCTCAATATTGTTTCGGATCAACTGCATGGTTTCGGACCCACTTTAGCGCATGAAAAGCTCACTACCATTCATGGATTCGACATTTCGGTGGAAACACTACGTTCTTGGATGATTGCAGCCGATTTATGGATTCCTCGATCCAAGCGTCTGAAACGCCCGTATCAGCCTCGTTATAACCGGGACTGTTATGGTGAACTGATTCAAATTGATGGCTCACACCATGACTGGTTTGAAGGTCGAGCCCCTAAATGCTGTCTGCTGGTGTTTATCGATGATGCCACAGGAAAATTGCAGCATTTACGCTTCTGTGAATCAGAATCAGCCTTTGACTATATGATTTCAACACGTTTGTATATTGAGCAGCATGGTAAGCCGTTGGCATTTTACAGCGATAAACATTCAGTCTTCAGGGTGAATCAAAGCAGTAAGAAAGACACCAAGATTACCCAGTTTGGGCGCGTACTCAGCACCCTGAATATCGATATTATCTTCGCTAATTCACCACAGGCCAAAGGCCGTGTAGAACGGGCCAATAGAACGCTTCAGGACCGTCTGATCAAAGAAATGCGCCTGGAAGGCATCTGTTCGATTGAGCAAGCGAATGCCTGGCTACCCTGCTTCATTGAGCAGTTCAATCAGAAGTTCGCCAAGATGGCTTTTAATCCCAAGGATTTACACCGGACTGTTACTGAAACTGCTGAGGAGTTAGATGATGTTTTTACTTGGCGTGAACCCCGCAGAGTCACGAATAGCCTGACGATTACTTATGATAAATGCGTATATCTCCTGGAAAACACGGAAGAAAACCAAAGATTGATTGGTAAGTATCTTGAGTTCCTAGAATACCCGGATGGTACAGTCGCGATTGAATATCAGGGAAGAAAAATCAATTACAGCATCTTCGATAAATTAAGTCAGCTTAACCAGCGAGAGATTGTTGAGAATAAACGTTTAGGTGCTGTTCTCAATCATATTCAACAACAGCATGAAGAGTTGGAACAGCAATACAAACGCAATCGTTCTCAATCTATGCCAAGAAGACGTGCACAGAAAACAGCAATTCAACAACGAAATCTGAATCCTGTGCTTGACTTGGAAATGTCTGTATAGGACATTTCTATTTGGTTTTAAGGTAGGACATTTCTACTTGGGAATAACAAAAAATGTAAGCCCCAAATAGATATATCCGCTTTGTGCCTATATGATGACTTGGCTGTAATTTCCTATGATGGATGTATCGAAAGCAGGATGCTCCAAATAACAAGAATAAGGAAATCGCACAGGATCAGCAGATACGACAGGACTTACACCAAGCGAGCCCAATATGAAAAACCTTGGCAAGATGCCGGAGTTTTTTATCAGGTAATCTGGATTGGTAATCCCCCCTAAAAATAAAAGGATCTAAAAGTAGAATTTTCTCTTAAGATACTAAGGCATGGTTTTTGATGACATTGGAAATTTCTTCACTAAAAATAATTTCAACATCATTATTGCCGTCAGCATTTAAAGGCTTTTTCACTATCATAAAGAGGTCTTTAAGAATCTTTAATGTAAGAGGATCTTGACCAGTACTTTGAAGACGATAAACAGATTCATCAAGAATAGTATTTAATCTTTTGATCGTGCTTTCATGAATATTCTTCTCCACAGAAACAAGATAAGCACGGTAAAGGATCGCTATGGCAGTTTTATATTTCATATAAACTTGCATATTCAGTCTGCCAGCTTGAGGAGAGGATATAAGCATATCTTTGCAAATTATTTTTCTGTTAGATACATCAAAATCTGAGTGGGTTAATAAATCTCGAATTTCACACTGAATATGCACTTTATTGAAATAAGGTAAGCTGGTTTCAATCGCTTTTTTTAGATTTTTAATAGTCAGGTTCGTTTTATTATTAGCAAGACTTGAGAAATCCATACCTCTTGAATTATCCGCATATACCAAAGCATTGCTACGCGTCATCATTGTAATAGCTGACCAGAATTGATAGTTAAGTTCAGCCTTGAGCTCATCACTTAGATCAAGAGCCATATAGTTATCATAGATATAAATAATATCATCAATATTTTTTAAAAGCTCAGAGGCAACCGCTACCTCAGATTTAAAAGGATTAGGATTGAACTCGATTCCAATCATGGAAGATATTAGAAACCCGAATAATCGAGCCATATCCTGATTTTCAATAATAGAAGCATAGCTGTACTTTTGAGCTAGAGTATCCATTGCTGTTTGAGCTAATGCTTCATATAAATCAGAGTCTTGTACCGGACGTGCTATATTTTTAACAACTACTGAAACATCCGGATGTATAAGACTGGTAAATAACCCTGAGGCAATATTAAATTCAGCATTAGATTTAAGATGGTCATTCATCATAAGAACACGAATAAGATATTTATTATTCTTAATTTTTTTATGAGTTGAAACTAGACTTATGATGGCATACGTAAATCTTGGGTCTTCAGTATCCATGTAGGAAATACCTTCAACTTTATAAGGATGGCGATAATTCTTAGGTGGTACTAGTTTAATTTTTTGCTCTGACATGTGAATTCTTGAAGAAACCTCGAAGTTTTTAAAATAGCCATTGGGATAGACTAAGAAAATGAATTATCAATACTTTTCCTATTCTTGCACAGTTTTCCTTTTTTAGCATTTGAAGGTAAGACTAAAATTCCTTTTAACTTGGACTTCTTTCTGATGGAGGTTGTATCTAAAGAAAAAAAGAATAATCATTTTACCAACCATAATCGTCAAAAATGACAAGAATCACAAATACATTTCATAGTAAGCTGCTGACGCTTTATGTACTTACTTTAGCAATTCTCATTAATTTTCTATTTGTTTAAAAATCCGCATATGTACCAGAATCAACTAAAAGATCAGTTGAGTATTGCATAATTAATGAACACAAAGAACTTAAATCCTCCAATCTGGGTTAAATGAGTGATAAAATATCACTCAAAATACCCAATATAGATTTATAGATGAAAGAGCTTTTGTCCCAAGCTGATGACCTGCATGAAAAGTACCTAATCCAGGAAAACCAGAAAATTGCAGAACACAAGGCGCTGGTTAATCAGGTACTGGAGTCCTATGACCAGAAAACTGTTGCTGAAATACTTCGTAGAGTAGGTCAGTATGACTGGACCCGTGAAACGCTGAATAAATGGCTGAATGGAAAGAGTGCACCAAGGGCATTGAGTGAAGGTGAAGTAGAAATGCTTCAGCAAAAAATGCTTCCAAAACCACCAGCCCACCATCCAGATTATAAATTCCGTTTTATTGATCTTTTTGCCGGTATTGGTGGGATCAGAAAGGGATTTGAAGAAATCGGCGGACAATGCGTGTTTACCAGCGAATGGAACAAGGAAGCCGTCCGGACATACAAGGCTAACTGGTACTGTGATCCTGAACAGCATAAATTCAACGAAGATATCAGACAGGTTACGCTGACTGAAGATCCGGATACAGACATCAATGAAGCTTATGAGCATATTGATAACGAAATTCCAGATCATGAGGTACTACTGGCCGGTTTCCCATGCCAGCCGTTCTCTCTGGCAGGTGTTTCAAAAAAGAATTCCCTTGGCAAGGCTCATGGTTTTGAATGTGAAGCACAGGGAACTCTGTTTTTTGATGTGGCACGTATTATTGCTGCAAAACAGCCAGCCATTTTCGTACTCGAGAATGTAAAAAACTTGAAAAGCCATGACAAGGGAAATACCTTCCGTATCATCATGAAGACGCTGGACGAGCTGGGCTATGATGTTGCAGATGCTGACGCGAGTGGTCCGAATGACCCCAAAATCATTGACGGCAAAAATTTCCTTCCCCAGCACCGTGAGCGTATTGTACTGGTAGGCTTCAAACGCAGTCTGGATATCAAGGGAGACTTTTCCCTGAAAAATATCAGTAAACTCTTCCCTGAAGTCCGTCCGACCATACAGGATGTGTTAGAAACAGAAGTAGCAGACAAGTACATACTCACTGAAAATCTCTGGAAGTATCTTTACAACTATGCAAAGAAACATCAGGCCAAAGGTAACGGTTTTGGGTTTGGTCTGGTAGATCCGAAAAATCCTGGCAGCGTGGCCAGAACCCTTTCAGCTCGTTATCATAAAGACGGTTCGGAAATACTAATTGACCGCGGCTGGGACATGCAGCGGGGAGAAGAAGAGTTTGATGATCCAAATAACCAGAAAAACCGCCCACGTCGTCTAACACCACGGGAATGTGCCAGACTGATGGGCTTCCAGAAACTGGACGGAGAAGATTTCTTCCGTATTCCGGTCTCGGATACACAGGCATACAAGCAGTTCGGCAACTCGGTTGTTGTGCCTGTTTTCGCTGCCGTTGCAAAGTTACTGGAACCTTATATTTTACGTGCAGCAGAAATCCGGAAGCGTGAAAAAGACAAGATGTCTGCTTAAAAGCTATAAAAATCACTAAAATAGAGGTACGATCCGGTTAGAAGACAATGACTGGATTGTATATGGCCACTCTCAGACAGATATCACAGAAAATGCAGGATCTGGGTGCAACCCGTATCCTGCTCAAGCTTCTTTCCAATAATGACAATTCCAAACAGCAGATCTATTTTGGGGGGAATTTTGAGGTTATTCAGGACTTCCCGCTGGGAGAGATCCGTGCTGATGGAGAGTCCAGCAAAGGCCCTATATTCAAGGCACCTCTCAAACTGTTCTGGATTACACCAGAAGGTGAAACTGAAGAAGCCGCAGGTTCCCAGATTATCCTTTATCCCAAATATCCGGAAATCAGGCTTTCGGGATTCCTTCGTGGCTGCTCGCTTGCCCCAGGCAAGATAATGAAACCACCAACATCAGAAGAACGTGAACGGTATGCCAGCCAGAAACGGGGCATGATACTAGGACTGACTGATGACAAGGTCTTTGCGTATACAGGATCATGGAATGAAGAAATTTCAAAAGAGATCCAGGAATATACCGAACAGAATCAGGACAAGCAGGTCCTGTCAGTTTTCTATGAATATTACTCCAGCCTTGCAGACAGTCAGGGTCTTTTAATTGAAAAACTCAAAGATATCTACATCAAAGGGCCCATAAGATCCAGAAGACTGGACAAAGACGGTACTGTTATCTTCTATGAAGCACCTAATGGAGCCGGTTTTACCCTTGAATGCGAATTTGGCATCATTCCAAACGGAAATGCCAGTCCAGATTTTCTGGACTGGGAGCTGAAAACAAGATCAAAAAGCAGTACAACTCTGATGACTCCTGAACCGGATATCGGACTCTATCGTGATAGCTATGCAAATTTCATGAATACCCATGCAAACCGTAGGCAACCGCATCAACTTTATTTTACCGCCAAACACCAGACTGGAATCCGAAATCCGGAAACCCACCTGACACTTTTCATTGAAGGGTATGATCTGGAGAAAAAGAAAATCACCTTGAGCGAGGGTGGCTATTTTCTGAAAAATGACAATGGAGAAATTGCGGCCGGGTGGACCTTCAGCAAACTGCTCAATCACTGGAAGAAAAAACATACAAAAACATGCTATGTCTCATATACTAATTTAAAAATTGAAGGATCTACCTATTACCAGTTTGGCCCAAAGGTATCGCTGGCTAAAGGAGCGAGTATTGAAAAATTCCTGGATGCCCTGTCTACAGGAATAGTAGTCCATGATCCAGGATGTAAATATGCATTGGATCAGAATACAGGTAAATGGAAACAGAAAAAACGTAACCAGTTCAGGGTGTCAGCAGGCAATTCAGCTTGTCTCTATGATGAATATAAGGAGCTTGATCTGTCATCAGAGGAATAAGTATGGCTGTATTTTCCCAAAGATCATAGATCTCTTTGAATGTCACGTATTTTAAGAAACTG
The DNA here is from genome assembly GCF_048147885.1 of Acinetobacter sp. 228. NCBI lineage: Bacteria > Pseudomonadati > Pseudomonadota > Gammaproteobacteria > Moraxellales > Moraxellaceae > Acinetobacter > Acinetobacter sp. 228. The sequence continues at coordinate 9,523 of NZ_JAYWYV010000024.1, forward strand.
TTCATCACCTGCAAGCCAGTCAGCAATTGTACTGACTACTTTTTCCGGATCTTTTTTGGCTCCCCGAATACTGCATTCCCAGACGATACAGACCCGCCAGTTACTGGCGAGCAGGAGATCTACAGCTCTGGAATCATTCGCCTGATTACGACAGATTTTTTCCTGCCAGAATTCAGTCCGCGTTGCCGGTAACCTGAAAAGATGGCAGTCTTGGTGGCCATGCCAGAAACAGCCATGTACAAAAATCACTGACTTATATTTTGGTAGCACAATATCCGGTTTTCCCGGCAGATCCTTTACATGAAGACGATAACGGAATCCTTTTTTATGAAGCAGGTGTCTTATTAGCAATTCAGGCTTTGTATTACTGCCTTTGATTCCGGCCATCATACGGCTACGTGTAGAAGGGTCAACAATATCTACCACTAGTCTCTCCTATCCTTCCTGACTAATCCTTTTCTCTTTTATTCCTTCAGTAATTTTTATCATCCAATAAAGGAGAGCAAAAAATGGAATAAGCAAGATTAATAGATAAAGGATACTAAAATTCAGAAAGTATCTGGCAAATGATAATGCTGTTAGTAAGACCAATAATCCGCAGACTGTATAGAAAATTTTATTGCGTTTACTAACCAATTCGACAATAGAAAGATCCTGATTTTTCATTCCATGATCCTTAGTAGCTTGAGCAATACTGCATTTCTCTATAACCATGAAGCATATTCACCAGAACCATTAACTGGTTAAGGTATGTGCAAGGTAATCCATTTAATTCAGGGAATTTTTCCCACATTAAATATTTGTCTTTGTAAAGAAAGCTATTTCTCTTAAATTTTTCTTGACCAGATAATTCAATTTTCATTTGTTCAAGCTGCTTAAAATGCTCAACCACATCGTCTGGAATCGGCATATTGAGTGCTACACTCTTACCATTCAACCAATATTGGATTGGTCGGACGTTAATAGATTCATTAAAGCCTATAGCTTTGAAATAATCCCTTACTGCTTCAGCGTTATAGAACCCCAATGATTCAACTAGCAGTTTAAAATCTGCATTTGTCATTATATACCGTCCTTAATCAGATTAAATTTGATTATATAGTCCACAGGTGGACAAAACAAGTAATATCCAAAGTTTAACCTTCTATTAGTTTTAGTAGATCATGGACTGCCAATGTTATTGTCTGGTCCATAATCTCTAAAACGTCTAATCCCGATGCTTGGACAATTGCTGCAAGCTGCAGCTATTATCCAAGCCTCTATTCTAACTATCTAATGCAGATCCATAGCAGACATATCAGAGCAAAGTGTCTACTTTGCGAACTGACGCAATCAGTTAAATTTTCCCTTCCCTGATTACCGTTGATTTTCAAGCGAGCTTTAAAAAGCTGTGCTTTTTAAATGGCGACTGCAGAAAATGAACTACTCCCATTTGATCCAGTAACGAGATATAAAAAAACACTCTTAATGGGTGTTTTCGTGGCATAGATTATCGGGATATATCTTTATTTTTAGTTCTCTCTTGAGTTTTAGTTTGTGGCTGCTGTTTTGGAGCATTGGCATCATAAGCCGTTAATTTTGGCTTATGAAATTTCTGATTTTGAATATCGGTATTGTGTTGAATCTGAAGCTTAGTTTTATCATTTTTGGTTAGAGCTTTTTCAGTTGTTTCTTTCAATTTACTCAAGCTTTGGGCTTCCCACTTCCCTTTATTTGCTAATGTTTGAACTCTTGCGCCTGTTGGCAGTCCAGTTTTAGGATCAATTTCTTTAGTATTCACTTCGACTTTGTTAGACCCTTTATAGGTCAGGACAATATCATCATTCTTAATAATATTTTGTTCTTTCAAAGTACGTTCCAGATCCTTCGCCCAGATTGTATTTTTTTCACCTTTACTATTTTTAATAGTGGCATAGTAGCTGCTGTTATTTTTAGGATCATGCTTATAAGGTGCTGCGCCATGATCTACTAATTTTCCAACGTGCATTTTTTTCTGATTAAGCTGTTCAACCGCAACTTCTATACTGGCTGTGCGCTGCTTTTCTGTGAAACCGTCTGCTTTCATTTTTTTATCAAAAACTCTCAGTAAAGCTTTTTCCTGTTCTGACAGGTTATTAATTTTTTCCTTCCGTTCTTGTGCTGGATCTACTTTATCCTTCTCATTTAAAGACTTCTCTTTCTGGCGTTCATTACCCTTTTCAATAGTATTGTGAACTACCTCTTTACCTTGTTCTTTTTTCATATCATTGAGCAAGGCTAGATCAATATCACGAGGTTCATAGCCCTTTACTATCATGCCCTTCATTGAAGCTTCAAGCCATACATTCCGTTTAAATTCTTCAGAGCCTTTAACCTGTATTGTTTCCCATTTTTTAGCTTTTGCTACCTCCACCATTGAAGCAGCAATATGCTTATCATCAATTGTGGTTTTTAAGGCTTTTCCAGAATCCTCAAAAGCTACTTTTTCAGGATTACCTTTAAAGTGATATTTGTCATCTACCACATAATATTTATTGAGCAATGCTTTAGGTATACCTTCTTCACTAGATTCTTTACTGTCATCAGTTTTTAACTTTTTGGTATCAGTTACCTTAGTTTCTTCAGGATCTTGGTTAATACCTTTTAAACCTTTTGAAATATCTATATTTTCAGCTTTTTCAATTGAATTGACCTCAGCTTGATTAGTTTCTAGCGTCTTGCCAAGCTTGGTATAGCCTGTTTGTTCTTTATTAGAACTAGGTTTATCGACCTTGTTTGCTTCAGTCATGATCAAGTCCTTATTGATTAGAAATATTTTGGCGACGTGCTGCTTCGTCAATGATCATTTTTGTTTGAATATATTTGTCTGTTAGAAGTGCAATTTGTCTTTCAGTTTCAGTGCTTAAATCTTTATTTTGCTGATATACAACTATACTTTGCATATAGTTTTTAACAGTGTCAGGTTGATTAACTGCTTTAGATGAAAAGCCATTAGGACTGGTTACAGCTTTATTTGATGCGCAGCCCACAACTGAAAAAGATAGCGCAAGGCTGATTAATGTAAGAGAGATTTTTTTCATAATAGTTTCCTTATTTAGAATTAACTTGGTTTGTAAACGCTCGATAAACGTCATCAATATCTGAATTAGTTAGCTGTTGATCATCTGCTGCAACAAGGTTTTCCATTTGTTCTGGTTCATTTACTGCAACAAGATTTTCCATTTCTGCAATCATGGCCAGAGGATCTGATTCATCTGCTGCAACAAGGTTTTCCATTTGTTCTGGTTCATCTACTGCAACTAGGTTTTCCATTTCTGCAATCATGGCCAGAGGATCTGATTCATCTACTGCAACCAGATTTTCCATTTCTGCAATCATGGCCAGAGGATCTGATTCATCTGCTGCAATCAGATTTTCCATTTCGTCATGACTAAATTCAGTGTCATCAACTGCAATAAGGTTTTCCGTTTGTTCTGGTTCATCTACTGCAACTAGGTTTTCTATTGGATTTTCAGCACTAGCTTCCACCTGGCTAAAGAAATCATCGACAATATTTTGCGCTTCAGTATCTTCTTCCCATTCAACAGCCCCAAAGAATTGATCGACCACTTGTAGACATTCTTCAGGTTGTGGATTTTCTGGATCTTCAAAAACTGTTTTATCTAACTTAAATTCAGGGATAACTAAGCTAGAAATATCTATCTGTTCAGCCTGTTCCACTGTAGTAATTTCAGTTATACGTTTTTCAATTTTTGCCTTATGCAGCTTTACGTCTAAATCAGGAATAGGAATTGAAAGTTCCAGATCCTCAAAGGCAATTTTTTCTAATTGCTTGTGAGTTGGAAAACCTTTAATTGCTTTCATGCTAGGAGAAACGGACTTTAGGCGATCCACAAAAGCACTGTCATTAAAATACTTAGCCTTTTCACACATGATAGGTTTTGTATTTTCCATAAAGATAATTTCTTTATCTTGCGACAATTCTTTTAACTCTTGAGGGAGCATTAAAGCTCGTCTTTGATCTGATTCATTTTCTGAATTAGAGCCACCTTGCCCCCATGCCATAGAACGGCTTTGGCCTCTAGATTTTGCTTTGAAAGTGAAATAGCCAAGCATTTCACTATATTCATTAGCATCTCGTTGTTCTCTAGGCGGGTAAATGATCTGCAAAGCATGGTTAGTTACAAGCCCCCTAGTTTGAGTTTTATAAACGTCTTCTAACTGACCAATAGACTGAATAATTGTTAATAAACGAATGTTATAACCCGCAATAAATGAGTTAGCGTCTGCAATTTTCGCTACTTTACCGACAGCCGTTGCTTCATCATTCACGACTAGGCACTGGTATTTCAAAGATGAATCTTGTTGTGGCAGTGTTTTTAGATTCACATCAATTAAGAGTGAATAAAACAGATTAATTAAGTTCTTAGCATCCCCTAAGCGGTTAGGTTGAACACCAAAATAAATAGACATTCTTTGTCTGCGTACATCTTCAAGTTTAAAGTCACTTGATGAAGTTGCAGCGTCCACAATCGGGTTCGCAAAAATCGTTAAAGGTGAGGTAAAAGTAGAAATGATGTTACCGAGCGTATTGTCTGGTGAACTTAAAAAACGGTTTAAAGCATCTAGGCAAGTATCACTAAGCGGTTTATCACTTTGCGCTCTTTCATCAATAATAGATCTAATATGATCCTGAATTGGCTTACCTTTACCTGAACTCTGTCTTAAAACCTCACCCATAGTTACAGGCAGATCTTCAGTTTCAAATAGATATAGGGCTAGGCCAAGAAATAAGTTATTAGCATTGTCATTCCAGAAATCGGTTTTAGCATCACCAGTCACAGGGTAGAAACTTCGACCAATAGCTAGAATTTCACCTACTCTAAAATTTTCGTCATGACTAACGGTATCAAATGGATTCCATTTGTGAGATTTTAGATCTTCAGAAAATGGGCTGAATAGATAAACTTTCTGGCCATTCTTAGCACGAAATTTAGAAGTTAATAGGAAGTTTTCAAGCTTCAAATCCAGTACAACTACACTATCCGAATAGTTTAGAAGGTTAGGAATAACAATCGCTACACCTTTACCGCTTCGTGTCGGAGCAGCCAGAAGTACAAATTGCTGACCGCCAAGCATTAAATATTTATTATGATATTTCCCTACTAAAATTCCTTTATTTCCCATCAATCCAGATTTCTGAATTTCTTTTGTTGTGGCAAATCTCGCATCACCGTGTAACGACTGTTTTTTATTAAACAGACTAGCAATGACTAAAGCAGGGAGAACAAAAGTGATAAATAGTGCAGCGATCAAGGCACCTTGCAGCTTTTTCTTTTGTGCAGGTACATTGTGTGCATATAAATCCCAATAATACCCCCACGTTGTCAGATTCACTTCAGGAAATGGATTGGTCTTATTAGCTAAGTAATAAAGAACACCGGCCAGATATTTAGTAATAAAGAAACCAACGACCGCTAAAAAAATTGCAAGGAGTAGGATCAGAATTTTTTTATTCACGCCCTATCCCCTACAATAATTTCAGCATCACCAAATTGAGCCTTAACTTTAGAAACAGGATCAAATTTGATTTCAGAAATAAAGCGTTCTTTACCTATTAAATTACTTTCATCATCGTATTTTTTCTTCACTTCAACATGAACAATAATATCAATGGTTAAAGCAACTAATTCCTTTAGTGTAGTGGCATCGTAGATATTTGCTTGTTCATGTTCTTTGCACATAAAGACGTAGCGATCATAAGCCAATGAACAGCTTTCAGCGTGATAACTTGTAATAGATCCACTGTGACCAGTTGTAAGTAGTTTCAGAAAGTCAAAAGCTTCTCCACCACGTAATTCAGCAAGTAATACACGGTCTGGCTTCATACGCATATTACTAGCGATCAGATCAGATGGGGTTACCTTAGCTTTACCTTGACCACCTTTAGAATAAAGTAGGTGAACCTTGTTTTCATGTGGAACAAAAAGTTCACGTACATCTTCAATAGTGACAAGACGTTCATCTTTAGGAATGTACTGACAAATTGCCTTCATGAAAGTGGTTTTACCAGAACCAGTATCACCAACAACTGCAATATTTTTCTTACATTGAACAGCGAATTTAAAAAATCCATCAAGATCTTTGTTTTCTAAAAACTGGACTAGCTTAATATCTTCAGTACGTAATACAGGTTTAAACTGCTCAAACTCATTAGATTTCCCATATCTGAAGTGGTCAAAAAAGCCTTGATCTTTATATTCCTGAAATGATCGGTTTGACTCGTCAGGAATACGGATTGTTATTGATACCGTTCCATTTTCAATGGCTGGCGGTAGAACAATCTGAATACGCTCTCCATCAGGCAATTGAGCAGATAATATAGGGTTTTCTTGGCCAATCCGTTGATTGGTATAGGTAGCAATAACATTAGCTAAAGCTGTTATTTGCGCCATTTCCAGATTTATAGAATGCTTTTCCCATCCTTTATTAGATTCCGTCCAAACTTCGTTAGGTGCGTTAATTGCAATTTCAGTCACCCCTTTAGTTTTTAAGAATTTTTCTAATGGAAGTAATAGCTGTCTAACCATTACATCCTTGCTTAAAACATTATTTTGCGCGGAGTTCATACACACCTCTGAAATCAATATCTTTGGCCACGTAAATTGAAGCTACATCACCCTGATTTTTATAAATTGTTGGCTTGATATTGATTGTTTCATTCAACACTGTTTCAGCCATTGATTTACCCATGTCTGAAGTGTTTTGAAGCATATAAGGAGTGCTATTGTTCCCGCCTGTTTCTTTAGAAATACCGTAAGCAATAGCGTCTTGAACTAAAGAAAGCATAAACGCTGCACCGATACGTGCGCCCCAACGGTTATCTACTCGACCACTTAAACCACCTGTTCCTAAATGGTCTGCTGCGGGAGAATCAATATCGACAATAACACCATGTGGAGTTTTTAAGCGTGACCAGATGATACCTAAACGTCTTTGCCCTTGTGCTGCAATACTTTTGTATTCTCCAATGACTTCAGATCCCGCTTCAGCAAGGACTACACGACCATTATCAGAATAAACAGGTTGTGGAAGGACACATGAAGCCATACCGCCAATTTCTGAAACGACTTTAACTGACAGGTTGCAACGGATTACACGACCTTTAGCAATTAAGTAATTTCGATCCCCAATAAACCTAGCCTGGACTTTATTAGAGGAATGATTAGCCATGTTAGTTGTAGCTTGTTGTGGCTGATGCTGCTGCATAGGTTCATCATCATGCGCTAAAGACATCAAACCAGATCCAGAGAAATTACCAGAACGGCTATTACTATTCTGATCCTGTTCAAACTGTTTCATCATGCCTGTTACTTGGTTATAAGCTGCTTGTTGATTCATGCTTGACGGCTGACCAACCGCCCCGCCTTGTTGTGAAGAGTTGACAAAGATCCCGCCACCGTAACGGCTTCCATTATTTAAAGGTACATATTGAGCTTGTTGTTGTGGCTGTGGCTGGATTACTACAGGTTGATTTGCTGCTTGCTGTTCAACTACTGGCGCAGCTTCAGGCTGTCTTAAAATCTGCTGACCATTTTGGCATTGAAAAACCAACATTCCGTTATAAGTTAAAGCATTGCCGTTATTGTCTGTTAGCTGTCTAGGAATACTTTTATCTTGACAGGCATCGATGCTTTGAAATTGAGCATTTTGACCTGCATCCATTGGAACAGGATCAGTATTAGTAAAATCCCGTCTTTTAGCTGAAGCATCTAGGCTTGGATCAATCTGACTTTCTTTTAATTGAGCTGCTTCATCAGCATCACTACTATCTGAAAAAAAGTTATAGGCAAAGACAGCTATAACTGTAAAAATTACCGCCATAACTGCAATAAACGCTATTTTTTTTCCTTTTCCATCTTCCTGATCCCCACGTTCATTGACAGACACAATGCCATTTTCTGATTCTTTAAATTCTTCATCAGGAGCTTTTTGATCATCTAATGGTTTTTGTTCATTAATATTCATTAGTTCATATCCGCAGTAATGACACGTTTAACACCCTCTACAGTAGTGCCATCTTGAGGAGCAACACCGACAGGATCATAAGATTCATTGAAAATACTCACTACGCCTTTTCCTTGACGTAAAACAAATTTTTTAGCTAGAGCTTCAACAATCAAAAGTTTTGGATCTTCTTTACTGATATGGAAATTAACTTTTTCTTCCCCTTCCGTACCGTCAATAAATACGACTGGAATATCAGTATTTCCTTTAAAACGCATATAGGTAAAACGACCGTCATCAAATAGCATTTCTGGAACAAAATGCTTCCCTTTTCTATTTGCAGCTTGACGATAATTCCAATTTTTAGGGATAGGCGCAGCATTGGCTAAACGATGCTGTAAAACCAAAAATTCAGTAAGCTGGCTTTCTTCTTTTAATTGTGCTGTATAAGCTTTATAGCGTTGAGCTTCTTGCTGTTTACGTTTTTCTTCTTCTTGTGGGTATTTAAAGACAACACGATACATCGGTTTTTCTTTAGCATTATTTAGGACTTGAAAATCAAAACTATAATCACGCTTATTAGTGCGTAACTCTAAGTTATTCCGCGTAGCTTTATCTTTTGGCTTCACCCATACTAAATTTGATCCAGTATCCGCAAAAATACACCAATTGGTGTCATCCTTTTCACAGTCTGAAGGATATCCAGTAGCAGCACCACGCTCTAAAATTCTTTCATCTTCACCTAATACGATGCGGGTTACAGTGCCTTTTTTGACAGTAATTCGATAAACATCATTAGGAACATAATTGATTGTTCTAATACGTGAATCGGTAGGCAAAGCTTTAGGCGTAATTGCTGCATAAGAGATCCCATGCACCGCTAAACCCAAAGCAAGAATTAATTTTTTCATGTAATGATCCTTTACATTCCTTGTTGAGCTTGTGGCTGAACAACAGCCCCGCCTTGTTGAATCGGAACATAGACTTGCTGACTAGGTTCAATAACCGCAGCTTGCGCTACAGGTCTATTAGGAGATAGTTCAGGATCGACACGATAGCCCACGACCTTAAAGCCGAATGGGTTTTTAATTAGATCTTTTTCTGTAAGTTTATTTAGATTGTTCGGAGCATATTCATATCGAATACTTGCAATATAATATTGTGGCTGTTCATCACGATTAGCTTCGACTGAATGCAAAGTCTTAGTGAAGCGGACACTAGCGGTAAAACCTGTTTCATCCTGATTAGTTTGGACAGAAATCACATCGACTTTTAATTCATATTTTTTACCGTACTTTTTATCTCTTGCAGTATCACCTTCATAGAGTGAAGCAAAGTCATTACCGACCTGATTACTACTCATAGTCATGACTAAATCATAATCTGGCTGTAATAAAGGATAGAAATAACTCTCGCGGGCGGTTACATAGCGAGTAATGTTATTTTTATCAATTAATTCTTGTTTGCCTTTTACTTGTTGGTCATCAACAACGCCCACGTATTCAACATTTCCTTGAGCTTTATCTACTGTGAAAACAACAGGTACAGTCTGACGCATTGGAGCTAATGTAACTAGTCCAATAGCTTCTAAGACGGCCACCCCCACCGCTACTTTTGCAATAGTCCAAGCTTTACGTTCTGACTTAGCTCGCATTGCAATAATATCTGCTTCCCAATCCATAGCTTTTTCATAGCTTTTAGCTTCTTCAGCAGCAGATACTTTTTTAAGTTTGTTCATGATAGACCCGATAGACCCTATTAGAGTTATTTCTCTAAGTATGCCAAAAAATATAAAAACCGTAAACCAAAATAATATATTTTGGTTATATTGATTCAATATATTCATAAAAATTGCAAAAAAAATACCCATTTCAAAAGAAATGGGCTTTTGTTTAAAAGTTTAGTTACCAGTATAACCGTCAAGAATGTTGCCTTTTTGGGCAGCACGTTTTAAACGGCCTTCAATTTCAAGCTGTTGTGCTGCATCTTTTTGCGCTTGCGCTTGCGCTTGCATCAAAGCAATTCGATTTGCATCATTAGCAACTTGTGACTGTTCCGCTTGAATCCTAGCCTGTAACTCAGCGATAGCTTTAGCATCAGTAGTGTTATTGATCTGTTTACGCAGATTATCAATTTGCTCAGTACGCAGATCCGCAACACCTAACGCTTGCTGATTTAAAGCCTGTGTTTGTGCATTGTTATTTAATGCAGCTTGACAGGTTTTATAGTTCTGGCCAGTTCTAGAAGCACAGTCATAAACCATTGTGGCATCACGAATGTTTCTAGCTGCTGAAGTCATACCATTGACACCGCCTTGTTGGATACCTTTATAAATTTCAGCAACATCACTTGGAATCACGTCTTTAAGATATGGATTATTGACAGCATCACCGAAACCACGAATACCAGTAATGGAATCATATTGCTGTTTTGCCTGTTGGATTTGGTTCACCATCTGATTGTATTGCTCACCCCAAGCCACCATATTTTGAACAGCTTGAGCAAGGTTAGCACCGTCAATGACAGGAATACCTGCTTTGGCTTGACCGCTAATAAACAAAGATGAACCTAAACCCAAAGCTAACAATTGTTTTTTCATTAGAAAAATTCCTATTTGTTTCTTTTGAGGTTAGAGAGAGTATGTCGTTGATATAACGGCTTAGATCCTCCTGTATTCGAGCTATTAGAATTATTAGAGCTGCTAGAATTCCCTTGAACACTTCCCCCAGTGGTAGAAGTAGATGAAGCACTGTCAGATTTTGAATTATTACCGCCACTACCTTTAGTAATAGCTTGAGCTACAGCACGACCAACACCTTGAACACCCGCCCCACCTGTAATAGCTGAAGCCATCGTTGGAATATTCCACATGATCACTACAATAGTTCCCGCAACAATACAGAGGGAAACTACAGAAGTAAGAATGTCACCCGAATCAAAGTTATTAGCGATTTGCGTACACATGCCTGAAACGAAGGCAAAGAGCATACTGATAATTGCTGTGATAAAGCCTATGGTGAAAACATAGCTCAAAGTTTGGGAAAGCCAACTTTCAAAATATTTTTGTGTAGCAGGAAACATTGCACATAGAATGAATATGGGACCGACCCCTAAACATAGTTGCAGACTGATTTTTGCAAGCAGATATAGACCAGTGCCAATAAAGAACAATAAGAATTGAGCAACAGAAACAACAGCAGCAGATAAATACAAACCAATATCAGGAAAAACACCAGAAGCAGATTGAGCTTCCTCACCTAATTTTTGGATTAATTCACCCCACGGCACACTCACTTGATCCAGTAAAGCACCCAGCGAAGTTTCACCGCCTGGACTAACAATCTGAATTAATCCGATAGCTAATCCGTTAATAGCTTCAACAACAAAGGATTGATAGACTCCCGCACTTAAAGCAATTCCACCAACAAAAGCGATCTTAAAAAACTTCCATAAAGCGGTATAAATAGAATCTTCTTGTGCACCAGTCGCAATATTGTAGCCAATGATCAGGATATAAATTGTTGCAGCAGTCAAAGCTATAGGAACAATTGCAGAAGCGATATTACTACTAACACCTGTCACGTAACTTGCTAATAGAGAATCAATTTTTGTTTCTAATGTAGTAATAATTGCCATTGCAATCCCCTATGAATCCTTAATTATTTTGAATCTGGGTTATATCCATCAAGAATATTTCCAGATCCTTTTTTGGTTTCTGGTTTTACTGGTTTTACTGGTTTTACTGGTTTTACTGGTTTTACTGGTTTTTGAGGTGCAGAAGGATCATATTCATCAAGAATATTGCCCTTTTGGGATGCTCTAGCCTTGCGCTGCTTCAGTTCTTCTTGCTGTTCAGCAGTTAAGTCTTGAGGTTTTAATTGTTGTGCAGCCTTCACTTCTTCTTTTAACTGCTTAACCTGTTCCTTATCATCAGAACATGCAGTTGTTAAAGTAGAAATAACCAACAAACTAGATAGTGCTAAAAACTTAGTCATGACTAAGCAACTCCTTTTTCTGAAATTAATTTTTTACGTTCTGCGATCCGTTGTAAGAAAAGTTCGCCCCAATCGTTAGGATCTTCACCAACTTCATTCATGAGATTTTCGAGAAGTTCTACATTGTCCTTAGAGCCTGAAATAATCTGTAAAACGTCACGCATTTCGCCTAGATCCATTTTGCAGAGTGCGGAACGGCTACCCTGCTTAACTAAGAACATGCGTGAGTTTTCTTCTAGCTCTTTAATAATTTCAAATTCTTGCGGAGTGACCTTAAAGCCGTTTACATAGTCATCGTAATCAGCACGAGGATTAGGTAAAAAGATTTGAGTAACGCTTTGTTCAACCATTGTTTTACCAATGTCAGAATCTAAAACGTCACTTGGGGACTGCGTCATAAAGACACCTAGACCATTCAATTTACGTATAGTTTTCTGCTTATCTTTGGCAAAATCTTTGAAATATTCATCTGTTAATGGCTTCCAAAACTCGTCCATCCAATAAATAAACGGACTACCATCAATCAATGAATCTGTGATGTGTAATAGATAGGCCATGATTGGTGTACGGACTTCTGGATCATCTAAAAATTCCGTGTAGTCATAACCAAAGATTGGCATTTTGGCTTTAGAAAAGTCTTGAGTATCGTATGGATTATCAAAGACCCAAGATAAATTTCCGTCATGATCAGCAGTGTTACACCATTTAGCTAAACGATCCTGAAGCGAATCACCCCCGCCATTTACTTTCAGATTCATATATAAAGCTGAAAGTCTGCGGAGTTCTAACGGTATATCATCACGCATAATGGTACGAACAGCCTGACTGATTTCCAGATCTTCAGCAGCATTACGAACGCCACCTACCAGAATTTTTACAAGCTTTTCTACAAACTGAATATTTGTTTCAGTCGGTGGTAGCTGCAACGGATTAAAGCCAGTTGGTACACCACGCTCTAAGGCATAGTATTGACCCCCAATCCGTCTAATCCCAATTTCTGCGCCCCTATCTTTATCAAAGAAAACACCCTTCAGATTTTTATACTTACAAGCAAACATCATCATGGCCATGACTAGGGTTGTTTTACCCACACCAGTTGTTCCAATGACACACGTATTACCTGGCATCTTGTCATCTGTAGAATCTTGCTTATCTGGGCTAACATGATGATTAAAGTAAAATGGTTGGCCACTTGGAGTTTTAAATAAAGCTAGTGCTTCACCCCAAGGATTGCCGTCACGCTTACCTCTTGCGAAGTTATGAAAAGGGCTTAAAGCAGAAAAATTTAGGCTTGTGAGATATGCTTCTCTTGGACGCATATTAAAGTTACCCGCTAATTGCGAGAACCATGCACATTCAGGAACAGTATCAATTACAGCCATTTTGAACCCTGCTTCATCTGATAAAGCAGTTCTGGCAGTCGAAACATTAAGAGCAACTTGATTTGGTGAATCGCCAAAAATCGCAAGTGTATAGTGATATTCGCCTAACTGGAAATTCCCGCTATTGGCTTCACTCATAGCCAGATCAATATCACGAATCTCTTGATCTGAAACGTCCTCTACAGAATTTAGTTGGCCTTTAATTGTTTTTAATTTATCTACAGCATCACGCTTTCCATAAACCGTGAAACTTTGAGTTTCAATGTATTCATAGTTTCCATACAGGATGGAATTACACATTCCTGATTCTGATAAACGTGGAAATTCTTGAATATCCAGAAAGCCTACATATTTTTGAGCTTCAGGATGTTTGATCTGTAAATAGCCATTTTTGTCACCAAAGAACAAGCGACTACTTGGAATATATTGATCAAGATTAGCCTGTCTTAAAGGGATTTCTTCCCAAACTCCATTAGTTAAGAAACCAAGCAGATTACACATTCCGGAGTAGACAAAACCTTTCTTGGTATAGGTCGCCAGACGTTCTGGATTGTAGTGATATAAACTTGCTTCAACCTGTTTGGCTACATCATCCAAAATATCGAGATCCCGCTTAATCTGCTTTTTCAGGGCTACTGGATCACGACTAGCTTTACTCTTAAAAATCTTTGTTAATCTGGAAATTTCAGGACGATAAAGAATTGTTAAATACAATTCAGTAGCCATCTGTTTATTCTTTTCACCCTGAAACTGCTGATAATATCTTTCATTAAAATCAGCAATAAAATCATTTTCATAAACGCCATTTAGACGTTCATTAACTCCCCTACGAATCTTATGCGTCCAAACAGCAAAGTGACCGCCACCTAAAGCACGATAAAAATTATTTAATCCTTCTTTACGGATTCTAATAATATCGGCTTCAACTGTTTCAAACGAAATGCCTTCTAATTTCCATGTAGCAATGTATTCACCATTTTTAAGCTTAATAACATTGTTGGAAACATGATTACCAAACGGCAGATAGTCTGAAATTGCGACTTCAGCATTTGCGCTATCTTTAACTTGCTGTTTTGAACGCATGATATTGTTATTTCCTTTTCTTTAATTTAAGTGGCGAAAATGAGATTGCTCCCCATTTTTGATGGTTCTGGATCTGTTTCCCTCTTATGCGCCACCGCATCAATACTTGCTTTAATCGTTGGTCATCTACTTTTGTTATTGCCCGCATCCAGAAGTAAATAGGCACATAAATAGCTGTTATAAATAAAGTCACATAGGCACTAAGTAGATAAAAAGACCAACCCGCTAAAAGAATTGCTACCCCCGTCACCAACAAAAAAGGCAACATTGGAACGCCAAAAAGCATGGCAGGACGAGTGCAACCCCTGAAAATTGGATCAGAAAAATTCGACATTAGTTAATCAGCCAAGCAGCGATACCCGCAGCACCACCCACCAAAATTCCACCGATAACGATGTTAGAAATGTCTGCCCATTTAGCTTGTTGCCAAGCCATTTTGATACCTGCCCACATGATAACGATAGTAAATATAGTTATAGACACACCCGCCAAGACCGCCTGAACATTAGACATAACCGTATTAACTTTTGAGATTTGAGCAAAGGCAGGGCTTGAGATTAACGTCATGAACAACATCAATACGCTTGCTTTGATACCAGTCGTTTTAGTCGTTGTTATTTGCGTTTGATTTGCTTTCATTATTTTCTCCAAGTGAAGCAATTAAAACCTAGCGCATTAATCACCAATGACGATATTCTCGGGAAATCAAATACTGTCCATTGGTACTAATTTTTTAATATATTACACTAAGTTTTAAACTTTTTGAAAATATTTTAAAATATCATAGAATTTTTATAACTTTTTTCTTTTTCTTTAAAGCCTGTGCCATTGGTTAAAAAAAATGAAGGCCTTTTTTCCACTACTGGAAGGCTTTGAAGTTCGGTATTTTCTGTATATCCATTGGAGTTAGGCATATCTGCATTAGCAGCAAAATATGCAAGCTGTTCAGAGCTATTCATAGGAGGTGCGGGAGGATTGAATTTTACAGGCATGGTATTAGTTGAACCATTAGCAAAATAGTTCAAATTCTTTGATACTTTCGCTACATACCCATTTCTAAATCCTGATGAATGGTTGCCAGTGTTATAGCAAGACATAGCTTTATAAATATCTTTGCCTTTTGCCCTATTTCGGCAGTCATTAAAGATAAATTGCATTGCGCTTAGATTAGTGCAGGGATCAAAAACTTGCTCGACACTAAGATTTAGTCTTTTGAAATTAGCACTATTAATTTGAGCAAAACCAACATCAATATTTCGTCCCTGGCTAATTAATCTTTTGGCCACAGATACAGCTTCTTCATAGCTAGTCGGCTGTTTTTTAAGACCTGCGGCACGATTAACCCCTATCGCAAAAGGATTAAATGAGGATTCAGATTTAACAATTGCAGACGCAATATTTACATCAACTTGTGGCGCACATTGTTGTGCCAAAACTACGAAATCAATCATTACTTTTTCACCTCAAATTTTGGCTTACCTTTTTGATCTGGATAAGTAGCGGAGCACCCATTTTTATAGTTGGTACATCCCCAAAAATAGCCATTTGCCCCATTGATCCGTCTTAAATCACTGGCACATTGAGGACATGAATAGACTTCAAGAAGTGGCTTTTTATTAACTTCAGGCAAAAAGACTTTGCAATCTGTTTCCCGATTAGGACAGAACCAGATCGGATCTTTACCTTCTTTTTTGGATCTGAATAATGACGTTGAGCATTTAGGGCAAGGATATTTAATTTTCTCTACTGGCTGACCTTTCTTGTCATCCATCGAGTGCTTACATTCCTGATCATTGCAGATCCAGAAATATTCTTTAGTTTGCGAATTTTGGAATTTATTTAAGCGACCTGTTTTACACTTAGGGCATGAATGAATAACTTTTTCGACTGGTTTACCCTTGTCGTCATCCATCGAGTGCTTACAGTCCTCACTGCTACAAATCCAAAAAAATTGATTGGTTTTAGTATTCTTAAATTTTTTTAACTGGCTCTTACACTTTGGACAAGGTATTGCGTTTATAGCTGTCAGTTTTGAAGCTGTACTTAGCTCTTGAGCAAGTTGAGTGTATAAGGCAGAAACAACCGAATTATATGAAGTTTCACCAGATGCAATTTTATCTAGCTGCAACTCCATCTCTTTTGAATAGTGCAGATCCAGAAAGCTAAACTTAGCTTTTAACAGACTACCAATTAGATCATTCCCTAATTTAGTGGGTTTTAAGACTTTCTTTTCTACCTCTAAAAAGCCCTTATTCAGAATATTGGCCATGATTGATGAATAAGTAGAGGGGCGACCAATCCCGCAGCTTTCCAATTTTTTAATTAGTGAAGCTTCTGTATAGCGTTTTGGTGGCTTGGTTTGTTTTGCAATAACTTCACCGCTTTTAACATCAACTACAGAACCAACTTCTAAGACCGGCACCACGCCTGAAGGCTCGTTTTCATCTTCATTCAGGCAGTCTTGCCCAAAAACCATCCACCCTTTTTTTATTAACTCACGGCTTTTAGCATGGAACTTATATTTTCCATCTTCAGACAGTAATTCCAAAGTAACGGCTTTATATTCAGCTTTGGCCAATTGACTTGAAATAGTACGTTCCCAAATCAATTGATATAAAGCTTTTTGTTCTGGTGAATTTCCTAGATCTTTATCAGTTATGTGAACAGGTCGGATTGCTTCATGTGCATTTTGCGCCCCATCTTTTTCCTTAAACTTATTAGGCTTTTCAGGTAAAGAAAATTGATGTTCATTAGCATAAGCAAAGATTTCTTCTACACTTTCATCAGCTATATTTAGGCCGTCAGTCCGAATGTAAGTAATTGCCCCCTGTTCAAATAATGCCTGTGCTGCTTTGGTCGTTTGTTGAGGGCTAAAGCCTAAAGCTACACTAGCAGCTTGTAAAAGTAGGGCTGTAGAGAACGGAGAAGGAGCATTTGAATACTCTGTTTTTTCAGTGCAGTTTAAAACTTTAACTTTCTTAGTTTTTGCAACTTCTTCAGCTAAGGAACGATCTAAAATATAAGGCTGATCCTCAGTTACAAAATCCGTTGTAACCCATTGCGAGATCCATTTTTTAGGCTCTTTATCAAAACTCAAATTAACGCCAAAGTGGTTAGTAACTTTGAATTTCTGGATTTCGATTTCTCTAAGGACAACGATTAAAACAGCAGGAGATTGTACCCGCCCCGCAGATGAAGTCTGCCCCATAAGATTAGATGCAATAGGGGAAACTAGATAGCCCACCAGACGATCTAAAGCCCTACGTGCTTCTTGAGCATATACAAGCTGATAATCTAAACCACGCCCATTATTAATGGCTTCTCTAATAGCTTTTTCTGAAATCTCATTAAATTCTATTCGTTCAAATTGACCATCTTCCAGACCTAAACATTCTTTTAAATGCCATGAAATAGCTTCACCTTCCCTGTCTGGATCGGTAGCTAAATAAATCTTGTCTGCTTTATTCAAAAAGGCTCTTATTTTTTCAATACGTTTTTCGCCACCGTCAAAAGTTCTGTCATTAACTTTAGCATCAGGAATAAATGAATATTCCATTGCAAAATCATTGGCTATATCAATACCTAAGCCTTTTCTTGGTAGATCCCGAACATGGCCAACACTGGCCACAACTTTAAAATTAGATCCTAAATAACTTCCAATTTTTGAACATTTGTTAGGAGATTCAACGATTACAAGATTCATGGGTTATTTCCAAATTGTGAAATTTAGGAAACTCGAAAGCCCACAAAGAAAAGATGAATATAAGAAAGCAACTACTTGAAATTTAGTGAAATCTACAAGGATTTCTAAAAGCAGTGCATCTTGTGGCATGAAGCACACAAGATAAACACATGAAATAACTAGAAAAAATTTTAAAAAATTTCCATATTTATTTAAACTTATAGCCATTTTCTTAAATCCAGTCTTAGAGCTTTAAAGTATACTATCCAAAATATATCATATTGGAAATGGCTTTTGTATTTTTTTACTTGATTCTTATTATTTTTACTTCTTCTGTATAAATTTTTTCTTTCAAGAAATCATTAAGCCTAGTCAGATCCTTAAAGATCCTAGCTTTATCTTTTTCTCGTCTTGTTGTTAAAGTCCAAACCTTTTGGCCTGACCATGCCAGTTTGGCTGTAATAAAAAATCCACCCTCAAATTCATTAATAATTAACTCTTTAATAAATTCTTGTTTATTAGATTCCTCAAGCACCACCTCTGAAATAGAAAAATCAGGATCAATATTTATAAAATCAGTCATCCATAAAACCTTTTAAAACACCCGTAACAAAGGTGCATTATCATCAATTTAGGTAATCTTGGTAAAGTTTTTTTAAAGAATTTAAATAAATTTAAATATTTTAGCTAAAATCTGTTTTAGTCATGACTAAAAACCTCGATGCCTGGATAAAAGCTGCAGCGTTTATCCAGGCATCTATATTACCTATCTAATCCAGACCCCTAAAGGTATCTCAGAGCAAAGTGTCTATTTTGCGAACTGGTGCAATATGTTAATTTCCCCTCCCTGATTACTGTTGCAAGGGGCAAGCGAAGCCGACAAAATCTGTGATTTTGTCGAGCTGACCGCAGTACCGCAACTACTCCCATCTGTTCCAGTAGCGGGATATACAAAGCCATCCCGCAGGGTGGCGAACAGATAAAGTAGTAAATTATTTGAAAAGGACTTAATATCCACCTGTGGACATTCATTAAATAGGATAAGTTATGACTGAAGAAACAGAAACAGCACAAAAGGTAGTAGATCGTAGAAAAAGATATAGAAAAAAGGCTTCAACCAAAACTCCACTTTCAGTTTATTTCAATATGGATGTTCCTGAAGATGTTGAAGCACTGGAAGCCTTGGAATACTTAAAAGATATTTATGGCGGGGAAAAACAAGGAAAAAGTGTAGCCGTCAAAGAAGTTTTGAGAATTTTTTATAAACAATTACAAGAAAAAAAGCCTGATTAAATCAGGCTTTTTTTCTTGCAAAAACTTAGGACTTTTTCACTGTAGTAACTAACTTGTCATCTACATAAAGATAAACTCTTTTATTATTTGTATAAGATGAAATTTTAGGTTGCCCTTCTCCACCTCCAACAGATCCGTCTTGATTACTGCTAACGAAAGAACAATGAGGAAAGCCTTTACCTTTAGCCAAATCTTTTTTTACGTCACGAATTGTAGACTGACATTCAGAAATATTAAGACCGCCAGCAAAGCACATAAAAGCACGACAGCCATAATTTTCGTCTTTAGCTGCAACTAAGGCAGAAGCACTAGCTAAGGTTAAACCTAAAATAAATTTTTTATACACAAGTAGTCGCTCTATTTAAATGAGTTTTCCAGTACGAATAACTTGCCTTCAAAGTTTAGAGATATTGTTTTGGCATTACTGCACATTGAACAAATCTCTTGAATCAAGAAGGGTAAATTCCGTGTGAATCGAATTTTTCCTGATGCGGTATGAATAACATGATCAACATTATTTACTTTTACAGTCACGAAATATTGGAACTGTTCATTCATACCAATTTCAACACCATAGTTATTGGCATTGAAGTCATCGACTGTTTTCAAGTCATTCATGGTTAAAGCCATTTCTGCAAGATTCCTAGTTTTTTGAAAGTGAAGTGCGGATTCTTACAAAATATAATTAATTTAAAAATGTAACTGAAGTGTTACTGTGTGTAAAAGACACAAAAACACCAATTATTTTTAAACAATTTTAATATATATGAAAAGGTTTTAAACTTTAACAAAAAAGTTAAAACTTTTGTAAAAAGTTTGTATATATCAAAACTTATATTTTTTTAGATCCCTTCCCTTTTTTGTCATGTAAATATCACTTTAATAATCTTCTAAACATTTCTAAAAACTTTTTAAAAAAACTAGAATCAGATTTAAAAAGAGTTTAATTAAAGTTTAGGAGTGTTTAGAACAGTTTAAGAGCATTAATTTCTGTTTGTAAAACATAAGCTTATAGGTTCATAACTATACGTTTTGTCGCTACAACTATACGTTTTGTCGCTACAACTATACATTTTGTCGCTATAACTATACGTTTTGTCGCTATAACTATACGTTTTGTCACATACCTATACGTTTTGTCGCAGATAATCCACAGATTTATCAACAGCATACAAAAAATAGCTAAATTTTGCTTAAAAATCAGTAATTAATTAGGCTTTTAACTCTAACTTATTATATTTTTGCGTATTTTTTAGCCTTAACCTATTTTGTACTCCCAAAACTATACGTTTTGTCGCAACTTCCGCGCATAACTATACGTTTTGTCGCAAACCTGCAATTATGCTTACTGAATACGATTATATATATTTTTCAGGAATTAACTAGATTCTTATATATATAATAAATCATTGTTTTATATAGATAATTAAATTTAAGAGCTATTTTTATTGTTTGGGGTAAAAGAAGAAATTTGTATAGGCTTAAAACCATAACTATACGTTTTGTCGCAGCCTAAGTATATGATATGTAATAATTTTATTTAAATATCTAAAATTGATTATTTTTTATCAGGTATTTGTTTTAAAAATAGCCATACGTTTTGTCGCATCGTAAGTAATTGAAATAAAACAAAATAGATAATAATAAAATATATTTATTTTTTTTATACTACTATAGGGTTATAGAGGTATTTAAAAGACTTTTTATATTTTTTATCTTAAAAAACAATAGATTAAAAAGTTATTAAATAACTATACTTGATAAAGATACTTGTATAGTTATAATGATCTTAATAGATATAATGGATTTACAAAATAATGCAGAAAATTATTGGTTCACAAGGTTTAGAGGACTATACCCAATCTAATACAAGGGCAAAATTGACCGATTTAGTTGTGACCCGCAATGATTTCCCTACAGCCAGATATAGCATTGATCTCAATCTTGAGAAGCTTATGTACTGTGCAATGATCATCGTTAGAAAGAATGAGCTAAAAAATAATACCTCAATTACTCATGACGATTTTATTTATGTGAGCAGCGAAAACTTTGGAGAATTGACTTCTCCAATGGCCAGAAAGGAAGTACTTACAACAACAGATAAACGTGAAATTCAGAGAAATGCGGAAACCGCTTTAAAACGTATTTATACAAAATTTGATAACCCAACAATGTTGGTTAAAGATGGTTTATCTGATGAACCTGCTAAAGTTCCGATGATGACTTATTGCCATTATGACAAAGTAAGTAAATGTATAAAGGTCAGATTTGCAAAAGAATTTTTTGAGTATTTTTATGACTTAGTTAAAAAAGTAGATGAAAAAACTAAATCATTTAGTAGCCATGAACTGAAGCATATTATCTTATTTAATTCGAGCTATTCCCTTCGCTTGTATCGGATCTTAATGAGCTATATGTGGCGCACATCAGAGGTCACTATTGATCTGGAAGAATTAAGATGGATGCTTGAATGTGAGGATAAATATAAAGAGCTGGCCAATTTTAAAAGCCGTGTTTTAAATGTGGCTCAAGATGAAATTAACGAACTTAGCAATATTAATGTTAAATTTGAGAACGTAAAAAACGGAAAGGAAGTAGTTGCTATTAAGTTTATGTTTAACTTGAAAACTGAATATAAAGAGCAAGGACACCTTAAATTTATAGATAAAATGAAAAAGGGTTATCTGGCTGCTGCGATTCCATTTAGTGATGATGGATCACACTTTAAAGCACCTGATCGGATTAAGCATTTCAAACCACCAGTAAAGGTATCTCCGAAACAAATTAGCACCTTAGTAAATTGCGAAGAATTTTTACTAGATTATGGATATTTCTTAGGTAATTTAGACGAGGATACTTCTAAAGTAATCATGCGAACTCTATTAACTGAAAAGTTAGATAAGCTTAATGCACATAAGCCAATAGATATGGACTATTACTTCTGGTTACAGGCAAAACGAGGGATTATTACTAGTAGCAATAATGATAAGAAGGACGATCAGGATTAATATCTAAAAAGCATACCCTCCATATTGTCTTAAACAGACTCCGCTAATTTAAGACAATATGGAGGTTTAATTTAAAACCTTCAAAAATTCTTATTAATCTATATAAAAAGTATCTTTTCTATTCGCATTCAAATAGTAAAATTTAATAATTAGCTGATTGATACCTTAGTCATGACTAAATATTTGCATTTAGCCTAAGTGGAATATTTTGCCATCTTTTTAGAATATTAATTTACCCCCATATAATAAAAACAATAACTTAATGTTTCCCAAGATTTGGCCAAACCTGTAATATTTTGCTAATAAATCCAGTCTGATAAGTCTTTAAGAATTTAGTTTTTGCCTTACTTATCCCTACATTTTTTATTTTTCTATGCTATCTGGTCGCTACCCTCCGGAATAGCTTTGTATATACCGCTACTGGAACAAATGGGAGCAGTTGCGGTGCTGCGGTCAGCTCGACAAAATCACAGATTTTGTCGTCTTCGCTTGCCCCTTGCAACGGTAATCAGGGAAGAGAAAATTTAACTGATTGCTTCAGTTCGCAAAGTAGACACTTTGCTCTGATATACCTTCTAGGGATCTTAACTAAACATTGTTATATTTCTTAGTCATGACTAAGCTATTGCTTGAATGTCCACAGGTGGACTGATATAATGATTTTTATCAGGATGCATCGGGCGACCTGAAATAAAACAGGTATTTAGTTATGAATCAGGATTTAGTTTTAATATATACATTAAAGAAATCTGAAGTTGAATCAGTCCATTTTTTTGGCTACTTAGACAATCTTAATGAACAATATGTTTGCTGTCTTACTAAAAAGAATGTAGGTCAATTAATACTAGAATTACAAAACAGTTATGGAGAAAGCTTTGCTGCTGCTTCAGTTATAACTGAAAAAGATTTCTTTCAGAAAGAGAATAACTATTTAGAACCGATTGAAATTTCACTAACTGAATATGATGAAATGTTTAATATTCTTCCCCCTGCCCGCACGTATGGAGGTTTTAACTTTGAAATGTTCATGCTACCTGAACAGTTGGGAGGTGGGCTATTCTCACACTTTTTAGTGACCTTTGAGCCATACACTAAAAAACGCCTTAAAGCATATAGAGTGACAGCTTATAGGAATGATCCATTCCATATAATTTTTAATTCTTGTCCAATTTAAAAGAGATCCCCGAAAAGGGGATTTTTTTATAATTTCTTAGTCATGACTAAGGGAAAAAGATTTTTCATCTTGTGTGTTTTAAGCTCATTTTAGCGTGTTGGTGAGTTTGATGTGGAGTAGCCAGAAATAAGATGAAAAAAGGCTATCAGCAGCCTAAGAAACGTAAATATAAGCATTAGAAAAGTAGACCAGACAGAATGCTTAACTAATTATTTTTTATAAATTTATATCATTTAAAAAAATTAGTCATGACTAAGTTTTTGCTTGAATGTCCACAGGTGGACTGATATAATGATTTTATCAGGACGCATTGGGCGACCTGAAATAAAACAGGTATTTAAACATGAAACATTTTTCATCAGTTACATCATTAGACGAGTTAAAACTTCAGTACAAAAAACTAGCTTTCAAAAATCATCCTGATCGTGGCGGTAAAACCGAAGTTATGCAGGAGATTAATAGCGAATATGAACAGCTTTTAAATCGTATTATTAATGAAGCATCAAAAGATCAGTATCAAGATAGTTCCGAAAATGGGCGTGGTTTCTGGTCAAGCCGTTCAGAACACTCTGAAGTTGAGAAAAAAGTAAAACAGGCTATTGATGCAATTATTAATCTGGATGGTTTAGATATTGAAATTATTGGCGTTTGGGTTTGGGTTTCTGGTGATACTAAGCAGCACAAAGACAAATTAAAAGAAGCGGGTTTTGTCTGGAATCGAGTGCAATGTAAATGGGTTTTCATTGGTAAAAAATCAAATGGTCGAGGCAGAATGACCTTAGATCAAATGCGAGATTTACACGGCAGCCAGAAAGTTAAAAAAACCAGAATGGCAGAAGATAAAAAACTTTTGACTGCTTAAAGGAGAAGTCCCCGAAAGGGGGCTTTTTTTTAATATTCTTAGTCATGACTAAACTTTTTCTTGAATGTCCACAGGTGGACTGATATAATGTTTTTCATCAGGACGCATCGGGCGATCTGAAATAAAATGGGTATTAATATGCGAGCTTCAATAGTTGCAATCTTTACAAACTATCCTACAGGTAAACTGATTCATTTTTGCAGTCATAAGGTTTTAACTGGATCAAATAATAATATTTGGTTTCCAATATTTGATGAAAAAACACTATTCCAAGAAATTGAAAAAATCATGATTAATTGCCGAGTAGCTCAAAATGTTACTCATATTGAAAGAATCAGAAGGGGAGATAATGAAAATGGTTACTTTGAAGATTACAGAATTACTTATAACTTAGCCGATTAAGCTAGACCTCCCACAATGGGAGGTTTTTTTTAGTGGCGATTTTTTTGGTTTTTAGCTGGCCAAAAAAACATAAAAAATTGTCTATCTGTTCTGCTTTATATACGCTTATTTTGGCCTGTTTAGGATGGTGCTGGGATAACCTAGCTTTATATATAAAAAAGGCTGTCAGTAGACCAAGAATCGCAAATAAGAGCATTTGAAAAGCGGTTTAGTCAGGTATCAAAACGGATATTTTTCTACTCAATTTTCCCTATAAAAAAATTAGTCATGACTAAGTTTTTGCTTGAATGTCCACAGGTGGACTGATATAATGATTTTATCAGGACGCATCGGGCGACCTGAAATAAAACAGGTTAAAAATCATGGAACAATACATTTCAGTTTACACACGTCAGCAAGCCATTGAAGATGGTTTTTTAGTCGCAATCAATTCTATTAGTCCTAAATTAGATGGACTGGCAAAAGAACATTATAAGCATCCTATATGCTTCACTTCTGCGCTTTGGGCGGTAGTTGATAAGGCTGTAAAAAATGAAAAATGGCTTAATGACTTAGAGGGCGTTATTCATGACATTTTATGGATGAGCCGAGCATATAAGACACACCTAAGCCCAAGTGCGGTACGTTTTAATGTAATTATCACAGGCGCAGGTCGCAAGAGAAATCATATTTTAGAATTGCACGTACATGGTGGAGATCAAGCAGAGCCAGTTATAACAATAGGTTATCCTGAAGATTTTTAATTTACGTCCTCCCTTTATGGGAGGATTTTTTTATGATAAAAAACTTAGTCATGACTAAGAAAATGCTTGCAATGTCCACAGGTGGACGTTAAAATATACAGCATAAGGACGCAATAGGGCGACCCTTAATAAGCCATTAAACTAGGTGAAACTATGAAAAAAGTTGTTGCTTCAAATCAAAAGGGCGGTGTGGGTAAATCTGCAATCATTTGCCAGTATGCCCACTATTTAAATTCTTTGGGCTTGCGCGTATTAGTCATTGATCTAGACCACCAGAAAAACACTACAAAAGCATTGATTACTGGCGGGGCTGTGACTGTAGCTAATGTATCTGCTTTCGATATACTGACCAAAGAAGATCAAACTATTTCAAATCCTGAAGCCTTTACTTTGGTACAAGCAACACCAGAATTAACAGCTATAGAAAAAAATGGCACTTTGCATAACAACTTTGCCACCAATTACCAGAAGTTTTTAAAATCAGTTGATTCTTTATTTGATGTTTGCCTGATTGATACCAATCCAAATCCCGACATTCGCCAAGTAGCTTCATTAATTGTTAGTGACTATGTTTTAAGTCCAATTCAGTTGAATCAGGAAGCTATTGACGGCATCGGTGGATTACTCAAGCAGATCCAAGCGATTAATCAAAAGCTTAACCCAAATTTAAAATTAATCGGCATCCTTCCGAATATTGTTGAACCCACTCCATTCCAGAAAGACAACCTAAAAGCTATTGTTCAGCATTTTTCAAAGTACCTGATCAAAAACTCTGACGGTAGCTATGCTTTCGTTAAAAAAACGACTGCAATCGCTGAAGCCCAAGCACAAGGAATACCTACAAATAAATTGGGTAAAACTAGCGGTTTTACCGCATGGGCTGAATTAAAAACAGTTTTTGAAAGCATTAACAAGTTTATGGAGATTTAAGGAATGTTAGATTTATCAGCTTTGGAAGGTATTGATCTAGGTAATCCTGCACCAGTAGCAGACGGAACACCTAAACAGATTCCACTTACAGATATTCTTGAAGATCCAGATCAGCCGCGTGTTGAGTTTCCAGAAGATCAGATGCAAAAAATGGTCGAGTCCATCAAGGCTCGTGGAGTTAAAACACCTATTAGTGTTAAACCCCATCCAACAGAACAAGGCAAGTGGATTATCAATTATGGAGCTAGACGTTTTAGAGCTTCAGTGATGGCCGGCAAGGAAGCTATCCCTGCTTTTGTTGATAATGATCATGATGATTATGATCAGGTCATGGAGAATAAAGAACGCCTTAACCATTCACCTATTGAGCTTGCACTTTTCATCCAAAAGAAAATTAAGCAAGGCGAAAAGAAAAACGTAATCGCTAAAAAGTTAAATGAAGATCCTGTTTTTATTTCTACTCACTTAGCTTTAGTAGATATGCCAGAGTGCTTATCTAAGGCTTATGATGCAGGTTTTAAATCTCCAAAGACTTTGTATGACTTACGCAAACTTTGGGAATCATTCCCTGAAGAAGTAAGCGCTTGGGTGGATGAATCTTTAGAGAATGGTCAAGACATTATCAGATCGAGAGTACAGGCTCTATCTAAAAAGTTAAAAGAACCTAAGCAAGCTGAAGCGACTGAAGCAGATCCAGAATCAGAACCACAGGCGCAAGAAAGCCAAGAGCAAACCGCCATTATTGATGATAATGAATCTTTCAATTTTGAGGGGAATGATCAAGCTGAAGCGACTGAAGAACCTGAAGTTAAAAAACTGATGGATCAATCGAACCAGAAAGAGCAGCCAGAAGCTAAAGAAGAAGATCCAGACAAAATCAAAAAACCGCTTTTAGTTGTTATTCATGACGGCCGACAAGCGAACCTGATGCTAAATAAAAAGCCTACTTCTTTGGGTTTTGTATGGATCAAATACGAAGATGGAACAGAGGTATCTGTAGATTGCAGCAGCCTTGAAATCGAGTATTTACAAGAAGCATAAATCTACCAATGGAAAAAAACCTTGCTTATGCAAGGTTTTTTTTTGGCGGGTTATCCCGACTACCTAGCTTTATTACTCTTAGTCATGACTAAGGAAAAAAGAGGGAAAAATGAATAAAAATAATCTATGGCAGGATAGGCAACAGCCGTTAAAAACTTTAATTTGTGACACAAATTAAAGTTATACTATTCTTTCAGAATAGCTATCGAAAATATTACTTTCGATAAAGGTACTGGAATCATGACGAAATCAAACTTGGATCAAGTTTTAAAATTTAGGGTTAGCAATGCCGTTTATGACTGGTGGCAAGCTAAGTGTGAGAAGCAAGGAATCAAGAAAGGTGAGCCTTTCCAGAGGGCTTTAGAAAATGCGTATAAGAAAGAAAATGATCCAGATTATTCAGGACAAGATTTTTCCTTGAATCTTGAAAGGGACTTAGCCGAAAAAATCTATCAGTTAGCTAAGTTTGAAGAAGTAGATCCAAATGACCTGATCAAAAAAATGATCAAGGAAAAGTTATCTGAAATAGAAAAAACGCAAGACGTTATAGATGTATTTGAAAAA
This sequence comes from Acinetobacter sp. 228, assembly GCF_048147885.1. Lineage (NCBI taxonomy): Bacteria > Pseudomonadati > Pseudomonadota > Gammaproteobacteria > Moraxellales > Moraxellaceae > Acinetobacter > Acinetobacter sp. 228. The sequence goes on from NZ_JAYWYV010000024.1 coordinate 37,668, forward strand.
ACATCACGCAAAGAATTACGGCTTAAACCGAGTTTGATGAAAGCAATTAATGAAAAAGCAGCACAGGTCGGCATGAAACCGAATCAATATATCATTTCGGTTTTAACAGCTAATGTCACAAAAGATTCAATATTCTTTAGCCAGGAAGAAGCTCTTAAACTTGGCGAATCAAATAGTCAGCTTTTGGCGATTGGTAGAAACCTAAACCAAATGGCTAAGAATATGAATCATGGTATTTATGAATCTTACGATAGAGAATTTGTCGAGCGAGTACATCAGCTAGTAAAAGCTCAAGTTAGGCATGTTTTCACTGTATTAGAGCGCAATAAAAAGAGGTGGGAATAATGGCTAACGGAAGCAGTAAGACTACCAGAGAAGTGCAAAGCACCTTGCTTGCTCATGGTGAGCAGCTACTCAATGGATCTAAAGTTAGGCGTGTTAATCAGACCCAAAGTTTAGATACTTTTTTAAATGACCTGTCTAAGCCTAAAAATGGATCTGGCCATTCAGCTAAATCAGCCCCTAAAGCATCTCCAAATGGCGTTAAAGCAACTTTAGATAGAATTAGTAAAAAGACCCCTGAAGTAATGGTCAAGGTTACTGGTGGAGGTAATTCTATGGGGAAGGTGAAAGCCCACATGGGATATATCACACGGAATGGGCAATTAGAGGGAATTGATCAGGACGGAAATAAAGTTAATGGTAAGGATGATATAGAAGATACTGCTGAAGATTGGCAAATGTCAGGTACACCTATTTCTGATGAAGAATCTAAATATAAGCAGGCTTTTAATATTGTGTTATCTATGCCGAAAGGTACGGATGAAAAAGGCGTTTATGATGCTGCAAAAGAATTTGCAGAGGAACATTTTAAAGACCATAAATATATGATGGTGCAGCATACCTTTACCAATGACCCTTCAAAAGATCCAAGTGAAAACCCGCATGTGCATGTTGTTGTTAAAGCTGTTTCTGAAAAAGGGGATCGGTTAAATATTAGGAAGGCTGACCTTCAGGAATGGCGAGAAAGTTTTGCTGAAAAACTAAGATCCAGAGGGATTGAAGCTAATGCGACAAAACGGATAGCTAGGCTGCAAAAAAACAGAAGTGATAAACAGTCAGTTAAACAAATGAAAGAGCAAGGCAAATCGTTTAAGCGATATGGTAAAAATAAGGCCAGTCCAGACCGTGTGCAGAAAGCTAAACAGCAAGAAAAAGAAGCATTGACGCATTACAAGGAAATTACTAAAGCTCTAGCACAGTCACCCGATCTGCAAGATAGGAAACTAGCAGTTGATCTAGTGGACTATTTACGGAAACAGGTAGAAGTGAAAAAAACAACGCCACAGCCACAGATTCAACCTAATAAGCCAGATCCGCAGCAGGGAAAGAGCAAGGGGAAAGAGCAAGATAGATAACAAGGTCAGGCACATTATTGTGCCTTAAATGCCCTTTAAAAATCCTGAATTTTCTGAGCGGGCATACCTAATTTAAACATTCTATTAAGCTCAGAAATTGCATATTTTAAATCTTTTTCAGGCATATCCTTAACATCAAAATATTCAATTTGGCCAAACCTAGCTTTATATAATGCTATTCGTTCTATTCTGTGTCGTTGCATCTGCACCGTTGACGACATAATCCGATCCATTAAATAGAATAAGTAATATGATGTGATTTGCATACTGTCTTTGATCATAAATCCATGATTTCTAGTGGTTTTATAGTCATACAGCGTTTCATTAATACAAATATCTGCATCTATCCCACCTAGTGCAACACGAATATTTGCAGAATATCTAGGATTGTATGTGATCAAACTATCAGGCTTAATAAGTCCATTCTTAATGAATACATTATCAAAATTTTTGACTAGGGAAGATATATCTTCGTAAACCATTTTCTCCGTTGGTTTTAGTATTTCCTTCTTTATTGCTACTGGTAGAAATCCAGATCGCCATAGATTTTCCAATTTAGCCATGAGAATAATTCCACCAATAAAATCTTCACTTATTTCTAAATTGTTTGATCTATTAGCTAGTAAAGAATCTATGTGCTTTTGCATTTTTTTATATAATATCAAAATGCTTTTGTTTTTAGTTTCCTCTAGAAAGCTAGTAATTTGAGGTTGCTCAAATTCTTTAGCACTCAATTCAGTATTCGTGTAGTACGCACAAATTATTTTTGATAAGTAGTCAAATGCTGTACCAACCAAGCCTGAATCATAACTATTTGTTAATTTATATTCACTCATCACTTCATAATTAGTAAAAGGAGGAATACCACTGTAAGTTTTGAAATCTTTTTTTTTGGGTGCGACACTTTTTATAATTTCTTTCACTTCTTTGCACTTAGGATCTGAAGATTTCAGTATCGACATTAAAGACATATTTTATACTTTTTCCAAGCAGTTACTATTCAAGTAATTTTAGGCATACTAAAGACTAAATTGAAAAATCTAAATTTTTAATCTTTCTAATGCAAATTGAATCTTTTCTTTGGGGCAGTACTGCTTTTGGGAAAACTTTTCCATTACAGTTGACCCAATAATTTTTTTATTTGCATTAAAGAAAAATATTTCTAAATCATAAGGTACATTGACCATATTAAAACAGGTATAAATTGGCTTTTTCCATGTGAAAACTAATGGTTTTAATAAAGGATTTTCTTTAAATCCTATTTCTTGATCATGTTCCCTATACAGATAAAGAGCCGTTAATTTTTTTCCATTAAAGTTAAAAGTCTTTAGTTCTTTTTCTTGATCAAAGTAAGGGTTATAAACCTGTTTAAAGGCCATAACAGACACTACTATTAAAAGAGCTATAAACGCTGCATATTTTAATTTCAATTCCTGTTATTCCTTTTAGCCAGGTGGCAAGTTACATGCAAAGAAATTGTCTTAGTCATGACTAATTATTTAACACTCATAAGTTGATCCCATTTAAAGTAATTGGGAGACAGCTTATTACGTGACATATTCCAATTTCTATCAGGTAGCATACTGGCACCTAATCCTATTTTTCTCTTACCAAATTTATTCTGTATATCATCGAGTGAATCCATAAGCTTATTACTTGATTCTATCTTATTCATGTCCGTGAATAGGTCATAAATATGAGTAGCTTTAGGTTCAAGACAAGTGAGGATAACTCCACATTTTTTAAATCCAATATTCTTCTGGTATAGCTGATCAATCATTGAGGTAGCAATTTTAGAAAGTAATAAACTATTGTCTGATGGATCGGGTAAAGCGTAAGACAAAGATTTATTATAAAAAGGCTCAGAACTATCAAATGGATTAGATTGCACAAAACTAATAATACAGCCACATAGTAAATTTTCACTTCTTAGACGGCTTACGGCATCTTGAACATAAAGAGTAATCGCTTCTTTAAGATCGTCACAGCTATAAACTTTCTGGCCAAAGGAACGGCTTGCTATTATTTGTTTTTTTGCTTTAGGACTTTGCTCAATTTCAATGCAAGAGATTCCCTGTAATTCTAATATTGTTCTGTGCATGACTACAGAGAATTGATCTCTAATCATTAAGGGGAAGCACAGACGAAATCTAGAACTGTATTAATGCTTAGGCTATTCAGCTTTTTAGTATGCTTTCGGCACTGTTGCAAATAGAGATTTGAGTCGATGATGAACCGTACCGGGTTTGTCGGAGACTTTTTTATTTAAGTTAGGCCACCTGACCTAACGGGTTAATCTTATCATAG
>NZ_JAYWYV010000025.1:0-41117 GCF_048147885.1 Acinetobacter sp. 228
GGCGAAATTGGTAGACGCACTGGATTTAGGTTCCAGCGCCGCGAGGTGTGAGAGTTCGAGTCTCTCCGTCCCCACCAATCGATATTCGGGTATCTGAATATTTGATTGAAGTAGAGGATTGGTGTAATGGTAGCATGACGGTCTCCAAAACCGTTCGTCAAGGTTCGAATCCTTGATCCTCTGCCAAAGTTTGAAAGAAATCCAACACTAAGTTGGTACCCTGATGGGGACGTGGCGAAATTGGTAGACGCACTGGATTTAGGTTCCAGCGCCGCGAGGTGTGAGAGTTCGAGTCTCTCCGTCCCCACCATCATATTAAAGCAAGGCTAATGCCTTGCTTTTTTATTGCTCAAGATTTCTCAAAAAAGAAAAGCCCATCGAAATGGGCTGAATAAATGGAGAATAGTGCTACTGAATCAGTGGAGAAATTAATTTATTTTTCTACTCCTAAATAGAAGCAATCAGGCTTTCAAGTGGTCTTCAAATTCCTCACCTAGTTGTAATGCCAAGGCATTGCCTGCCAGATCACAGGTGACCAAGCCATATTCTTTCTTAAAGCTGAAACTGAAACCACGATCATCTGCCAGCGTACGTACCGAATATCCCAATTTTTCTAACCATAGTCGAAATGCAATCAAATTTTTAGCTTTAACCACTTTTTTCACGAGATCACTCCTTCATCATTGTTAAATGTTAAATAAGGGTGAAAAATAATGTTTTAAAGGGCATTTAACCTTATTTAAATTAATTTAAATGAATTTGTATATATAGTGAACATTGTGTGAGTAAGAAAAAATCAATTTAAGCTTTAAGTAAATGATTTTTATAATATTGAAGATGTTGTAACTAAATATTAAGTTTTTAAATAAGATAGAAATATATAATTAATTTTATAATTCAATGGTTTATATCTTAGATGATCTGTTTTTTAAATTTTTCCTATAAGGTCAAAATAAAAAATTAGCCATAAAATGAAAATATTTCTTCTCATTAATTCAATCCATTCAAAAATACTGGTTGATGATTTTCTGCCCTTTAGTCCGGTTTTACATGTTTTATACTGGCATAAATATAATTCTTAGGCTGAGTTCCCGCACCATGACTGAAGTAACCATTGAACAGTATGTAAAACAGCAAATTGAATTGATGCAGCAGCAAGGAATTGATCCGGTTGCTGTAATGTTGGGACATGAAGACTGGTTGAATTTTAGTGTTCAGTCGAAAGTGGCCTATACGCCTTTTGGGAGTGCCCGTCGTTATCAACCTGCTTTAGGTGGTTTGCTGCTGGTACGTATTGATGAAATGCAGGCGGTGCGTGTGGTTAATCAAGAGGAACTGGATACCTATGCACAAAGCAACCAGATTCTTTAATTTTACTTATTGGTACATAAGCTCTCAGTTCCGGTAAATAGAACTCAAGCACTAAGTTTCTGCTCTCGCATAGCATCATTAGGGGCGACATAACCAATGTTACTCTTAAAATTTGGCGACTTTATTGGTATGTCATTATGTAAAGGGGGATATTTTTATTTTGGAGCAACCATATATTTCTACTAGTGGCTTATAAATTTAATTTAAGAGAATCACCAGTACATTGAATGAAATAATTTATTTTCATTTTTAACAAGTCGCCAACAGCATAGAGGATTTTAATAACTTAAATTTAGTAAACGATGTAATTAACTACATCCTTTGCAAGATTGTGAGAACTCATATGGAAATTTCACATTTAGATCATTTGGTTTTGACTGTTGCCGATATAGGTAAAGCGTGTAATTTTTATAGTCAGGTTCTTAATTTTGAGGTTGTTTCTTTCGGAAATGATCGCAAAGCATTAAAGTTTGGACAGCAAAAAATAAACTTACATCAGGCTGGAAATGAATTTGAGCCTAAAGCGAGGCATCCCACAAAAGGATCTGCTGACTTATGCTTTATCGCGAAAACCCCATTAGCTATGGTTATTGTGCATTTAAATGATCTTAATATTCATATTGAAGAGGGGCCGGTTCAACGTACAGGTGCTATTGGAAATATCATGTCTATATATATTAGAGATCCTGATGATAATTTAATAGAAATAGCTAACTACCTTGACTAGTTTTTATTTAAGAATACTAAAATGAATATAATACACCTGATATAAATCCAAACATTTGAAGCTATGATTTGAATGTTCATTCATTTTTAAATTTTTATCCGCTTATTGATATTACTGCAATATTTTTAAGTGACTTGCTGATATATTTGAGGTTTGTTGATCTCTAAAAAATCTTCGGGTTTACCCAAGTCTTTGAAATCAAATTTACGATACAAGCCATGAGCATCAGCCGTTGCTAAAAGAATGCGTCTTAAATTCTCTGAGCCACTTTTATCTAAAAGAGTCTTTATGATTACTTTAGAGTAGCCTTTACCACGAAATTCAGGTTTAACATAAATATCCGCAAGATAAGCAAATGTTGCATAGTCTGTAATGGAACGACCAAAGCCGATGAGCTGATCTTCCGCTAATAATCCAACCACTAAAGAGTTTTTAATTGCTTTTTGAACGACTTCTTTTGGAATATCTTTAGACCAATAGGTGGTTTTTAAGAAATGATGAACTTTATCTAGATCAATCTCATTTTTATTATCTGTTATTCTAATATTTTCCATAACCGGACATTCCATTTCGCTACCTTCCTTTGATTTTATAAATATAGTTAAACTTATTATTTCTATAGGATTATTTCTAGGACAAGTATTTTATATCCCCGGGGTAATCATAAGAAAGAAAATGGCTCAGTAATCTCTTTTTAGGTAAATGTCCAATAGATTCCACCTTATATAAAAGTGATACGAGCCCTTCAAGCACACATTATGCAGTGCCAATGATTAAATAGTATTGATCTAAAGATTAATTTTTAACTTTGGATTGAATTTAAAATTCATCCTTTAAGGTTCTTAAATGCTGAAATTCCTTCACGCTCTCTGCACGAAGAAAAGGATTGGTTTGCAATTCAATTTCAATACTGCTTGGTAGCGTACACTGGCCTAGCATACGTAAACGCTCGATCTGCTCGAAGCGTTCCAGAATTTCAGGATTATCTGGTTCGACGTGTTTGGCAAACTGTGCATTCGACAAGGTGTATTCATGAGTGCAATACACCTGCGTGCGCGGCGGCAAGGCAGCCAGACGAGACAGTGAATGATACATCTGTTCAAACGTTCCTTCAAAAACCCGGCCACAACCCATAGCAAATAAAGTATCGCCGCAGAACAGTACATCAATTGCATCAATAAAATAGACAATATGGCCGAGTGTATGCCCAGGTACAGCAATCACCTGAATATCTATTCCATGAAAATTAAACTGTTCTTCATGCTCAAGTGGATGGGTGATAAACGGAATTTTGCTTAGTTCTGCCCGTGGGCCATACACAGGCAGATTTTTCCCCTGGATTAACCCCGGCACACCGCCAATATGGTCTTTATGCCAGTGCGTCAGCCAGATTTGACTTATGATCAAATCGTGCTCGGCACAATAGGCGTGTACCAAGTCTGCTTCAGTTGGGTCAATCACGGCCACCTGATGTGACACGGTATGTTCAAGTAACCAGATATAATTTTGCAGTGAATTCTGGACATCAATACAGTGAATTTTAAAAGGCATCATAGCGCATCACATCAAATCAAAATTAGGAATAAAGTAGCATAATTTCAGGTATTCTGGAGTTGCTAGATAGTATCTGTTAAACCAGAATGACTTCCATGTATGCTGAATAGAAAGATATAGAAAAATCAAGATTCAGGAGCATCAATGCTCACCGCATTACCAATAGTATAAAAATGCCCACCGGCTACATGATGAATACTTTTCCATTCTTCATCCACTTCATGATAATGCCAGTGGCCGTCGCGGAAGACCCGATCATCGGCATAGGCTGCAATCACCTTGCCAATAAACAGGTCATGCATTTGCTGGTTATGCGGCTCGGGAATCAGTTCGCAAAGTATCCAGGCCGCACAGCCTTGTACTACAGGAATATCTGCATCAGGAAAATGAAATAGTTCTACTCCGGATTGTGCCAGTTTGTCCGGCACATCATACAGGCTCTGTGTGCCCAGATAATAGACCATATTCAGCTGTTTCAGTGTCGGAATTTGCAGAGCAAAATAACCTGAATTTTCAATAATATTTCGGGTTTTGGTGCTTTTGTCCAGCACCACGGTCACTTTGGCAGGACTGAATTCCAGTGCACATGCCCAGGCCGCTGCCATGACATCTGTATCCTGCTGGTCTTGAGCAGATACCAGTACAGTAGGGCCATGGGTAATCAGACGATAAGCTTTTTCTAAGGGAACACTTTGAAGATGGGAGTTTGTCATGCAGCACCATTTGCTCTATTTATTTAATAGGCTAGATTAATGAGATCATTAACATATTCAAGTTTATTCTTGCAAAAAAGCTTTTAAACTAGAGATCGTGAATTCAGGAATTCAAAAAATGAAAATGTACCAAGTCGATGCGTTTACTACAGAATTGTTTAAAGGCAATCCAGCCGCCGTGATTGTACTGGAGGATTGGCTCGAAGATGAGCTGATGCAAAATATCGCACTGGAAAATAATCTGTCTGAAACAGCTTTTGTTAAAGTGATGGATAACGAGAATTATGCCATTCGCTGGTTTACCCCAACCAGGGAAGTGGATTTTTGTGGTCATGCGACATTGGCCAGCAGTTTTGTATTATTCAATCAGTTTGGTACAGGGAAAAAGATTCATTTTCATGTGAAAGATTTAGGCATTTTTGTGGTCAGTCAGGATGCAGATGGCAAGATCAGAATGAATTTTCCAATCCGTCGTGCAGAGCCAGTTGCTGAATATCCTGAAGCTTTAAGACATGCTTTGAGCAAACCGTTTAAACAGGTTTATCTGAATGCACAGGGCTATATTGTTGAATATGGATCGGTACAGGATGTGCTGGAGGAAACGCCTGATTTTGAACTGCTTAAACAGTTGAATGGTAAGCGTACAGCCATTACTGCTCAAAATACCTGTTTAGATGTCGCAATTACTTCACAAGATACGCAATACGACTGTATTTCACGTTATTTTGCACCGAGTAATGGCATCAATGAAGATCCGGTAACCGGTTCGATTCACACCGGAATTGCCCCGCTGTGGGCCGAAAAACTGGGTAAAAATGAACTGGTCGCCTATCAGGCATCAGCACGTGGTGGCGTACTGTATTGTGCCTTGCAAGATCAGGAGCGTATTGAAATTTCAGGTTATGGAAAATTATATATGCAGGCAGAAATTTATATTTAATGACATAGATATACATGTCGTCAGGTGAGGCGGCATGTTATTTTGATGGTTCGGCTTGGAATAGGCTATTTGGTAAAAGAATCATTTCCCAAGATGAGCATGAATAAAAATTTACCTTTATAATTTGGATGAATAATGTTGCTACGTTATAAAAATTTAAGTCTGGCTATCATATTGTCTGGCTGTAGTGTGCTGAGTTTTGCACAACCTGTGTTAGTGAAAAGTGAACAAAATGTTGAAGAATATCGACTAGATAACGGACTACGTATTATTCTGGCTCCGAATGATAAAGAAAATAAGATTTTTATGAATACGGTCTATCTGACCGGTTCCCTGAACGATCCTCAAGGTAAGGGCGGACTGGCCCATCTGCTGGAACATTTGGCCTTTAAAGGTACAGAAAATGTCAAAGGGGATGAGTTCCAGCGCCGACTGGATCAATACACCTTGATGACCAATGCCAGTACCGACTATTACTCGACCAAATATACCAATGTGATCCGTCCTGAAAAAACAGCATTAAGTGAAGTCATTTTTCTGGAAGCCGAACGCATGGACAAGCTGGTGCTTCAGGAAAAATATGTACCGACTGAAATTGATATTGTAAAACGTGAGCGTGAAATCCGGCTGGACCAGCCATTTTCGGTATTGATCGATCAGGTATTTAAATCGGCCTATGGTAATCAGTATTTAGGCCGTTTGCCGATTGGTGATCTGAATGAACTGCAATCTATCAATATGCAGGAATTAAACCGTTTTTACCGTCAATGGTATGCACCGAATAATGCCTTTATGGTGATTTCGGGCAAGTTTGACAAGGCAGAGGTATTAAAACAGCTGGATACGCATTTCAGTCCGATTCAGTCCCGAAATGTACCGGCGCAAGTGAAAGTGCCGGCGCTTAAACCCGAGCAGATCAAACAGCGTGAATTTACCGTGCGAAAAGGTAGTGATCTGGCAAGGTTTAATATTTATTTAAACCAATCAGAAGAAAACATTAAAACGGCTTTGGCTGTTTCGCCAACGCTCTATACTTTGCAGCCAAGTGGGCATCTCTATCAGAGTATGGTGGAAACTGGGAAGTCAACAGCGGTGCAATCCAGTACCTGGCTTGATAAAGACTTCAATCTGGTGTTTATGGGGGCAATCTATGCCCCGAATCATCAGCCACAGGATATTGAACAGGGGCTGATTCAGGGAGTAGAAAAGAACCAGCCTTTTACTCAGGCAGAACTGGATCGGGCTAAAAATCTGACCCGGAATCAGGCAGATAATATTAAAAGTAGTGCGACTGCTTTGGGTTCACGTTTAAGTGATTATGCTGTGACGTATTCGGGTGACTGGAGCAAGTATTTTAAAGATCTGAATGCAATTCAAAGCCTGAGTGTGAATCAGGTCAATCAGGACTTTAAGAACTTCTTTAAACCTGAATACCGTATTTCTGGCAATATCTTACCTACACCGGAAGATCAGAAGAAAGCACAAGAACTTGCACAAACAGAAGCACCGGCAAAAACCCTGGATCAGCAGGTGCAAGCAGAAGAGCCACTGAAAGATGTCAGTGTCTATCAGGCTGAAGTAAAAAAATATATACAGCAGTCCAAACAGTATTTGCATAGTAAAGACAAACAGATTCAGCGTGGCAAGTTAAAAAATGGCATTAAATATGCGCTGTTTCCGACCACTACACGCGATGATAAAGTCTATGCCACAATTTCTCTAGATTTTGGTACTGCACAAAGCCTGATGAATAAAGGCGAGATTCTGGATCTGACGGCTTACTTATTGTTACGCGCATCAAAAGACCAGAGTCTGCAGCAGATTGCCGATAAAATTATTGAGGTAGGTGGTTCTGCGACTGCCAGTGCATCCAGTAATGGCCTGACCTTGCAAATCAGCGCTAAAAAAGAAAAGTTTGAAGAGTTTTTCCAGTATGTGGTTGATGTGCTGAAAACCCCTACATTTGAGCAAAGCCAGTTTGACTTGATCAAGGGGCAAATTTTATCCAGCCTAGATCGTCCTTATACCGAACCAGATACGGTGTCGAGCTTGACGATGGCCCGAACGATCGAGATCTATCAGCCTGGCGATCTGCGTTTCCATTTCGAGCCGGAACTGGCCAAAAAACAGTATCAGAAAGCGACTCGCGAACAGGTTGTGGCACTGTATCAGCAGTTTTTAAAAACCCAGCATGCGCAAATTGCGGTTACAGGCGAATTTAATCCGAAATCGATGCAAAATGTACTGAAAAACAGTTTTTCAGACTGGAAAGCTACACAGCCTTATGAGCGTCTGAAATCGGAATATCGAAGCTATCCAGCCCAGAAAATTCATGCTTTGTCCGAGCAGCGTGAATTCGGGAGTTATGAGGCATTCATGAGCATGCCGGTCGGCGCAGATCATGCCGATGCACCTGCATTACAGGTACTTCGTTATATTCTGGGTGATTCACAGTTATCGTCACGACTGGCACAAGAGCTACGTGAGAAAAATGCACTAGTCTATGGTTTTAGTGCGGATGTGCAACTCGATGAATGGGCAGATGTGGGCGCCATGATGATTAGTGCCAATTATACGGCTGGAAAATCCGCACAGGTTTCCCAAGCAGTGCATAAGGTACTCAATGAACTGCTGACACGTGGCGTGACTGAACAGGAAGTCGAAGCGGCAAAAGCCAGTATCTTAAAACAGCGTTTAACTGCACTTGAAGATGATCGTCGTATTCATACTATGCTTATCCCACAGCTGGAAAAAGACCGTAATCTGGTTTACCGGGAAAAACGTGATCAGGCGATTGCTAAACTGAATAAAGCTGATATTGATGCCATGATTAAAAAATACATCAAGCCGGACCAGCTGGTTGAAGTGATGGCCGATCAATATGGGAAGGAAGTTAAAAAATCATAGTGTTAATCAAAAAATCCCCTCAAGTGAGGGGATTTTTTATTTATTTGAGCTTTATGTTCTAGATTGCTCTATGGCTAAAAACAATCCCTTCAGTTATGCTTGCAAGGATAGATAGGGGCAGACTCCAATCAGATGCAATAAGAAGAAAAATCAATATTCCACCACCAATCAAAGCTGAACAGAAAGCAATATCTCGATCAAAAGAATGATGGATCACCATTTGATAATAATAAGACGTTATCCAGCTTGAAATAATATTGAGTAAAATACAAAGTCCTTTGCCTGAAGGCGTATTTAGACTGGGATCTGTTATCCAACTTAACATGTCCTCATTCACTCAAAGTCGATAAAAACGTTTAGCATTTTCATAAAAGATCGGCTTTAACGCGTTTTCATCATAGTCCTGAACAATATCGCTAAAGGCATCAATAATGTTGGTGAGTGAGCTGCTGACACTGTCCATTGGGAAGTTGGATGCAAACATCACGCGCCCAGACCCAAAGCAGTATAAAGCATGCTGGATCAGGGGTGCGGCACATTCGACTAATTCCTGTTTAGTTGCCAGCCGTTTTTGCGTGTGAAAATCATGTCCCAAGACTGGCATAAACAGACCAGACATTTTGGTCGATACATTTTTGCATTCGGCCAGTTCTGCCAACTGATATTTCCAGTCTGCAAATATCTGGGTGTGATCTTGTTTGGTCTTACCTGTAGCTTTGCCCACCTTGCCAAATAAACCTGCGGGCGTACCAAGATGATCTAGCACGATGGGCGTTTCAGGAAAGGCTTTGGCTAGCGCAGTAACATCTGAAATCTGGGTAGAGTACACCCAGGCATCAAAGCTTAAATCTTGCGTGGCCAGTTCTTCAAAGCCCTTCAGGAAATCTGTGTTGCGATATAGATGCGGTTCATCGGTCCAGGCATGAATCCCTTTATCTGGATGTACCGCAGCCATTTTACGGATGCCGCGAAATTTGGGAGAAGTTTCGCGATGCAATTCAATTAACTGTTTGAAATTTTTCTGCCGTGGATCTGCCGTGGCGACGATTCCACCTAACCGGATATTATACTGATCAAAAGGAAGTCCAGCGATGAAACGGGTTTCATCCACCACGCCTGTGCCTTTATGGTCATGCCAGCTGGCTTCAACATGCACAACTTGCTCTACTTCATAATGTCCTGCATCTCTCTTGTAATTTGCAGGCAGGTAGGGTGCAGTCAGGTGCTGGGTCAGGCCAATGGTCTCAATGACATCTTTGGGTTTTAACAGTCGAACCATCTTGTCCAGCAATCTAGGATGTTTGTCAAACAGCTTGACCGCGAGTGCTGCTGCATGTGGGGTGTTGTACGGATCCCATTGGTGAATATGTGGGTCAATGATCGGGAAGGGAAGTTGCTGCATGCTATACCTTGTTTTAGTTTATTTATTATTCAACTTATATAGGACAAAAATCATTTCAAAGTCAATATGATAAATTACAGTAAATAAAAAAAGCCCCGCAGGGCTTTTCATATTTTAATCAATGATCGTGCTTGTGATCATGGTTATGCTTGTTGGCATGAAACTCTTCATTGTGACGGAAACGCAAATAGTTTTCGAACTGTTCACAGTATTCATCATAGTTATCTTCCAGCATCATTTGAAATTGCTGCAAGATATAAGACATGACCTGATCTTTGGCATCACGCATCTCGTTGCCATCTTTAAAATTATTTGCTGCCACCCAGGTATTGAAACGGGCAGTACCAAATAACATCGCTGCACTGACTTGACCGCGCTTATCGCTTGGTTTTTCCTGTGAGCCTTTTTCTACGCGACAAAACTCGTTGGCTTGTTGAATAAATTCATCAGCACGTTCAAAGAATGCCGCATTTAACGCTTCTTCTTCGGTTACATCGGTTGCTTCAATCTTTTGAACCATGAATTTGTTCCTAACACTAAAATCTCAATCGCTAATTATAGGCAAAGCCTTGCAGAAACTAAACCTTTGCCTTAATCTAAAAAATAGCCTAAGCATATAAAAGTGAATGCCATGCAGGATGCGATTGCGGTACAAAGTTTAAAAAGTGATATTGCCTTATTGCGCCAGAATATCTGGCCACCGGCAAATCTGGCCAATGTTGAAGGCTTGCCGATTTATTATGGCAGCCAGTCACAGGTAGATGAATACTATAGTCAGTGGCTCGGTCTGATTGAAAGGGCACAGGATCTGTTTCAGCCTTTTATGGAAGATGAAATCTTGGATGCGATCCATTTGCCGAGCCATTTAAACCTGCCGCTATTTTACTTTCATGTTGACCGGATCCGGATCAATAAAACCCGTGCCAAAGAATCCAAAACTTTTCGTGGGGTCACCAGCCTGATCGAAAAATGCGGCCAGTTCGAACCCGAGCAGGTTACTGCCATGCGGCAGTGGCTGGATAGTGACGATACCGCAGCATTAGTGGCACACCGTGAATTTGTTGATCTGCGCACTTATGTATTTCAGCATGGTCAAAGTGAATATACGCGCACCCGTTTTTACGTCAATGGGATTGTACTGAGTGTCGAGCCACATTTTGAGCTGATCGATGCACGCGATAAGCCACGCAAGCAGCGTAGTGACAGTTATAACGATCCTCTGGCAGACAACCATATCTGGAAAGTATTCGGCAAATATCGGTAGAGCAGTGACCGAGCCCGTCTTACCAGAAGGGCTTGGTATTTTCGGCAAACTGCTGTAAACGTTCTGCTGCTTCGCTCGACAAACGCTGTTGCTCCGCGCTTATCCAGCCCAGCACAAACCAGGCCTTGCCCTGTTGTTTGACGTAAGGTCTGAATAGCTCTTGGGCTACAAATACGTCATTATAATGCCCCAGACTTTCCTGTAAGGGCTTTAAGGCTTTCAAATAAGCTTTCACCTCTTTTTCGGGAAATAAGCTTTGCAGGAATTCTACATTATAGCGTAAGCGCTTGACCCGTTTGCGTGTCCGATGCCGGGATTCAATATCCAGTTCCTGATAGTTCTTGGCATCCTCACAGATTTGCTGATGCAGCTTGCTCAGACCTTTACGTAATATCTTATGAGAAGACCGGGTCTTGTCCTGCATTTCCTCCAGGCTAAAACAGAGCAGTTGCAGCATTAATGTTACGGTAGCAGGACTTCTGAACAACGCACTAATATCAGGCGGTTTTTGTGAGTGTGGCGGCAATTTCAATAGGGGGGAACCTGCTTTTTCCAGTTGTGGAATCAGACTTTCTGTCAGAGCATCTCGATCTCGGGTAGAACCGAGCTGCTGGAAAATATCCCGCAGCTGTTCCTGCCATTCAGGCTGCACATGCTCGGTCACGGACTGGAAAATTTTAAATGCGCTGCGCAAACGCCGAATCGCGACACGTGCCTGATGCACATGATCACTATTATAAGTCTCGGCTGCAATTGCAGTAGCATTGGGGAAAAGATGAGCCAGGCAATTGGCAACAATCTTTTGCAAAATCGTGCTGATTTGGTCTTTCTGTTCAAGCACTAAGGGAAGTTGATACTGAACCGGAAGATTCTCTTCCTCCTGTAACAAGGTATAGCCGCGTTCCGATTTGCTCCGGGTATCTAGCCATAAAGCATAACGTTGTACCCAAGGCTGAATGAAATCAATTAATTCACTCAATTGACCAGATTTAAGCTCAAATTCAACCTCATAAATATCAATGGTTTGATTATTGTGGCGAATTTCACCGACATCAAAAGCAATTTCAATCTGGCTGTCCAGATGGCTTTCTGTGAGTACATATCGCGCGACATCTGTTTCAAATTGCAGAATGAGGGGCGTCTCCAAATCACCAAGCGCCTGTTTTAGGATTTTTTTGGCCGGTTTATGTTTGCGGTATAACTGAAAGTCACAATGTTCAGGAGGGCTTTTTAACTCATGTTCAAGTTCAAAACGTTCAAAGTGGTGTTCAGTCGCTGCTTTCAGTGTCTGAATCCATTGCTGGTCTTCCAGACGTTGTCGGAGTGCAATCTGATGTTGTTGTAATTGCTGTGTCTCAGTGTCAAAGTATCTGGCACACAAGCGATGCCGAGTCGGCTGAAGTTTCTGAATGTCCTGCTCAAATTGTACCCGGGACTGGGGTGGGATCTGAAATTTGAGTTCTATTTCTGCCATCGGGTTATTCCTCCGCGATGTTGGGTTTACAGATTAATATAGCCCAAAGATTAGCAAGGTTGTGATGTGCTTCTGCAACAAAAAAAGCACACTACAGAAGGTGTGCTTAAGCTATTTCTCGTGAAATTTATTTCAATATAATTATTTTAAAAATTTACGGCTCACCAGGAACTGTTCGGTCGCTTCAAGCAGTTTCTGGGCATAAACCTCCTGTTTGGCAGTCAACCACCCCAGAACAAACCAGTCACTCGCTTCCAGCTCAGTTTGCTGAATATAGACCGCCGAAGATGCCAAGGTTTGATATTCATCGGCTGCCAGTTGTGCATCATTCAGTGCTTTGCTGTATTTTTGCAAATTTTTGACGTCATAGATTGTGGTTAAAATCGGAAAGCTGAATTTAAGCTCCTGAATCCGGCCAGCCAATTGATCCAGACTATCAAAATCCGTGATGTCCGTCTGGTTCATCTGTTCCTGTAAAGCCTTATATTGCTGTTGCAAGGTGGTTTGTGCCGCAGTTTTTAAATCCGGAGAAGCATGCTCATTTTCACTTAAACTGAACATCAGCAATTCCAGATAATGATGCACATTCTGGGTGGACTTGACCAGATTGCCCAGTTTCTCCTGAGCATAAAGAATATCTTTAGTCAGGTTTTCTGTGGTAGTGGGATTTTGCAGGAAGCCCGCCAGGCTATTTTGCATATGCTGTAAATGTTGCAGGTGCTCAAATTGCTGCTTAAAAGCCGCCAGCTGATGTGCCCATTTGTCGGAAAGCTGAGGATGCCAGTCTTTGAACAGCAGCAGGGTCAGATGCAGCTGATCCAGTGCCAGTTGTGCCTGATCAATATGTTCCTGCTCTGCAATCTGATCCGCGATTGCCGCAATATTTGGTAATAAATGCTGCATCTGCTGTGCAATCAGACTGCACATGGTTTTACTGGCACTGTCTTTTTTACTGATCTGGAATTCTTTGCTGAGAGTCGCAGGACTAACCCGCTGTGAAGCAGCCAATAAATTACCTATTTCGGCCTTGCTGCGGACATCGAGCCAGAGCTGGTATTTCTTGACCCATTCAAAACTAAAAGCCAGCAGATGCTGAATGGAACCATTCTTTAGCTCGAACTCGACTTCATGTACCTGTTGCTCGGCATGCTGTGTGCGAATCTGTCCAATATCCAGACTAACTTCAACCTGCGTGTCTTCATATTCAATCACCCTTAAAGTACGGGAAATGTCAGTTTCGAACTGTAGCTGCAGATCATCAAACTGGTCGCCAAGCGCATTGCTGAGAATTGCCCAAGCTTCGGGATATTCATTGTAAATATCTAGATTCAATTCTGGAGGTGTAGCGAGTTCTCCTAAGTTATGATTATGTTCAAAACGCTCGATATGGCTTTTGCCGACCGCTTTCAACGTTTGCACCCAATATGTGCCTTCCAGACGTTGACGCAGTGCTACTCCGTGCCGGGCCAGTTGGCGGTCAGCAGTATCATAATATTTCGCTTGAAGCTGGATCTGTTGAGACTTTTTCGGATCAAGTGCCTTGAGCAGCGCAGTGCGTCGTGCCGCAGGAATCTGGAACTTGAGTTCAACTTCAACCATGAGAATCATCCTATCTGTTCAGTATAAGCATGCACTGAATCTTCACTTGAATAAGGTTATGAAAAGGCGGACAGCAGCCGTACTTATAGTTTTGATGTGCGCGTAGCAGATTGTAACCAAAATCAAAATACATGTAAGACTTGACCTGAACATAAAAATTTTGAACAGAAGTTTTAAGATTCATTTTTATTGGTTCGTATGGGCCTCAAATAATAGTGATCAGGGTGTCCCGAGGACATTCGAAAAGCAGAGAAGTACAGATTTAAAAAACTGTTATTTGGCTAAAATATACGCTAAGGTAAAACAAAAACGTCAGGATGATGAGCAATGAATGTACAAGTACAACCAGAAAGAAATAACGTGGTCGCGGTTCAGCCACAGATGCCAATTACAAATTATCATGAATTTTATCGCTTCTATTTGACCGAGCATCGACATATTGTCAGTCGCCGTCTGCATGTGGCAGGCAGTAGCATTGGACTATACTGTTTTGCCAAAGCCATTCGCCAAGGCAAGCCTAGATATTTTGCCTATGGGCTGCTGTCTGGTTATGCCTGTGCCTGGGTTGGTCATTTTATTTTTGAGCGCAATAAACCGGCCAGTTTTAAACAACCGCTATATAGTTTTATCTCGGACTGGAGGATGTTTGCAGATGTTCTACGTGGCAATATCAGTCTGCTTGACCAAAAACACGATAAGATTTCCAGTTGAGCGAGACATACGTTCATCGGAATGTGTGCGTTTAAAGCATGAAATTTCGATAAAAGACTTGCAAGTCTAGATTTATTATTCTAATAATTGTGTTATTGCTGATACAGCTTTTTGATCAAACGTTATATTTTAATGAATACATCAGTTTTCCAAGCCTGGAGCGACCTTCTCCAGGCTTTTTTTATATTTCTTTAATAATAATTAAATTACAAATACTTAATTAAAATTTTGCCTCAATGGTTGTAGACGAAAACGTGTGGACTTGAACCGAAAGTAAAAGAACCCATCTGGCTTTGAAACATCTCTTTTTTATAAATCAATACTTAAAAATGCAAGGTAGCGAATGTGAGTAACACAGTTAATTATTTTTTGCTTATTTTTATTTCTAAGCTTTTTAAGCTAATTTCTGCCGATCGGGCTATCTCTGAAGATATAGGGACATTTGAAATTTAACGGATCAAGTGTTCTAAATACCTGTAAATTTGTTGCTGTTCAGGCTTGAAAATAGCAGGACTGCGGAAATCAAACCCAGTTATGCCTATAATAGAGCCATCCTAGCAAGTGGCGAGCAAGATGCGCGGTTTATATTTAATTACCAATGATGATCCCTTAGAGCTTTTGTTGGCAAAGTTAGAAGGTGCCATGGCCAATGGTGGTGTTGCGGTCTTGCAATATCGTCGTAAAAAAGTGGCGAAAGAAGATCAAATTTACGAAATCGAGTATATGAAAGCCATGTGTGCTGAATATGGTGTACCTTTCGTGATTAATGATGATCTTGAAATGGCGGTTAAATACGGCGTGGGTGTGCATTTGGGCCAGGATGATGGTTCTATTGTCGATGCTGTAGCACGTTTGCCTAAAGGCGTGTTGATTGGCCGTAGTTGTAATAACTCACTTGAGCTGGCTGAACAGGCCATTGCTGATGGTGCAAATTATGTGGCATTCGGCGCAATCTATGCTACTGACAGTAAGCCAGAAGCCGGTAATATTGGTCTGGAAACCTTAAAACTGGCCAAAGAGAAATTAAATGTACCTTTATGTGCCATCGGCGGTTTAACGGTTGAAAATTCTAAAGAAGTCATTGAGTCAGGTGCGGATTATTGCGCGGTGATTAGTGATATATTGGGACTACCTATGAATGCCATTCCTGAACGTTTAGATGAATGGTCTGCGCTTTTTCAAGCTACAGCATAAAATTTTTTGATTGATTTAATTTTGAGTCGAGTGCCTTCATGAGCTTATCTCCAAAGCAAGAACAACTGTTCAAACAAGCCAATAAACACATCCCGGGTGGTGTCAATTCACCTGTACGTGCATTTAATGGAGTCGGTGGTACACCGGTCTTTATCGAAAAAGCCCAAGGTGCGTATCTCTATGATGTAGATGGCAAGCGTTATGTGGACTATGTAGGTTCATGGGGGCCGATGATTCTCGGCCATGCGCATCCGGCGATTATTAAAGCGGTTCAGGATGCTGCAGTAGACGGTTTGAGTTTTGGTGCGCCCACAGTTCATGAAACCACACTGGCAGACATTATCTGCGAGATCATGCCATCGATTGAGCTGGTTCGCATGACCAACTCAGGTACAGAAGCGACCATGACTGCGATCCGTCTGGCGCGTGGCTATACTGGCCGTGACAAGATTGTAAAATTTGAAGGCTGTTATCACGGTCACTCCGATTCATTATTGGTAAAAGCCGGTTCAGGCTTGTTGACCAGTGGAGAAGGGGAAGCGACGTCTGCAGGTGTTCCGGCGGATTTTGCC
This sequence comes from Acinetobacter sp. 228, assembly GCF_048147885.1. NCBI lineage: Bacteria > Pseudomonadati > Pseudomonadota > Gammaproteobacteria > Moraxellales > Moraxellaceae > Acinetobacter > Acinetobacter sp. 228. Next base: position 16,429 of record NZ_JAYWYV010000025.1, read on the forward strand.
AAACACACCTTAACCCTTCCATATAATGACATCGCCACTTTAAAAGAATGCTTTGCCAAATTTGGTTCAGAAATTGCTGGCGTGATTGTTGAGCCAGTCGCAGGCAACATGAACCTGGTGAAACCAATTGATGGTTTCCTGCAAGCGATTCGTGATGTCTGTGATGAACATGGTTCAGTGTTTATTATTGATGAAGTGATGACAGGTTTCCGTGTTGGGCTGGGTGGTGCGCAAGCATATTACGGCGTAACTCCGGATTTAACCACATTGGGTAAAATTATTGGTGCAGGTCTGCCAGTGGGCGCTTTCGGTGGTAAGCGTGAAGTGATGGAATGTATTGCACCACTGGGTAAAGTATACCAAGCAGGTACGTTGTCGGGTAATCCGCTGGCGATGCGTGCCGGGATTGAGATGTTTAAACATCTGCGTGAACCAGGTTTCTACGAGAAACTGTCTGCTCAACTTGAGAAGCTGCTGGTTGGCTTGCAAGCTGCTGCGGATGACGCAGGCATTCCATTCAAGACACAACAGGTTGGTGGAATGTTTGGTCTGTACTTTACCGACCAGGAAGACATCACCAGCTTTGATTCGATGTTGAAATGTGATGTCGATGCTTTCCGTAAATTCTTCCATGGTATGCTCGATCGTGGCGTAAACCTTGCACCTTCAGCATTTGAAGCCGGCTTTATGTCAGCAGCACATTCTGATGAAGATATCGAATTTACCATTCAGGCCGCAAAAGAAACTTTTGCTGAGATGAAAGGATAAATTTTAATTTTTTAAATCCTCCCTAACCCTCCTTTTAAAAAGGAGGGAACCTCAACTGAATAAATAAAGTTCCCCTCTTTACTAAAGAGGGGTTAGGGGAGATTACATTTAAAATTCGAGACTATTTTTCATGAAAACCAAACATTATTTGACTTTAAGTGATGCGGAATTTTTATTAGATGCAGCGCACCAATATGCGATGCAGAATAGCTTTAATGTCAGCATTACTGTAGTGGATGAAACCGGTAATTTGCTGGTAATGAAGCGTATGGATGGCGCAGCACCAATGACTGCAAATCTGGCGATTGAAAAAGCCAAATGCTCTGCCATGAGTCGCCGTCCATCCAAGCTGTTTGAAGATATTATCAAAGGCGGACAGATGGGTTTTCTGACCATGGAGACTTTCTCGGGGATGCTAGAAGGCGGTGAACCAATTCTGTACCAAGGGCAGTTGGTCGGTGCGATGGGCGTGTCAGGTGTAAAGTCATTTCAGGATGCAGAAATTGCGCAGGTAGCGATTGAGAGGTTTTTGGTGAAGTTTTCCTAATTTTTAATAAACCTTTACCAGTTAAATAAAATAAATTAATTTTGATTGGTATATAGATAAGAATGGAACGCAAAAAAAGATATTAAAAAACCTAAGTCGGTAGGCTTGGGTTTTTAATATAAATTAAGGGTTTGACTTACATTGGATGAAAAAATAGAGTTTTGTATTTCTTGTATGATGTTTTTTAGAAAATTTTAAAATAGATTGTTAAATAATCATTTAATTCCAGTCAGGATAAAAGTATTCAAATAAAGAACCTTTTATTATTTTACCAATCTTTAGTCACTTCTTCCGGATAACCTCGTTTAAAATGATGTCTCCATGGATAAGCTGTCGATCCATCTTCTAGTTTTATGCGTGATGTTGAACCCAGATTCTTCGCTGGACTGCCAACATAAATTGAATCTTTTTCAGTGATACCTTTTACACAACTGTGAGCACCTATTAAGCAACCTTCAGATATTATGGCACCTGGTAAAATAACACTCATCGTGCATATAGATACAAAGTCTTCAACAGTTACTCCCATCTGTATCTCACTTGGTGGGTAGGGATCATTTGTTAAAACCACGTAGGGGAAGATCCAGACAAAATTTCCAATTTTACTATGTTGTCCAATATGCACATTGCTATGAAAACGGACATAATCACCAATTTCACAATGTCCCTGTAAATCACACAAAGTTCCTATTTGCAGGTTCTTACCAGCTAAAACTTTTTCTCTGACAGTTACTCTGTGACCTGTTATGAGTCCATCACCAAATACAGACCCTTCATAAAATATACTATGGGATCTAATGTGTGAATTTTTACCTAAGACTAGTTTTTGACCTTCTGATAAGTGATTATCCACTCCTAATTCACAAAAGGCACCGATAAAAGAATCATCACCAATTTCAACATTGTCATAAATTATAGTATTGGCACCTATCGTAATGTTCTTACCCAAAATAGCTTTCTCTGAAATAATGGCTGTTGGATGTATTGAATTATTCATAATTAATAAAATCTCAACTAATAAGCAGCACATATTAAAAAACTAAATTTGCGAATTGAGTAATTAACAAAAATGATCGCTATAATTCTTATATTTCATACTCAATATTTTCTAGTTTTTGACTTCCTTTAAAATAGTAGGTATTTAAGGGTAAATAATCATCTACTTTTACATATCTACAAAACTCTATTTTCATTTAATAGAAAAAAATTTTATGCGAAATTAATTTAAAAAAAAGGAATACTAATAACCATGAGATTATTACCACACAGTCTATGCTTTCTGCCTGTGCGCTTGCCAATAATGCCATCAAAACCAGCCGGTTATTCGAGTAAGAGACTTATCGGCTTAAGCAGTATGCGGGTTAGGGTAGATTGTTTAACTTAAATAACTCACCTGTAATAAAAATCAGGAGAGTGCACTTTAGAATTTCTAGAAACTATTTTGGCTTTAACTTTATTTTTGGTAAATTTAAACCGTAATACAATGAAAATAAACGGATTAAAGTGCAGGTAATTATAGCAATCCAAATACTATAAGTAGATGAAATAACACCACTTGAACCTAAAACTTCAATTGCAGCACCTATCATCGCAGCACTTGCATAGATTTCTTTCGTAAATATAATCGGTGTACGTCTGCATAAAATATCCCGCAGGCATCCTCCACCCACCGCACTTATGCAGCCCATGATAATTGAAAGTTGTACGCTACCGGTATGAGCATAAGTCTTATTTGCCCCAAAGGCTGCAAAAAATCCCAATCCCAAGGCATCAAATAATAAAGACGCTTTATCTAAAGAATAAACTATATTTTGAAATAAAATACTGAGTAGGAATGCCAGAAATATTGCAATGAAATATTCTTCATTAATGAGGCCTGAGGGAGGTGTGGCGGAAAGGCATAAATCTCGAAGAACGCCTCCACCAATTGCAGTAATAGCAGTTAAAGAGAATATCCCAAAAATATCATATTTTTTTTGTATACCTAGCATTGCTCCACTTAAGGCAAAAACAAAAGTTCCAGCTAAATCAATATAGTGAAGTAAAATATCCATAGGCTTTAAGATTTACTATATGTCGGTAATTGACGGTTTTTTTATGTGGCTAGCGTTTTTAGAATATTTTTGATCTTATAGTGTTAATCAGAAATTTATTAATTTATATAATTTAGGCTAGCATACAGCAATGTTGTACGAAGCTAAATAGAAGTTCTCTCATGCTATACCCAATGCCCAAAAAAATCCAACTTGCGCCATCTCAAGCCAAATGGCAGCTATCATCGACACAATCGGTGCTGGTACTGGTGGGACTGCAAAATATAAGGATGATGTCAGGCATAGAGAGCAGTGATCTTATGGCTAACCTGATCCAGACCAGCAATAAAGCCAAAGCACTGGACATTCCTGTTGTCGATCTCTATGGCGATGACCTGATACAGGGCATGCAGCAACTCGGCGAATATGCCTCAACTCATTCGCAGCTGATTTTTGCCGGGCAAGTGACGCCGATGCTGAAACAGATATTACCGCATCTGCAAAGCGTGACTGAGCAAATATGTATTATCGATGATGCCATGTTGATGTCCAGTCAGGAGCAGCATATCCAGTGGATCGAGAATATCTCGGCACAAGGCTTGCATCACATGAACAGCTATAGCCTGACGCGATTATGGAACTTGAGTGCGCCGTCAGAATATATATTGTCCAGCAAAGGCATCATGCTAGCAGTGGCTGAACAGCTAGATATGGATGCACTGGATATTGATCCCCATGTCGACCTCAGACAGTATGGACTGGATTCGGTTGCAGTGGTCAGTCTGGTTGGTATATGGCGTGCCAATGGTGCAAATATCCGTTATGAAGATGTACTACAGTATCCATCTTTGCATGCGTTGGTAGGCTTCATTCTACAATCCTCCGCTTGATGGACTATGATTGAGCATTTTTATGCGCTAAATCGGAAATTTCATCACCATTTACACAAATGCGCATTGTAATTATTGGCTAAGCTTTCTATCATTGCCGCCTTGTTTTTCGCGATCAGCCTGGGATTGAACTTTGAGTAATTTTCTAACCGAACATCTGATACATCGTGATGACGATTTCATGGTCATCCACAAACCTGCAGGTTTACTCACAGTTCCCGGTAAAACAGAAGATTTACAAGATTGCCTGATCAATCGTCTGATCAAACTAGAACCTAAAACTTTACTGATCCATCGGCTGGACCGCGACACTTCCGGTATTTTAATCTTTGGTCTGAGCAAGTGGGGACAAAAAACCATTTCCCGCCAGTTTCAGGAACGCCAGACCGATAAAACCTATCAGGCAGTCGTGGCAGGTACATTAGCAGGCGAAGGTACTGTTGAGGTGCCCGTGGTGTATGATCCAAGCCGTCCACCTTTACATATCGCAGATCCCGCACATCATAAACCGGCCATCACACATTGGCAGGCAGTTGAACATTTTGAAATTCAGGGGCAACCCGTGACCCGGGTGAAACTGACGCCAGTTACCGGTCGTTCGCATCAGTTACGTGTGCATATGCAATATCTCGGACATCCGATTATTGGCGATACTTTATATGCATCACCTGAACATCAACAGCTTAGCTCACGTCTATGTTTACATGCTGAACGTTTGAGTTTTTATCATCCTCAAACAGAGCAGCTGGTCGAATTTTATTGTCCGGCGCCATTCTAGGAAATACTTATTTATTCGACGTGAATTATGCTCACTTTTTAGTGAGCTTTATGTCAAAATACATTGCTTGAAGGTGTGGAATTTTGCTCCAATGACGTTCCGTGATTGAGCCTAATATTCATAATCTTGTACTTAAGATAAAGGTGGAAAAATTGCAGCAATTTGCTATTGGTCAACGTTGGTTATCAGATACTGAAACAGAACTCGGTTTAGGCGTTCTTATTGATGTTGATGAGCGGTCGGTCAGCATTTTATTCCCAAAAAGCGATGAAACCCGCGTCTATGCACGCAGCAATGCCCCCTTATCTCGTATCATATTTAATGTGAATGATGAATTACAGGATCAGGAAGGTGTTACCTGGACTGTTGAATCAGTAGAAGACCGTAACGGCGTGGTGCGTTATCAGGTAGTACGCACTCTTGAAGATGGCACAGAAGAACGTAAGGCACTGAATGAAACCCGTCTTGGTGCGACTATCCAGCTGTCTAGGCCTTTAGATCGTTTATTGGCCAGTCAGATTGATTATAAAGAATGGTATGACCTGCGTATTGAAGCGCTGCTGATGCAGGCCAATATGCAAAGCAGTCCACTGCGTGGTTTGGTCGGTTCGCGTGTCGGCCTGATTCCGCACCAACTCTATATTGCCCATGAAGTCGGTCAGCGTTTTGCACCCCGTGTATTGCTGGCCGATGAAGTCGGCTTGGGTAAAACCATTGAGGCAGGTCTGATTATCCACCAGCAGCTTAAAACAGGCCGGTCTGAACGTATCCTGATCTTGGTGCCAGATTCACTGCAGTACCAGTGGATGATTGAGATGCGCCGTCGTTTCAATCTTGAATTCTCGCTGTTTGATTTGACCCGTACTGCTTCGATTAAAGAACATGATCCTGATCTGAATCCATTCCTGACCGAACAAAAGATTATTGCTTCTGTCGATTTGATGGTTGACCATGAAGATCTTCGGGAGCAGGCACTTGAAGCCGGTTTTGATTTGCTGGTAGTTGATGAAGCGCATCATTTGATGTGGAGTGAAGAAGAAGGCGGCAACGACCGTTATGATCTGGTCGAAGAGCTGGCTGAACATACGCCAGGTGTATTGTTATTGACAGCGACACCTGAACAGCTTGGTGTGGAAAGTCACTTTGCGCGCCTGCGTTTGCTCGATCCGCAACGTTTTAACTCGCTGGATCGTTTCCTGGATGAAGAAGCACAATATCAGCATACGGCTAAAATTGCAGAAGTGTTAATGTCGGACATGCCGCTAGAGGCTGAGCATTTTGCTGCGATTGAGACCTTATTAGGACATCCGATTGAGGATCTTCCCGAGCAGCGTTTCCGTGCGATTCATGAGCTATTAGATCGTCATGGTACAGGCCGTATTCTGTTCCGTAATACGCGTGAAGCAATTCAAGGCTTCCCGGGACGTGACTGTCAGCCCGCACCATTGCCGGCACCAGAACACTGGTCAAAAGACGGCAAACTACGTGAGCAAATGTGGCCTGAAGAAGCCCAGCTGGATGGCTCGTGGATGGAAACTGATCCACGCGTGATGTGGTTGATGGAAAAGCTGCGTACAGATCTGAAACACAAGAAAGTATTACTGATTGCCCGAAGCGGTCCAGTGGTTGAAGCGCTGGAAAATGTGTTGCGTTTACATGCAGGTATTCGTACTGCGATGTTCCATGAAGGCATGAGTCTGCTGGAACGTGACCAAGCGGCGGCTTATTTCGCTGAAGATTCGTATGGCGCACAGATTCTCCTGTGTTCGGAAATTGGTTCAGAAGGGCGTAACTTCCAGTTTGCTTCTGATCTGATTCTGTTTGACCTGCCCGCGAATCCGGATGTGCTGGAACAGCGTATTGGCCGTCTGGACCGTATTGGCCAGGAAAACCGTATCCAGATTCATGTGCCTTATCTGGTGGGCACTGCGCAAGAGCGTATGTTCCGCTGGTATAACGAAGCCTTGAATATTTTCAGCAATATTTCACCAACTGCACAAACTCTGCAAGAAAACTTTATTGTTGCCTTGAAAGACTGTCTGCTTGCAGATAAAGATCAGGAATTTGAAGACCTGCTGGAAGAGGTCAGCGTGCAGCGTGAAGCTTTGGAAGCAGAATTGCAGCAAGGCCGTGACCGTTTACTAGAGTACAATTCATGCCGTCCAGTGGTAGCACAGGAAATTGTCAACGCGCTTGAAGATTATGATGATAATACCACTTTGCCAATGTTCATGAAGCGCTTCATGGCATCGACCAATATCGACTTTGATGAACAAAGCAATGGTACCGTGATCATCAAGCCTACCGATCAGATGCAGGTTCAAGGTTTGACTCTGGACGAGGAAGGCATGACAGCCACCTTCTATCGTGATCAGGCACAAATCCGTGAAGATGCGCAATACCTGACACTGGAACATCCATTTACTGAAAGCGTGATGGAAATGATCAATACCCAAGGCTTTGGTAGTACCAATGTAGCAGTACTAAAATCTGCGGCGTTGCCACAAGGTTCGGTATTGCTAGAAGTCTGGTTCAAGGTCGATGTGGTTGCACCGAAAGCATTGAACTTGCCATCTAGCCTGCCGCAACAGTTAATCCGTGTCTTGCTCAGTGAAAAAGGTCAGGATCTCTCCCAGAAGATTGCACCAGAAATCCTGAAGCCTTATCTACATCATTTGGATGGCAATAGCTGTCGTCAGGTGGTGAAAGCACGTCGTGATGTGATTGAAGCGCGTTATCAGCAGGCACTTGAACTGGCACGCAGTGCTTTGCCAGGCTTCAAGCAGCAAGCCAAAGAAGTGTATGGCAATAAATGGCAATATGAAATTGATCGCCTGACCTATCTGAAACAGTTCAACCCAAGTATCCGTGAAGATGAAATTGCACGTTTACAGAAATTGCAGAAAGAAGGTTTAAGCTTACTGGATGGTCTATCGGTTACGCCTGAAGCCATTCAGGTGATGGTTGTGGTTAAGCCTTAAGCTTTAAATCATTAAAAAATGCAGCTTTCGGGCTGCTTTTTTTATGGGCAAAATCCAGTTTTATTATTCTTTGTCGGAGAATGCTGGCCTGTTATTTTTCTCCTGTTTAAAATTGGCCCACTAAATAAGAACTAAAAAGCATGTCAAAAGCACTGATTACACTGGGCACAAAGACCAGTCATGGCGGCATGGTGACTGAATGTGAACCCTCTTTTTTGATTCATGGTGTTGCCGTACATTTAAATGGCATGAAGCATTATTGTCCCAAATGTCTAACTACCGTTAGCGCGATCGCTAGTGAATTGTCTGTTACTGTTCAAGGACGAGCCGTTGTCATTGCAGGAGATAAGGCCAGTTGCGGGGCGATTTTTCTACCCATGCAGCATTTGACTGTATCGCAGAAATAAGTCTGTTATTTTTCTAGAGATAGCGAGAAGTGACTTTGAGGTCATGCGTTGAGCATTTTTGTACTGCCAAATTAATACGCAGCGCATTAAGCTTGGCCTACGATTTCAGGATGAATACGCACTGCGTTTAAAAAATAATGAAGCAAGCCCTACATTTTACTCATGCCAATGGTATCCCTGCGGCAACTTACCAGAAGTTTCTGGATTATTTTCAGCAAGACTATGAAGTCAAAGCGATTCCATTTATCGGCATGAATCCGCAATATCCGATTACGCGAGACTGGCGTTATCTGGTCGATGAAGTCATTGCAGATATCGAGCAGCAGTTTTCTCAGCAACAGGTGATTGGTCTAGGGCATTCCTTTGGTGGTCTGGTAACCCTGATGGCAGCGTATCGACGTCCAGAACTGTTTTCCAAACTGGTCATCATGGATCCACCGTTTGTGATTGGAAAAAACAGCGCCATATTTGAACTGATTAAAAAGCTGAATCTGAAAAGTATCGATCGTTATACACCCGCAGGAATTACACTAAAACGCAAGGATCATTGGCCATCGAAACAGGTCGCGATTGAAGCTTTGCGATCTAACCGTCTGTTTAAAAATTTCGATGAGCAGTGTTTTGCTGATTATATCGAGAGCGGTATTCAGCCAGAATCTGAACGCGGTGGGGTGACGTTAACCATTCCCAAACAGGTAGAAGCTGAAATTTTCCGGACTGTACCCGCATGGTGGTGGAGAACGCCACGCCGAGCGCCTGAAGTGCCGATGCATCTGATTACTGCCGAGCAGAGCCAGTTTTATCAGCAGGGTTTGCCACAAGGGATGCACAAGATTTACCAGATTGATTATTCAGTGGTCGAAGGTGGACATATGTTCCCTCTTGAGCATCCAGAAGCTACTGCAAAGGTAGTCAAAGCCCAACTTGCACTTTTATGATCGGCACAAAAAAAGAGACATTGATTACGTCTCTTTTATATCCTTTTACGCCATGAAAAATTAACGTAACTGAGAGTCTTCCAGATGGCGTGCACCTTCAAGAATCATCCGAATCATGATCATAGTCTGTTCGGCAATTTCTTTGCGGTCTTCAGCGGGTATATCAATCACATTGGCACCCATGTTGAACACCAGCTGTGTAATCGCTTTGGCGGCAATGTCAGCATGTAGCAGCTTTTTATTATTCAGACGTTCCAGACGGATCAGGTCATCTTGCAGTTCTTGCTGGAAATAATTCAATTGACGCTCTACCGCCTGTTTATAAGACTTGGAGCCGGTATAACCTTCACGCAATAACAGGCTTAGATTGCCTTCATCGGCATCGAGCTGGGCAATAAAAATTTCTACAGAACTACGGATGATGCTGTTCTGGCGGGAAGCTTGCAGCCGTGCCTCATTCAAAATCTGACGCAATACAATCCCCGCACGATCTATCAGCTCAATGGCCAGTTCATCAATATCTTTAAAATGACGATAGAAACTGTTTGGGGCAATACCGGCTTCACGTGCTACTTCACGTAAACTTAAAGAAGCGATGCTTTTTTGTGGTCCAATCAGATTCAAGGCAGCCTGAAACAGCTCTTCCTTGGTAATGGTAGCCTTGCGACCGACACTCCGTACGATAATCGGCTCATCAATGCTTTTCGATTGTAGTAAAGATGCATCACTGCTTATTTTCATTGAAGGCTCGTTCATCGATAGGTTCATGCATGACATTTTATTATAACCGAGCTAGTCAAGCTTGTGAAATGATTAGAAACAATACGATTGTATATACAAATATATATACATGTGTATAATAATTAAAAACCCAAGGTGATGTCACAAACAATGCATGTACTGCAAAAACTTAAAATGCCATTGAATGCACTGTCTGATAGTGTAATCGATCAGCATGCAATTAATTTCTGGATTCAGAAACTCAATCCTGTGTGGTCGTTGAATCAGCCATTAGGCAAGATCGTGCATATAGAAAATGCAGCACAGGATATGCTGAGTCTGAAAATTCAGGTGAATCGCTTATTTAAGTTTGGTGAAGCAGGGCAGCATCATCCGGTCTATGTGGTGGTAAACGGCATCCGTTATGAACGTAGCTATAGTTTGACCCGTGTAGATGCGCAACATGTTTTATTGACCGTGAAAAAAGTCAATGCCGGTAAAGTCAGTACCTGGTTGGCAGAACAGGCACAAGTGGGTGATGTGATCGAATTTGGTCAGCCTTATGGTGACATGACCTTGCCTGCGCAGACGAGTCCATTGATCTTACTTGCTGCAGGGAGTGGTATTACTCCAATGCTCAGTATGCTGGAAAGTTTGAGCAAAAAAGGTGAACTATCTGCACCGGTCACTCTCTGGTACTGGGTTAAAAAAGATCAAGATGCCGCATTCAAAGTACGGTTTGAAGAACTTGCTCAGAAACATGCAAATTTCTCATTTCATGTGTATGCCACTCAAGAACAGCCAGCTGCTGCGCGTCTGGATGAAACCTATCTGACCGATCTGCAAAATCTGGAAAATAGCATCGTATATTGCTGTGGTCCTTCAGGTTTTGTATCTAAAGCAGAACAGCTTTTTACTCAGGCAAAACAGTTTAAAGGTGAAGCCTTCAGTATGAGTTTGGCGGATCTATCGGATACCGGCTTTATTAATGTCACCCTGACCCAGTCGAAAAAAACGGTCAGCATTCCAAAAGGCCAGTCCATTCTGGTGAGCCTGGAACAGCAAAATATTAAACCGACCCATGGTTGTCGTATGGGCATTTGTAATAAATGTGCCTGCAATAAAGTAGAGGGTTCGACCAAGAATCTGGTCAACGGTTCGCAAAATACCGAGCCCGGCAACCTGCTCAAAATTTGTATTAACTCAGCGCAGACTGACCTTGTCATCGACTTATAAGCGAGTTTTATCCTATGAATATGCCAGTAAAATTACAGTATTTTAAAAATCCTAAAAACCGTGAATTAACCCAGTTTGAACTTGATGAACTTGCACGTGAACTCGATGCGATTAAGCAAGAAGTGCTAGATGACCTGGGTGAAAAAGACGCCAAATATATTCGCCGTGTCTATTCAACCATTCGTTATTCGTCGATTGCCGGTCGCGCCTTGTTATTTGCAGGCTGGTTCCCGCCAGCATGGCTATTGGGTACAGGTCTCTTGGGCTTTGCCAAAATTATGGAAAATATGGAACTGGGTCATAATGTCATGCATGGTCAGTATGACTGGATGAATGATCCTAAACTCAATGGTCAGACCTATGAATGGGATATCGTAGGGACTTCAGACAACTGGCGTCAAACCCATAACTTTAAGCATCATACCTATACCAATATTAAGGGTATGGATGATGATATCGGTTATGGCCTATTACGCCTGTTCCCCGAACAGCGCTGGAAACCGGGCTATTTATTGCAACCGATTTATGCAGTGCCATTCTGTTTATTGTTCCAGTGGGGCGTTGCAATTCAGAATCTTGAATTGGGTAAATACTTCAAAGGCCGTAAAAGCAAAGAGCAGACCAAAGAAGAATGGCGTCCAATGCAGAATAAAATCGGTAAGCAGTTGTTTAAAGATTATGTATTCTTCCCACTCATCGCGGGTCCTGCGGCTTTACCGGTTTTAACCGGCAATATGGTGGCCAATGGTCTGCGTAATATCTGGACCTTTAGTATTATTTTCTGTGGCCACTTTACCAAAGATGTAGAAGTATTCCCGAAATCAGTACTGCAAAATGAAAGTCGTGGTCATTGGTATATGCGCCAGATTCGTGGTTCATCCAACCTGACCGGTTCTGAGGCTTTCCATATTTTAACCGGCCATTTAAGTCATCAGATTGAACATCATCTGTATCCTGATGTGCCTGCACGTCGCTATCGCCAAATGGCACCGAAAGTTCAGGCTGTTTGTGAAAAATATGGTTTGAACTATAACAATGCCAGCTTGGTAAAACAGTACGGCAGTGTGATCAAACGTATTGTGAAATATGCATTTCCGTTTAAGAAATAATTTTTCTTAAAGCTAAAAAACCACTTCAAATGAAGTGGTTTTTTATTTAGGAGGTGAATACTTCAGGAAGTCAAAGTCCTAATTGCAAAGCTATTTAAGATGATTTCAAGGCATAAAGTAAAAAGTTAATATGCCATTTATAGCGTTGTCTAAAGGCGTTTAGTTGGTTAACCCTATAGAATGGAAAGACTAATATGGCATCGAATGAGCTGAAATATTAATTTTTGGAAGCTGTTGATCTTGACCCTCAAAATAGCTTTGCTGCGCCAGACTGAGCATTTCTATATCTTCCTTGCTATTCCCATAAGCATAAATTTCAGCATAATTATCCAGATTATATTTTTCTAGAATTCTAATTTTCTTTTGTGTATTACTACAGTCAGGAGTTTGATAAAACCCTGTCAATTTCCCGGCTTTGATTTCAACTTCGCTACAGATTAAATCGATATTTAAATAACTGCACACCGGTTTAAGATACAAATCTAATGAGGCGGATACCAGCACGACTTCATGTCCTAATTGTTGATGCTGTTTAAGTTGCTTTAATAATTTCGGATTTAACTTGAATATTAGTTGTTGCGCATAATCCTGAGCTAATTGCAGAATTTCCCCTGCATCACTGTTTTTAAACATGCTGGCATACAATTTGGGTCGCATGCGATGTGCCGGATAGAAATTTAAATAATAGGCCTGAATCCATGGCAAAATTTGCATGCCGCGTTTCACAATATGCCGTTTTCTTAAGGCATGGAAAATGAACCCGGTAAAGCTATCATGCAGATACAGGGTTCCATCAAAATCAAATAAGGCTAGAGTTTTAGATTCTTGATTTTGCGCATGCATGTTTGATATCGACCATCGACGCGGGTAGCAAACCAGTTAGTATTATAATCACGACTTAATTTTGGTCCGGAAATGACCACTTCAGGCATAATGGCATAGATTGGATCTTTACCTGTCTTTTCCTGATAGAGCTTGCTAACGCCACGATAGGTCATGGTGTCTTCAAAATCTTTCTCTTTTTCCTTTTTTAAATCGGCACGGATTTGACGTTCAGTAATAATAAAATTATTTTTGGCAAAGACACTGATCAACTCGCGCTCGGACTGGCTCTTTTGTGAGCGGGTTGCTCCATCTTTCGTATATAGCAATAAATCGCCATCCAGATCGAGTTCGGCTTCAGTTAAATCATTTAACATGCTCTGAAAAGCTGCATTTCGACTGGAATACATGCCCGAGTTATAGTCCGCAAAACGGTAAATCGGCTTGTCATAATCCGCCGGATACATCATCAGGCGATGAATCCCATAATACAGACCGCCATATTGACTGTAGAGATCGGTACGCAGCTCTGCAATATTGCCGCCTTGGCGTTTATGCTCTTTGGCATAGCTGATATGCACTTGCATTGAACCCAATGTAGTAATCGGATTCATTTTCTCAGCAATATTCTGCCCGACCAGTTTGGCAGCACCAGTGAGTGCGCTGACATGATAATGCTTCGACATATAGTCAAATATTTCACGATATAGCTCATCCAGTTCCCGTTCAGTTTTGACCCGGCGCATCTGACTCAGGAAGTTGTCTTCAGGACTTGGATGATTTTTAAGAACTTCCTGAAAATATCCAGCAACTGTTCCACCAAATGCATCACCAAGTTTGTCTTTGAATTTTTCATCAAGACGGCCTTGAACTTCCTTAACCGCTTTTTCACCCAAACCCGGAACAGTAGGATCTGCAACAAAGTTGGATTCCTGATCAACTACTGCCACAATGGTGCAGACATTTTCCTTGGTCTGAGGAATGCCAAGCTGTTCAGTAATATCGTAAATATCTTGCGCCCAAGATTCACGTTGATTGACACGGCTTGGAATAGCTTTACGAATATGTTCAACTTCAAGTGTTGGTTTATCATCTTTTGACCACCATGAACCGTTGCCACAGCCAGCAAGACTTAAAGAAAGTGCGAGCACAGACAATGACTGAAGAGAAAAACAAGAGGTAAAAGTTTTATTCATGGTGCGGTAAATTAACTGAAAAGATGAGTGAATAAGACAGATGCAGTATACTATGCTCACCAAAAAAGTGATGAATTTATATGTATATTGGTCCTTATCAACTGTCAAACAATTTGATTGTCGCTCCCATGGCAGGTGTAACCGACCGCCCGTTTAGAACCTTGTGCAAATATTTTGGCGCAGGTCATGCAGTGAGTGAAATGATGACGTCCGACAAAACTTTGCGAATGAGTAAAAAAAGCTTATATCGTGCCAATTTTGATGGAGAACTGGCACCGATTTCGGCGCAGATTGCTGGTTCAGACCCGCATGATCTGGCTGAAGCGGCACGTTATCAGGTGGCCAATGGCGCACAAATTGTTGATATTAATATGGGCTGTCCAGCCAAAAAGGTCTGTAACCGACTTGCTGGTTCAGCTTTGTTGCAGGATGAAGATTTGGTTGCGCGTATTTTAGATGCAGTTGTTGCTGCAGTTGACGTGCCGGTAACCTTAAAAACCCGTCTTGGTTATTTGAATGGACAGGAAAATATTATGCGGGTCGCGAAACGCGCGGAAGAAGCGGGAATTGCCGCATTGGCTTTGCATGGCCGTACCCGTGAAGACATGTATTTGAATACCGCGCGTTACACACTTATTAAAGATGTAAAGGAAATGTTGAATATTCCTGTGATTGCTAACGGTGATATCGACAGTCCTGAAAAAGCCCAATATGTGCTGGATTATACCGGTGCAGATGCAATTATGATTGGACGTGCAGCACAAGGCCGGCCCTGGATTTTTCGTGAAATTGCACATTATCTAAAAACTGGTCAACATCTGGATGCACCGAGTATTGCAGAAGTCAAAGAAGTTTTATTGGGACATCTGACAGAATTATACGAGTTCTATGGCGAATATTCCGGCTGCCGAATTTCTCGTAAACATATTGCCTGGTACACCAAAGGACTGCGATCTAGTAACGAGTTTCGTCAAAGCATGTATCAGGTAGAAAATACCGCTGACCAGTATCGTGTGGTAGAAGATTATTTTAATACCCTGCTAGAACATGGCCTTACAATGAATGATGTACAGGTTGAAGCGGTGAATTTACTGCAGACCCAATAAAGTCAGGACAACTGACCGATTTAGGTAATATTTTTTGTGTTAAATACCAACCTTTTTTATCTTGAGCAGACAAATTTTAGCACTCTGTTTACACTTGAGTGCATCTAATACATACCAGTACATTTTGTTCACTTAAACTGGACAGGATTTGGACATTGCTTACTCAGGCTTCCTCTAAGATAGATTCATCCATATATAACCCAGATGTGAACTTTCTGGCTTGTAGTCATGATTGAGGGAGATCTATATATATGACAAATACCAATCGTCCAGTTACAGAATTTAGTCATAAAACGTCAACGGAATTGCCACAAGAACGTAGTGAAGGTCTGAATGTCAATCCTGCTGACACTAATGCACGCCCGGATTTGAATACCCCCGTAAAAGATAATCCTCATGTTCCTGACATGAATGAAGGTAAGGATAATCTGGCTGCGACCAGCGCTGGTACTTTAGGTGGTGCTGCTGTGGGAGCAGTTGCAGGTCTGGTAGGTGGTCCTCCAGGTGCAGTGGTAGGTGGTATTATCGGTGGAATTGTAGGCGGAATTGCAGGTAATGATATCGCTACGCCAGATCATCAAAAACAGACCGATAACTATCAGCATCCTGAAAATCACCCAGAGGCCGATAACTATCGACATCCGGATCATCTGATTGCAGAAGATAAATACTGGAGAGATGAGTATCAAAACCGCCCGTATTTCAGTGAAATGCGGACAACTTATATCGATCTGGATTATGATCGCGACTATCGCGATGCCTACCGGGTCGGTTATGAAAACCGCTCAATGTATGATCGTGATACAGATTTTGATCGTGCCGAACCTGAACTGCGTACCAAGTGGGAACAGTTAAAAGGTGAGTCCCGCCTCAATTGGGAAGAAGCGAAATTCGCGGTTAAAGATGCCTGGCATCGTGTTACACGCTAGTAATCTGGCTGAATTAAAAAACCTCTCTATATAGAGAGGTTTTTTTATGATTTCAATGATTAAGGGTGCGACATTTCCAGTACGAGCTGGTTAATCAGATCGGAGGCTTCCATTTCACGAATCTGCGCTACATTTGAACCCGCCCAGAATGCACCATAACCTTGATCTCCATGTTTGGCAGCAGCAGCATTTAGCTGTTTAGCAAGATCATAAGTATATGGATAGGCTGGCACGTCCAAACGGTCTGGGGTATCGACTTCCATATGCCAGTGATTGATGATGCCGCGTGCAGGACGACCGGAAATGCTGGCACTGACTTGAGTGAGTGGCTTGGAAAGTAGAGCTTTACGATAGTCCTCATTGGCATTGGAAGATTTGCATTGTACAAATGCAGTTCCGAGTTGTACTGCCTCTGCACCGAAATCCAGCATCAGTCTGGCCTGTTGACCATCCATAATTCCGCCTGCAGCTACAACGGGCAAGGACGAATGCTGTCTAATCAGCTTGACCAGATTCGAGGTTTTAACTGAGGCATCAAATTTGGTTGAGAAAACTCCCCGGTGTCCGCCAGCCTCAATACCCTGTGCGACAATAATATCGATTCCCGCTGCTTCAATAGCCTTGGCTTCGGCAAAGTTGGTGGCAGATACCATAGTCAGAATTCCGACCTGTTTGAGGGCTTGAATCTGATGTGGATGCGGAATACCAAAATGAAAGCTGACCGCTCGCGGTCTGGTTTCCAGTATCAGATTCAGGAAGTCATCATTGTCTTTAAAACTCGGATAAATGCATTCCAAATGATCCGGTGCCTGAGCGCCATATTCGGCAAATTTATCTTTAAATTGTGCAATCCATGCCTGTGCTACAGCTTCATCTACAGACACACTGTCATGACAGAAAAAATTGACCTGAAAAGGGCAATCAGTCAGTTCCTGGGTCTTTAAAATCTGTTGTCGGGCAGCCTCGATACTGCTGGCTCCCAGACCCAGTGAACCCAAGCCGCCCTGATTGGACACTTCGGCAGCAAGCTCAGGTGTAGAGACACCTGCCATCGGTGCCAAGAAAATAGGATGTTTAATTCCAAGATTTTCTAATAAAGACATAGATTTGCTCCTTGTTATGCTTTTACTTTGCCTTTGAGCACCAAATTAAGCAAATCATATTGGTTATTTTATTTTGAAATACTGCAGCATGGGTTACGTGCCATTTACATTTGTTACGACACACTATGTCGCAATTGGGACGGGTTGTTTATAGGTCTGGAAAGTAAGACTTTATAATAGCTTTTTGGTCAAATATCCTCTGAGCCCATGTCTGATCGTATCCGTGAAAAACTGCGAATTTTAGCCGATGCTGCCAAGTATGATGTGTCGTGCTCATCCAGCGGTAGCAACCGTAAAAATAAAGACAAGGGTGTGGGCAATACAGGGAATGGCATCTGTCATAGCTATACCGAAGATGGCCGCTGTGTTTCCTTGCTGAAAATTCTGTTCTCTAATGTCTGTATTTTTGACTGTTCCTATTGTGTTTCGCGCCGTTCCAATGACGTTCAGCGTGCAGCATTTACCGTGCAGGAAGTCGTCGATCTGACCATGAACTTTTATCGGCGTAACTATATTGAGGGGCTGTTTCTCAGTTCGGGGATTTTTAAATCAGCCGATCACACCATGGAGCGGATGCTGCAAGTCGTCAAAAAACTTAGACTCGAAGAAAACTTTAATGGCTATATCCATCTGAAAACTATTCCGGGTGCATCACAGGAGATCATTACCGAAGCCGGGCTGTATGTCGACCGTATGAGTATTAATCTGGAAATGCCAACGGAAGCGGGACTGCAAAAATTTGCGCCTGAGAAAACCCATGCCGAAGTACAAAAAGACTTGGGCATTGTGCGTGACCGGTTGATCCAGCTCAAAGATGAACGCAAGCTGATCAAGTCCGTTCCAAAATTTGTACCTGCCGGACAAACTACACAAATGGTGGTGGGCGCACATAGTGAAACCGATCAGGACATTATTTTGATGGCTGACCGGCATTACAAGGAATTTAAGCTGAAGCGAGTGTATTTCTCTGGTTATATCCCGATTAATCCTGAAGAGAAAGCCTTACCTGCTATCGGCTCAGCACCGCCATTATTAAGAGAAAACCGCCTGTATCAATCCGACTGGCTGATGCGTTTTTACGGCTTTGCTGCTGATGAAATTGTCGATGATCAGCATCCGAATCTGGAACTGGAGATTGATCCCAAACTCAGTTGGGCCTTGCGTCATCCTGAAGCCTTTCCGGTCGATATTAACCGTGCCGACTATAAAATGATTCTGCGTGTACCCGGCATAGGCGTGCGTTCTGCCCAGAAAATTGTACAGGCCCGCCGTTTTGGACAGATCCATATTGACCAGCTAAAACGGATGGGCGTGGCTTATAACCGGGCGCAGCATTTTATCCGCTGTGCGGATACACCGAAATTCAGGAAAGATCAGCACGCCCATCAGATCCGCCAGCAAATTTTGATGTCAGGGCAATCCAAGTATCAGCAGCAACTTTCACCTCAATTAGGATTGGGTTTTTAGTGGCAAGTTACTGTTTTGATGGCAGCATGACTGGTCTGCTCAGTTGTGTATTTCGTGCTTTCGAGTTTAAAGAATTTAATGTGATAGTGACGGCCAATCCTCAAGCACAAACAGGTTTATTTGATGAATTTATCCATGTGGCCTCTAATGATCAACATGGGCAGCGGGTGTGGCAGGGATTAAAGCAGAAAGTATCTTCCAGCAGTTTGCGTGCTTTTTACTATACCTTTCTGTCAGAGCAGGAAGCAGCGTTTCAGAGTCTTTTTGATTTTGCAGTTTATGTCTTTCAAAACCAGCGTCCAGTCGATAAAGATTATGGTCATGCTGCGGTAATCGGCATGTCGCAATGGGCCAAGCAAGTGGGTCGGGAAAAGCATCGCATGGAGGCTTTTGTACGCTTTAAAAAAGCCAAAGATGGCTTGTTTCTGAGTCTGGTCAGACCGGACTTTAATGTCTTGCCGATTATTTCCCGACATTTTCAGGAGCGTTATCAGGATCAAAGCTGGCTGATTTATGATGAGCAGCGTAATTACGGTATTTATTATGATTTAAAGCAGATGCATCAGGTCGAGATGAACGCGGAAATAATCGATCCACAAATCCGGATTGGTCATAGTCAGTCATTCAGTATTGAACTGGATGATCAAGAGCTGCTATATGATCAGCTCTGGAAAGATTATTTCAATAGTGTGAATATTCAGGCGCGCAAGAACATGAAATTGCATATTCAATATGTGCCAAAGCGTTACTGGCGTTATATGAATGAGAAATTACTTTAAACAGTACATCAGGCTGTTTTCAGGCATAATAAGCATTGGTATATTTAAATTGAGTGTATAAACATGAAGGTATGGCTAACGTCATTAGCGCTGCTCACTGGATTAACTGCATGTTCGGAACAACCACAAAAACCGGTCGTAGATCCAGTCAAATATCAGGTTCAGACCGCACAAGAACTGCAGCAACGTTTTGATGCCCTCAATGTCCAGTTAGCCCAGGATTTTCAGAAATTTAAGAAAGTCGAAAGTATTGCTTTCGCGCACCAGTTTCCTTTAGATGTCAATAATCTGCAAAGCTTGAACCAGCATCTCGTTAGCAGTACCGCATTAAAACCCAGTAAAATCGCCTATTGCGATATGATGAATAGTTATTTTGCCGATATGTACCGCTTGGGACATTACAATCTGGAATTGGTCGATGACATTAAATTGCCCAATGCCAAGAATGAAAATTTAAAAGCCAATTTCTCCGACGCCGATCATTTTTATACCTTTATTCTGGACCGTTATACGACTTATCGTCAGGTTCAGCAGACCATGGGTTATGGCTGTAATTTAAAAGCTGCGCTGTAAATCCTGAAGACAAAAAAAGCCCATCATCAAGATGGGCTTTTGATTTTAAGCATTAACAACCGGTCAGTTTTTCAGGCTGCGGTTTTTCATCCGGGAAGAAGATTGGACGAAGTTTTACCCCAATGCCATTGCCGATAAAGGCAAACACCAGCCACAACCAGCCATGCAGACTACCAGACGCAATCCCACTGAAATATGCGCCAATATTACAGCCATAAGCTAATCGTGCGCCGTAGCCCAGCATTATGCCACCTACAACAGCGGCAATCAGTGAATGTTTTGGAATATTGAAATTCGGCGCAAATTTACCTGCCAGACTTGCTGCCAGCAAAGCACCCAGCATGATACCGAAGTTCATCATGGAGGTAATGTCATACCAGAGTGAGTTGGCCAGCGCTTTTGCATTACCCGCCTGTTGCCAATAATCCCAGGATGCAACGTCTATACCTACAAGACTTGCACCTTTGGCACCCCACACAGCCAGTGCAGAGGTCACGCCCCAAGGACGACCTGCTAATGCCAGAGTCGCAAAGTTGAGTAAGGTCAGGATAATACCACCCCAAATCAGAGGCCATGGACCACGGATAAAGCGCTTCCAGCCTTGGTGTTTACTACTGGGCTCAATTTCGAGACTACCGTGACGTTTCTTTTCGAAATAAACTGTTGCTGCAGCAATAATGGCAAAAATGATAAAGCTCAACAGTAATCCAGGGATCACCCCTAAACTTTCTACTAGAGAAATCGGTTCAAGATGCGGAAGGGCAAACCACCAGTCAAGATGCGAGGTCGCAATCACTGACCCAATACAGAAAAACAAGAGCGTCACCAGCATGCGTGCGCTACCACCACCTACGGTATACAGGGTACCGGATGCACAGCCGCCACCAAGTTGCATGCCGATACCGAAAATAAAGGCACCAATCATGACTGACATGGAAACGGGGTTAACATTGCCTTTAACTGGGTTACCAAATAACTCACCCGCACCTAAGGCGGGGAAGAACAGCAAGACGGCCAGAGCGAGCATAATCATCTGCGCGCGTAAACCACGACCGCGACGTTCCTTGATAAACACACGCCAGCTTGAGGTAAAACCAAAAGATGCATGGTACAGGGTCATGCCCAGTGCACCACCAATCAAGAATAACAGGGCTTGATTTAAGCCAACGATTTGATAGGCACCGATTGTACCTATGATAAGCAAGATAAAAGCTGCCCAAACCGAAATATTCGACCTTTGGGAAGCAGCAACAATGACTGACATGGGAGTGAAAATCTTAAAAATAATAAATAAAGGCTGGTATTCTACTGAATTTCAGCTTTAATGCAGCTTGTTTTAGGGCATTAATCATTATTAAGTCATTCTAATTGTTGATAAGATTTATCAGCTTATCTGATCTTATTGGGCGGTTTAGATAAAGTGCAGATTTTATCTGGTAATAAACCCACTTTAAATTTATAGATATTAATGACCAAAACTATCATGCATAAAAAAGCCTGCAATTTGCAGGCTTTTCAATATCAAGCTGAACGCTAAAATCAGTTTTCGGCTTTTTCCCGGACGTCTTGAGCACCATCTTCAACTGCCGCAGCGGTAGAAGCAGTTGCTTTTCGTGCTGCTTCAGCAGTGGCATCCGCGGCGCGGGAAGCTGCAGCAGCTGCATCATCGGCAGCTTTAGCAGTTTCTTCTGCTGCCTTATCCAGAGCCTGTTCAGTTTTGACTTCAGCTTCACGTGTATCATTTTTAATATCATGCCCGGCTTGATCTGCTGCATTTTCTAGATGTTCACCTGTGGTGGCACCTGTTTCAGGCGCTTTTTCTTTATTACAGCCTACCAGGGCAACAGTTGTAACTAAACCTAAAGCAATAAGTAGTTTTTTCATCGGGTAATATCCTTTTGTTGTTGTAGAGCTGGAGTTTAATCTATCAACTATTTATTTGAATTTATGCTAGAAAATAGATCAAAAATTGTTTGTCAAATGTAACTTTTATAGATTTGAGAAAGGTTAGGAGCTACTTGAGGTTTTGATGATAAGTAAGTCGAAGTTTCATTGAATCGATATTAAAGCATAAAAAAAGCCCGCATAAAGCGGGCTTTTCTCAGGAATAAATTACAGGCCGGCAGAGGCTTTAAGCGCTTCCACTTTGTCTGTTTTTTCCCAGGTAAAGGCTGTATCCGAACCTTCACGACCAAAGTGACCATAAGCAGCAGTTTGCTTGTACATAGGCTGGATCAGGTCAAGCATACGGGTAATACCATATGGGCGTAGGTCGAAGTGTTCACGCACCAATGCAATAATCAATTCTTCAGATACTTTTGCAGTATTGAAAGTATTGATTGAAATTGAAGTTGGCTCGGCAACACCGATCGCATATGACACCTGAATTTCACACTTGTCAGCCAGACCAGCAGCCACAATGTTTTTCGCAACATAACGACCTGCATAAGCAGCAGAGCGGTCAACTTTAGATGGGTCTTTACCGGAGAAAGCACCACCACCATGACGCGCCATACCGCCGTAGGTGTCTACGATAATTTTACGGCCAGTCAAACCACAGTCACCCACAGGACCACCGATCACGAACATACCGGTCGGGTTGATATGGAATTTGGTGTCGGCATGGAACATGTCAGCAGGAATGATTTTTTTCACGATTTCTTCAATCACAGCTTCTTTCAGGTTCGCTTGAGTGATTTCAGGATCATGTTGAGTCGAAAGGACTACGGCATCTAAACGTACTGGCACACCATTTTCATAAGCAAAAGTTACCTGACTTTTGGCATCTGGGCGTAACCATGGCAACGTACCATCACGACGTAATTCAGCCTGTTTTTCCATAAGACGATGTGCATATGAAATCGGGGCAGGCATCAGTACATCAGTTTCACGGCTTGCATAACCGAACATCAGTCCTTGGTCACCGGCACCCTGATCTTCAGGTTTTTGGCGGTCGACACCCTGAGCAATTTCAGGTGACTGTTTGCCAATCATGTTGATTACAGCACAGGTTGAGCCATCAAAACCCAGATCAGAATGGTGATAACCAATTCCGTTCACGGTATGACGTACAATTGCCTCAAAATCAACATTTGCCGTAGTGGTGATTTCACCGGCAAGTACAACCGCACCTGTTTTTACAAGCGTTTCACAAGCAACCCGTGCATATGGGTCTTCTTTTAAGATTGCATCCAAAATAGCGTCACTGATTTGGTCAGCCATTTTATCTGGATGGCCTTCGCTTACAGATTCCGAAGTAAATACAGCGTACTCGCGCATAGTCCTATCACAGTTAATTTTAAAGACCCGATATGTTACATCGAGTTGCGCTCTAGGACTAGCTTAACGCAACAAAATTGGACGAAATTGTTTCAAAATATTGTGTTTTTAATTGATTAATAGAATTAAAAAAATTGATATGCCTATTAAATCAGCATTATTCGTGAGAGAACATACATTAATAATATTTAACACCCCAAACTGACAAAAAATTAAATTATTAGATTTCAAATTGAATTTAAAAAAATAAACGTGCAAAGAATATAAAGCTAAAAATTCAAACCTTGTTTTAAGCAAGTGATCATTACATCAATAAAGCAAAGCAAGCGGGTATGCCGTGCGACTAGCTGTCTTGTGGGTGTCCGGGTATATCTTCATATTAGCCTCAGTCTTCAATATTTGTCACTTAGGAATAGCTACATCTTTTTGTATGGACTGTTGGAGCAAGACTACACGGAGATCAGAGATGATGTATCAAAAGGCATTTACCCTGATTGAGGGGCTGATTGTAACGATAATTGTTGCGATTTTAGCCACGATGGCTTTTATGAGCTATCAAGGCTATATCGTACGTTCTCAATTGGCTGATGTGTTTCAGCAGGCTAGGGTATATCGAAGCCATTTTATTGCCTCGGATCAACAGTGTGATGCCGGACGGCAGATTGGTGGTGGTAGCCAATATATCGAAAAAGTGATCATTAACGCTGCCTGCCGGATTGAATTTAAGATGCGGCAACAAGGTGTAGATGCCGCGATTCGCGGGAAATCAATTGCCTTTGATGTTTATAGTGGGAAATGTTATTCAACCAATATTCAGCAGCGCTATTTGCCGAACGATTGTCAGGGTCAATAATCAAAGTCCATCCATATTAAAAATTTAGCCTAAGCTAATTAGATTTTTATATGGATTTATAAATATTTTATAATTAAAAATAAGAAAAATTACATTATATAGGACTTACGCACTATTATTTATAGATTTTCTGTGGCAGCAGATGATTCTTATCGAGAATAAATTCATCAATAAA
>NZ_JAYWYV010000026.1:0-22667 GCF_048147885.1 Acinetobacter sp. 228
TTCAGGGGTATATTTTAATTTTGTCATCGGGATAGTCTCTCAGAATATTGACTCTCCGACAAACCCGGTACGGTTCACTTGTGGTTAAAAACAGGACATTTTAAATGGTTTATCGCATAGACATTTTAATTGGTGAATAACAATGTACCAGATGAGCTATTAGATCTATCAGATATTCCTGAAATTACAGACTGAAGTAATGCTATTCGTCATGGGCAATTTTATTGTCCAGTAAAGCAACAAACCTCTGTTCGTCTTGATGCTGATGTACTTGCATGGTTAAAAGCACAAGGGAAAGGCTATCAGACACGCATGAATAAAATTCTGCGTGAAGCAATGTTAAAAGATTTAAAAAATCATTAATAAAAATGGGAGTTTAAGCTCCCATTTTTGATTTTCTAAAAACTTTAGGAAAATTTAAATTAATCTATAATTAGAATAGATTTTTTGATTAATTTCCTCTAATAAATTATTAGCTAGAATAATTTTTTCAGGGCTGTCTAAGCCGTCACAACGAAAAATAAAACTTGAATTTGCTTTCTCAACCGAAATCACATTCAGCCCAACAAAGTATTCATCCAGCTTTTTTAATTCAGAATGGCTAGGTTTGTGCAACAAAGCCAATTTGAATGGATTGGGGAAAACTCAGCTTTTGAATGTTTATGCAACAAAGCCGGTTTTAGTTATAAACTTATTCATTCAGGAATTATATTGCTGAATGAATAAGTCTAATTGATTTATTTATGCAACCCAACTATTCATTTGATTCATTTGATTCATTTGATTCATTTGATTCATTTGATTCATTTGATTCATTTGATTCATTTGATTCATTATTTTTAACTTGTTTTTGTTTAGAATTTTCAACTTTAGAAGCTTTTAAATTCTTTTCAAGAAATAACAAGCCGCCATCTGCATAACTAAAACTTGCGATACTAAAGAATGCACTAATTAACAGTAATTTAGTACAAAATTTATTTTTGAATAGCATGTTTATTTACTCTCATTTAATACTTGTTAGATATTCTAACTTTAAAGAATTAACACCCAGAGGACTCATAAATTACATTCTTGTAATTTTAAAATGTCTCAGGATGGTGTTTAAAGTGCGTGTGATAAATAGAAGTGTAATACAGGAAAATGGTAAGGTTTATCAGCCTAGTCATCTGTCCATTATGTAGAAAGAGCAGCACTTTAATGTTTATGCTGTTCCAATGTATTACATTCCTTACTTTCTATTTGTAACGTAATTTCAGTAATATTATGATTATGTTTTAGAACTTCTAAGGCCTTTTGATAGAGTTGATCTGTATTGCTATTCGGAGCAACCAAATGAGCAGTTAAATGAATATTTTTTGAGGATATAGCCCAGACTTTCAACTGATGAATCCCTTCAACGCCCTCTAGCTTCAATAAATCATTTCTTAACGACTCAATATCAATCTCATCAGGAACTCCTTCAAGCAGAATATTAATACTTTGTTTTAATAAAATCCAAGTTCGAGGTAAGACCCAGAAGCCAATTAACACAGCGATTACGGTATCAACCCACATCCACTGGGTAAAATAAATAACTATTCCTCCGATAATCACGCCTATCGATCCTAGAGCATCACTAAGAACTTCTAAATATGCACCTTTTATATTTAGACTTCCTTCAGCACTAGCAGAAAGGATTTTCATTGAAATCAAATTTACGACCAAACCAATGACCGCGACAATCATCATTTCAACACTTTGAATTTCAGCAGGGTTCGTAAAACGTTGATAAGCTTCATATACAATATATATTGCTACCACAAAAAGCATCACCGCATTAAACAGAGCCGCTAAAATTTCAAATCGCTGATAGCCAAAAGTTCTTTTATCATCTGCGGCTTTTTTACCAATTTTGATAGCGGCAAGAGCAATAGCTAAAGCGGCTACATCAGTAAACATATGAGCTGCATCAGATAACAAAGCCAAACTTTGGGTAATAAAAGCAGCGACAACTTCTACTATTAAAAAAGTAGTCGTTAAACCTAAGGCAACCATTAACTTCTTACTATTTTCTTCAGTAACAACCGCATGGCTATGATCATGATGTTCTGACATAAAATATTTTCCTTATTCTATTTATGATGAGCAGAGATATTGGATAACAGCCAATATCTCTGCTGTAAATCGACTAATCTATTGGATTAAGAAACTTTCTTTTCATTCATCCAGCGGTACAGTACGGGCAATAAAACCAATGTAAGCAGGGTAGAGGAGATAATTCCTCCAATAACCACTGTTGCTAAAGGTCTCTGTACTTCTGCCCCAGTTCCGGTTGCCAAAGCCATCGGGACAAACCCAAGGGACGCCACACAAGCGGTCATCAGCACAGGTCTAAGACGCAAAATTGCACCCTGCCACGTTGCATAATAAAGGTCATATTGTTGTCGCAACTCTTTGATAAAGGTGAGCATGACTAAGCCATTCAGTACAGCCACCCCCGATAGTGCAATGAAGCCAACCCCTGCTGACATGGATAATGGAATGTCACGCAACCACAACGCGATTAAGCCTCCACATAAGGCAAACGGTACACCACTAAAGACCAGTAAGCTTTCTTTGATATTATGGAATACAGCCATCAATAAAATAAAGATCGTCAACAATGCGAGCGGAACCACCAATTGCATACGCGCTTTTGCAGACATCAGATTTTGAAATTGACCGCCATAATCTATCCAATAACCGCTTGGTAATTCCTGTTTGGATAACGTGCTCTGAAGCTCTGTTACGAATGAGCCTAAATCACGTCCTTCTACATTTGCAGTAATAACCACTCGACGTTTACCATTTTCACGGCTGACCTGATTAATACCCAGGATATTTTCAACGCGTGCCACATCTTGCAGTTGGACTAAACCACCATTCGGCAATTGAATAGGAAGTACCGCTAACTGTTCAGGACTACGCTGGGATTCATCTAGACGGATGACAAAATCAAAACGCTTGTCTCCCTGTAAAATTGTTCCAACATTCTGGCCACCGACACTTGTAGCTACCAGATCCTGAATTGCTCTTACCGACAAGCCATATTGTGCAGCTCTGGACTTATCCACCTCTACATTCAACAAGGGTAAGCCACTGGTCTGTTCTACATTAACGGCTGTCGCGCCTGAAATTGAGTTAATTTTTTGAGAAATTTTATTCGCTTCGCGATTTAGAATCTCCATGTCATCACCAAATAATTTGACACCCACATCACTTCGCACCCCTGAAATTAACTCGTTAAAGCGCAGTTCAATGGGTTGCGAGAACTCACTGTTATTTCCCGGCAATGTCGCTAAGAAAGTAATCATTCTTTGGCGAAGCTCATCAATCGTTTGTTTTGGATCAGGCCATTCATCATGAGGTTTTAACAGTACCACGCCATCTGAAATGTTGGGTGGCATAACATCTGTGGCCACTTCTGCTGTACCGGTACGGGCAAAGATCGCTTTAATTTCAGGAAATTCTTTCAACAGTAACTTTTCAGTATTTTCCTGCATTCTCAGTGACTGTTCTAACCCTGTACTTGGGGAACGCATTTGCTGAACAGCAAAATCACCTTCACCCAGTTGAGGTGCAAACTCGCTACCTGTTTGAGTGGCTAGCACGCCCGTAAGCACTAAAATACAGGCAGCCACAATAGTCACAAATAAACGAAGCTCATAGGCTTTATCTAAAAGCAGTTCATATTTGGTTTTAAGCCAATGCATCCAGCGACTTTCGGTTTCCTTGACTTCTCCAGTGACAAATAGGGCAACTGCGGCTGGCACAAAAGTGACAGATAAAATCATGGCCCCAATTAAAGCCAGTACAACAGTCATTGCCATAGGATGGAAAAGTTTGGCTTCTACACCCGTCAGGGTAAAGATAGGTAGATAAACCACCAAAATAATTAACTGTCCAAAAATCAGAGGACGACGCGCCTGTTTTGCAGCCAAGAAGACTTCTTTAAATCTTTCAGAACGGCTAAGTAAACCACCTTTCAGCTTCTGAGCTTCTGCTAGCCGACGGATACAGTTTTCTACAATAACCACTGCACCATCAATAATAATACCGAAGTCCAGTGCCCCTAAACTCATCAGATTTGCACTAATCTTCTGCTCTGCCATTCCCGTCAAGGTAAACAGCATTGACAGTGGAATAACGCAAGCCGTGATCAGCGCAGCACGGAAATTACCTAGAAAGAGAAATAAAATAACAATGACGAGGATTGCACCCTCAATCAAATTTTTCTGAACGGTTTTGATCGCCCGATCAACCAAATGCGTACGGTCATACACAGTCTCAATCACCACACCTTTAGGTAGCGATTGCTGGATCGATTGCACCTTTTCATCAATGGCTTGAGCAACGGTACGGCTATTTTCTCCCATCATCATCATGGCAATACCCAATACAGTTTCTTCACCATTATAGGTTGCAGCCCCTGTTCTTAAGTCATGACCAATTGAGACATTGGCGACATCTGCCACCCGAATCGGATAGCCGTTTTTATTGGCAATACTGATGTTCTGGATATCTTCAATCGTGTTTAAAGTGCCGGGAACACGAACCGTTAGCTGTTGTCCATTTTTCTCAATATAGCCAGCACCACGGTTTTCATTATTCTCTGTTAAGGCAGTTTGTAAATCAGACAAAGGAATTTGCAATTGTTGCAATCGGTTCAGATCAGGGGCAACCACATAGGTTTTATTAAAGCCACCGATACTGTTGATCTCAGCAACGCCTTTTACGCGCTGTAATTGCGGTCTTACAATCCAATCCTGAATTTCACGTAAATCCATCGCCGAATAAGGGGTTCCATCCGGCTTTTTAGCATTTGGTTCGGCTTTAATCACCCATTGATAGATTTCACCTAAACCTGTCGAAATAGGCGACATGTTAGGTTGCACATCTTCAGGCATTTCTCCCATTGCTTCTTGCAAGCGCTGGTTGATAAGCTGTCTGGCCCAGTAAATATCCGTGCCATCTTCAAAAATGATGGTCACTTGCGATAAGCCGTAGCGTGAAATCGAACGGGTTTGTTCCATTTTCGGCATGCCTGACATGGCATTCTCGATTGGATATGTAATCCGCTGTTCCATTTCTAAAGCCGTAAAACCATTGGCTGAAGTGTTAATCTGCACCTGAGTATTGGTAATATCTGGTACAGCATCAATCGGTAACTTTTGATAACTATAAATACCAATAGCAATCCAAGCCGCAATAAACAGCATGACCCAGATTGCGTTATGGATAGAAAACTGGATCAGTCGATCAAACAGTCCTTCAGGTTTTACCGATTCGTGGTCTGGAATTTGAGGAGTTTCAGTGCTCATGTGAAGCCTCTCCTTTTTCCAGCTCGGATTTCAGTAAAAAACTGCCTTGAGCGGCATATTTTTGTCCCTGACTAAGCCCACTCACCACTTCAATCCATTGGCTCTCCCCAGATGATTGCCCTAATTTCACAGGTTGCGGACTGAATTCAACTTTTTGTCCATGCTGAGTGGCGACAAAAACCACATCTTTTCCATCGACATTCTGAACTGCGGACTTAAGTACCCGTAATGCGGTACTTTCACTCCGTTGTTGCAACTGTACGTTCACCATCAAGTTTGGACGTAATTCGGTTGCATTCGATTCAACTTTTGCTCGCACCTGAAGACGACCTGTTTGAATATCCGCTTCAGTATTTAAAGTCTGAATAACAGCTTGATAAACCTTTTCTGTTTGCAAGGATTTAAATTCGATCTTTTGATTCGGGGCTAAGCCCATAATTTCAGAATTTGGAACAATAAATTCAAGCCAGAGTTGATCTAACCGGTCTATCGTAAAGAGTTGATCGGCTAACTGAACATTTTCCCCGAGAACCAAATCCTTTTTACTGATCACGCCAGAAATTGGGGCTTTTAAAATATAGCGCCCGTTACTAGCATTCACTGCACCAAATGCGCTTAAACGTGATTGGGCCGCTTGAACCTGAATTTGTGCCCGTTTATAACTGTTATAAGCCCGTTGATAGTCCTGTTTTGCTGAGATACCCTGTGACCACAATTGACGCTCACGCTCAAAGTCTTGTTTCGCCAGTTCCAGATTGGTTTGTTCAATTTTAAGATTGGCCTGCTGATCAACTAGATCAGGAACAAGCAATGTAGCCAAAGGCTGCCCTTTCTGAACTTTTTGGCCGAGTTCTACATAAACATTTTCTACATGACCGCTAAAACTCGGTGAGACATGCGCTTGCTGATCCGTATTCACATTCAGTTTGGCAGGATAAGAACTTAATTTAACCACCGGACCTTGATCGACCGCTGATAACTGTATGCCCTGTTCCACCAGTTGCTTGGCCGTCAGGCTCACGCCTTCTGCATGCTCTTCGGTTTCACCGCCATGTTCTTCACTTCCATGTTCCTCTGCGCCTTCTTCCTCTGCATGTTCATCTGATGTTTCAGATTTATTCTTACCCGACAAGATCAAGAAAATACTGAGGAGTACGGTTGCGCCGATGACAAAACCAATCAGTAGAGGTTGAGAGATTTTTCCGCTCTGTTTTTTTAAGCTGTTTTTAAGATCGAACATGTTAATTTCCCCCACCAATGACAGGCATGGCCTGTATGTCTTGCCATAAGTTTTGATTGATTTGTGCAATAGCATCTTTCGACATGACTTCACTTGGGCTAATGCCTAAGCTCAAACTTTCTGCTTCAATGGCCTTTTGCCAGCCATCCCGTAACAACTGGACTTTACGCAGACGGATGTCTTGTAATTGAAGCGTGGCTTGCTGAACATCGGTTAAAGCAAACTTGCCTGCCAAGAAACCTTGTAGCGTCTTACTTTGAACTTGAGTCGCCAAAGGAATTTGAGTCTCGTCAACGACTTTGAATTGCAGCTCTAAACCCTGCAACTCGGTTAAAATTGTGCCTATTTGCAGCGCATTTTGCTTCAGATAAAACTCTTTCTGACGCTCTAATAAGTTCATTTTTTCTTGCGCGATTTTTATGCCATTTTGCTGACGATCGAAAATATTAAGCGGTACACTGACTCCGACTACTAATTGATTTTGTGTGGAGTTTTCCAAGGATTGGGTGCGGTTAACGCCCAGGTTTAAAGTGGGGTTAGGACGTGCCTTTGCCCTTAGTTGATCAACCGTTGCTTGAGACTCTAATACCAGTAAAGCTCGATATTTCTCAACGTAGTTTTCCGCTAAATATTCTTGAACCTGTTCATGAGTCGATTTTGGCCAGAGCTTTTGTGAAGAGAGGTTTACCTGCAATGACTTATCAGAGGTTCCCCATAAATTTGATAATTGTTGGGTGGCCACTTGTACCTGTAAGTCTGCCTGTCTAAAAAGACGGATATTTTCAGCATGGCTTAAACGTGCGCGATTTACATCTACTTGGGCAATACTGCCTGCATTAAAGCGCTTTTCGATTGCTTGAAGGTTTTCTTGGCTCACCCGAAGTTGTTCATTGACAATGTTTTTTTCAAGTTCAGCAATGGCCAGTTGTGACCATACATATTTCACTGCAAGCTCAATTTGTGCTTGATAAATCTTCTGTTTCAGCGCTGTTTTATCTGTAGAGAGACTGGCTAATTTTTGGTTTGCTCTTCGCTCACCAAAAATATCCAAGGGTTGTGATATGCCAATGGTAAGCTCTTTTTCATTATTTGAACCAAATCCCGTTTGTTCAACTGACAGTTCAGGATTTTTAAACAGCTTACTTTGCTGAAGATTCGTGGCATTAATGCTGTTTTGCGTTTCCCAGAAATTTTGGGACGCTTGATACTGGTTGACCTGATCAATGGCTTGTCGCAGCGTTAAATCTTGAGGACTGGCGACTACAGAAGTACTCAAGCTGATCATTGCGGATAGCAAGACACCTGTACGGAATGCTGACCAGGATAAATTCAGGATAGAAGTATCCTGATATAATTTGTTTTTTGACATGAAATGCCCCACACATAATAAGATTAGGAGTGGTGGGCTTTTATAAGACTACCCCACCAATAGTAGGGGCAAATCAGGAGGGGGTGTTAATTGATTCAGATAAGGGGATTTATAAAAAGTTCTTCCCAAATAAGATGGTGTAAGGACTGTCTCAAAATGAGTTTTAAGCTTCAAATCATCGGGTGGGTCAATCTGAATCACGATTGTATTTGAGAAATGACTGCACTTTTCGTTAAAACAAACCTTCTGACAATAGTCATAAATTTCTTTATAGTTTTCTAAGGAATAAAGTGCTTGACTAGGACTATCACTCTTTTCGTCTAAATCGATTGGATTAGAGAGTATTGAATTGGGTATGTTTGGCATTTCATGCAGACACGCAGCCTCTGCCACACTCCAAATATTCTGGAATGTGAATAAGAGTACCAATATCTGGATTAGAAATGTTTTTCTCTTCATACACAAATCTGTATTTAAAACACCAATAAGAAGCTGTCCAGATCTATCAAAGATCTGATCACAGAATTTGAGTAACCTTAAACTTTTTGCAGCCTTAAGTAAAGATATACAGAATTTTTGAAAAAAGCATAGGTCTAGATAATCAAGCTAGATTTTTTAGAACTCCACATTGGTCAATTGTACATAAGCCATCACAAGTACCTCTTAAATCAGATAATTGTTCAATAAGCTTTTGTTGCTTGATTATATTTTCCCTGATAGCACTGACATGTAAGTCAATTAATTCATTCACATCTGAACAATTTTTCTTGGGATTATCTTTATAGGTGAGTAATTGACGAATTTCATTCAAACTCATATTTAAAGTTCGGCAATTCAAAATAAACTTAATTCGCTCAACATAGCCTACATCGTAAAGGCGGTAATTTCCTTCCGTTCTTTCGGGTTCCGGAATTAAACCTTCCTTTTCATAAAACCTAATTGTTAATACTGAACATGAGGTTTTTTTAGAGAGTTCACCAATTTTTAAATGCATTGAGTTAGTATTTCCAAAAAATCTTGACTCTATAGTAACTATAGGGATTCTAATATTCAAAGTTTATAAATTTTTTTAATGGGTATAATTATGAGTGGTTGTGGATGTAGTAAAGAAACACCATGCGAAGATAAGAAATCTCAACAAGAAAATCATCCATCAATTGCAGAAGCAAACAATTCAAAGAATTGTAATAATACGCTTAGCTGTTGTGGGGAAGAGGAAGAAAAAAAATCTTCATCCCCTTGCTGTAACACTTCAAACAGTTGTGAAGATACCGCTCAATCCTGTTGTAGTTCTGATCCCAAAGAAAATTTAAGCACTGAAGACGTTTTAAAAGATTCGCACTACATGAGTGAATACTTAGTTCCCAAAATGGATTGTTCTGCGGAAGAACAGATGGTTCGTATGGCGCTATCTTCAATTGATGGTGTTCAAAAACTCATCTTTGATTTACCTAACCGGTCTTTAAAGGTTCTACATAATCAAAAAGATGAAAATATAACTACCAAACTTGAAGCTTTGGGTTTTGGTGCAAAGCTTGTGAAGACTGAAACTTATATAAGCAATCAACAGGCTAAGCAAACAAGTACCTATACCATTCCTAAAATGGATTGCTCTGCTGAAGAGCAAATGGTCCGTATGGCTCTTGCAGATATTGAAGCAGTTAAAGGTCTTACTTTTGATCTTCCCAATCGAAAACTGAAAGTCTTCCATAATGAAGGGATTCAGCAAATTACGGCTAAACTCGAAGGACTGGGTTTTGGGGCGAAACTTGATGAAACACAGCTTTCTACAGGCGATATACCTAATGAACCTGATCCTGTGAGACAAGCTAAAGTACTTAAACTGTTATTAGGCATTAATGCTCTACTGTTCTTTATAGAATTCATCAGCGGAATTATTGCTGCGTCTACAGGATTGATTGCTGATTCTCTAGATATGTTTGCCGATGCAGCCGTTTATGGTATTGCGCTATATGCCGTCGGAAAAGCTGCGAAATATCAAGTGAAAGCAGCCCATTTCGCAGGTTGGATTCAGTTATTACTTGCTGTCATCGTGATTATTGATGTCATTAGACGATTCATGTTTGGAAGCGAGCCAGAATCAACGCTCATGATTGTTATTGGCCTGCTCGCACTTATAGCTAACGTGACATGCTTATATCTTATTTCTGGTCATCGAGAAGATGGCGCACATATGAAAGCCAGTTGGATTTTCTCGGCGAATGACGTTGTCGTAAATATGGGCGTTATATTTGCCGGTGTACTCGTGGCGTGGACGGGATCAGCTTATCCAGACTTAATCATTGGCATCCTGGTTTCTTTATTCGTGCTTAATGGTGCTCGAAAGATTTTGGCTTTGAAGTAAGAGTATCGAAAATGAATCTATTTCAAGTTAAACAAAATCAGATCGTCAAAATTAGAGATCTCAAAAAAGGTAATCAATACAGTCATACCACTGATCCCGTATTGGAACGGCTCCAACTATTAGGTTTTAGAGAGGGTGAAACTCTACAAGTACTCGCTAAAGGTGTTTTTGGCGGAGATCCTGTTTTAGTTCAGATTGAAACTTCAAGATTCGCATTAAGAAAGAATGAAGCTGAAAGAATTTTTGTAGAGTTAGTATCCAATGAAGATTAAGAACATTGCATTAGTCGGTAATCCAAATTGTGGAAAAACCTCTTTATTTAATACGCTTACTGGTACGCGACAAAAAGTTGCCAACTATGCTGGAGTTACCGTAGAAAGAAAAGAAGGTTCTTTTAAATTACCTTCTGGTGATGCAGTACGAGTATTGGACTTACCCGGAACTTACAGTTTAAAACCTAGTAGTTTAGATGAAGAAGTCACCAGGGCAGTTTGTTTGGGCGAGCTAAAAGGTGAAATTCTACCCGACATTTTTATATGCGTCGTAGATGCCACAAATTTAAGCTTACATTTGAGCTTGGTTCTCGAAGTTCGTGCTTTAAATCGCCCTATGATTCTTGTATTAAATATGATGGATGAGGTCAAAAAGCGTGGTATTTCCATTGATAAGGATAAACTGTCTCAACTGTTAGGTATCCCTGTAGTTGAAGCTGTCGCAGTTAAAACAAAAGGAATTCAAGATTTAATTAATCAATTAGATCAAAAAAATCTTTTTATTACTCCTTATCATTCTGAATTAAGTCATTTTGAACAGGTCAAACAAATCACCAAACAAGTTATTTTAAATAATGACAGTGGTGATAAAAGAACCGCATTTCTAGATAAAATTTTTCTACATCCTGTATTGGGTTTAGTAATCTTAACTTTAACCATGTTTGTGATGTTCCAGGCGGTATTTATATGGGCAACGCCTTTTATTGAATTCATTGAAAATTTTGTCGCATGGCTCAGTGATTTTATTGGACCACTAATCCAACATCCTCTATTAAAAAGCTTGGTTGTGGATGGGGTAATTGCTGGTGCAGGTAGCGTGCTTGCATATATGCCTCAGATTTTGATTTTATTCTTCTTCATTTTAATGCTTGAAGAGTCAGGCTATTTACCCCGGGCAGCATTTCTTTTAGATAAATTAATGTCTAAAGCCGGGCTTAGCGGCCGTTCATTTATTCCTCTGCTATCCAGTTTTGCTTGTGCCATTCCCGGAATTATGGCAACCAGAAGTATCAGCTCTGAACGGGACCGATTAGCAACAATTATGATTGCACCCTTGATGACCTGTTCAGCAAGATTGCCAGTATATGCTTTATTGATCGCGGCATTTATTCCCAACCAATTAATCTACGGCTGGTTAAGTCTGCAAGGATTAGTCCTTTTTGGTCTTTATATGTCGGGAATAGTCTCAGCGTTATTAGTTTCAGTGTTTCTGAAATTGGTTCGAAAAGATAAAACTGAAAGTATTTTTATTTTTGAACTTCCCACATACCGAATTCCAGATATTAGAAATATTGCATTAGGCTTATATGATAGGGCAACTATTTTCTTAAAACGAGTTGGTGGCATTATCGTCGCACTGTCTATCTTGTTATGGGTGCTAGTCACGTTCCCTCAACCACCAGATAATGCAAGCATGCCGGCCATTAACTATAGTTTAGCTGGTCAGTTAGGACATTTAATTCATCCTATATTTGCGCCTATTGGGTTTACATGGGAAATATGTATTGCACTCATTCCTGCTATGGCAGCAAGGGAAGTTGTAATTGCTGCTCTTGGGGTGATTTATGCGATGTCAGGTGATGAAGATACAGTAACTCAAAGTCTGTTAAGTCAAATTTCAGGCCCGGATGGATGGGGGTTAGCCACAGGTTTATCATTATTGGTATGGTTTATTTTTGCTCCCCATTGTCTTGCTACGTTAGCAACAATTAGACGAGAAACTGGCAGCTGGAAACAGCCCATCATTATGGCAACTTATTTGTTTGCATTAGCCTACATCTTTTCATTCATCACATATCAAGTTGCGAGTAAGTTTTAATTAGCAAATGAATAAAAGAGGGGGGGAGCTAGCTCCCCCCCCCCTTTATTAAATTACTCGATGTAAGCGTGGGCTTCTGAATACTTTTATCTAACTATAACAACTACTTAAATGTTTAAATCTCTAGGTTTTGAATAGTCGAGGTATCAGACGAATATAGATTGGTAAAAAGCATAGTTCAACGATAGTCTGAGTCAAGATTACAGCAGGAATTATGGGCATACTTCCCGGAATTGCAAAAGCTAATGGAAGAATAACAAATGAATTTCTATATGATGCTGAAAAGGACACAGCACTAGCAGAGCCAGATTCTAATCGAAAAATACGAGCAATTATCCAACCCACGAATGGAGCAATAATGGCAAAAGAAATATAAATTGGTAAAGCTTGAAGAGCTGCACTTTTTGCAAGCCCAATTTGAGGCATAACTGATGCTAGGACGATAAACAAAACTAGGGCTGTGGCAGGTACAGGAAATAAGTTTAGGCTTTCAGCCACTTTTTCTGCTTGTTCATTTCTATTCCCAATGAACTGAACTATAGCTGCCATTGCTAAGGGTGCAACAATGAACCATACAAACGCATGGACAAAAGGACCAATTTCAACAAGCTGAGCTACCTCTTCTCCTAGGAGTACACCAAGATAAATTGGTAGTAAGATCATTTGGATAAGCAATAATACAGGTGTCATCGCAAGTAATAATCTTGCATTACCTTTCCCAACATGGGTGAAAGTAATCACATAATCAATACACGGTGCTAGTAGAACAAAAAGTACAGCTAAACGAATAAGTGGGTTTTCAGGTAAAAATTGTATTAGACCTGCCGTAATTAAAGGTAAGGCAATAAAGTTAGTAATAAGTAATGCAGAAATAAAACGTAAATTTTTTAATGCCTTGCCAATTTCTGCAATAGGTACTTGTAAAAAAGTAGCAAATAACATTAATGCCAGTGCAGGGTTAATCAAACTTTCTAAAATCGTCGCTCCACTGATGGTTAATCCAAAAATAGCTCCGATAAAGATGGTACAGAAGTAGATTTTGACTTGATTATCTTCAAGAAAATTTCGAATATTTTCCATTTTAATTGAGTTACTCACTTGCTTTTAAATAGCGGTATACCGCCTGGCGACTAATTCCAAATGCCTGGCCTAAGGCACTGTTGCAAATAGAGATTTGAGTCGATGATGTTCCCTTTAAAAAGTACTTAGAGACCGAAAACCCTGTTGATTAGACACACTTCACCCTGAGGCTGACCATAATAAAATGACGATGCTTGTCCTTTACGTAGTGCACGCATGACTTCAATACCTTTAATTGTGGCATAAGCCGTCTTCATAGATTTGAATCCTAATGTGGCCCTGATGATCCGCTTTAGCTTGCCATGATCACATTCAATCACGTTATTTTTATACTTAATCTGCCTGTGCTCAAGGTCTGGTGGACATTTACCTTCCCGTTTTAACCGTGATAAAGCACGTCCATATGTGGGTGCTTTATCCGTGTTGATCACTTGTGGAATTTGCCACTTCTTCACATTATTTAAAATTTTTCCAAGAAAACAATATGCTGATTTGGTATTACGTCTAGAAGAAAGATAAAAATCAATGGTATCGCCACGTTGATCGACTGCACGATACAGATAAGACCATCGTCCATTCACTTTTACATAGGTTTCATCAATATGCCACGAGCTCAGATCTGTAGGATTACGCCAATACCAGCGTAACCGTTTTTCTATTTCAGGAGCATAACGTTGAACCCAACGGTAAATAGTCGTGTGATCAACATTCACACCCCGTTCGGCCAGCATTTCCTGCAGTTCACGATAGCTAATGCCATATTTACAATACCAGCGCACAGCCCAAAGAATGATTTCGCCCTGAAAATGCCGACCATGGAAAGGATTCATATGCTGCACCTTTAGCTAAAACAGTCTTCAACTTACCATTCGTGGTTATTTGCAACAGTGCCACTTGGGTGGTCTGCCTTTAGCTGGAACATGCTTCTGCAATTGCTCAACCATTTAAATAAAAGGTTGACCATGAGATGCCTGTATATCGCTTAAACTGTGTTTCAGAAAGCTTCTTTGAATCAATGTATTTCATCCGCAGATTATGCACGAATGCTAAGAAAATTAGAGTACAAATATCAATCAAAAAGGTGCTCGTTTTTTGATTTATGAAAGAGATCTATTATTCAATTATATCTTTTAATGATCAATAGAAAGCCTAGTTTCAAACACATTCTTCAGACACAAACAAATATGATCAAAATAGAGTGATTACTCTATAAAATAATAAAATCAATTACTTAAATCATATTTTATTTTAAAAAAATACAAATGTGTATTAAAAATAACCATTACTTACATTTTTTTGATTACAAAATATAATGAGTAAATTGCTTCCCATTTCATACATTTTTCATATATAAAAAGTCATACTATTTTTAAGGTTTTTCTAAATCACATTTTATACTTCATAGTTTTTAACATCATTATTAAAGGTGAACCATGCAAAAGAAGAAGCGCACCCCATTAGACGCACAACAGTCCCATCTTTGGATTATTGGTGGTGGTATCGCAGGTATGGCTGCTGCTGCATTTGCAATCCGTGATGCCAAAGTCCCTGCCAAAAATATCCATATTTTAGAAGAACTCGATATTTCAGGTGGTTCGATGGATGGTGGACATACACCGCATGCCGCGCAAGCTTGGGTAACACGTGGTGGGCGAATGCTGACCGATGAAACTTATTTGTGCCTATGGGACTTATTTTCCAGTATTCCATCTTTGGAAAATCCAGACATTTCGGTGCGTGAAGAATGTCGTGAGTTTAATGAAAAAGTGAAAACCCACGCCAATGCACGGTTGATTGATGCCGAACATGTCATTGCGGATGCAGCAAAGCTTGGTCTGAATACGCTACATCGTGCACAGATGCTGCGCCTATTAGCTTCAAAAGAAGAAAAAATTGGCAGTCGCCGCATTGATGAGTTTTTTGATGAAACCTTTTTTGAAACCAATTTCTGGCGCATGTGGCGCACGACTTTCGCTTTTCAAAAATGGCACAGTGCAGCAGAGTTAAGACGCTATTTCTTGCGTTTTATTCAAGAATTGCCACGCATTCATACCTTAGCGGGTGTGAAACGTACCAAGTACAACCAATATGACTCGATGATTCTGCCCCTACAGCGTTGGTTAGTCGCACAAGGCGTCGATGTGCGTTTTGGACACTATGTCACAGATGCAGACTTCATTACCAATGCTGAAACTCAAGAACGCTACGCTTCACGCCTATATGTACAATTGCCTGAAGGCTCAGAGCAAATTAATCTGAAAGCCAATGATTTAGCTATTTTCACTTTAGGCTCTATTACAGCAGACTCACGTTATGGCGGTAATCATGACGTGCCTGCCCTTATTCGTCATCGAGAAGATCATGGCTGGACGCTTTGGGAAACGCTGGCACAAAAAGCCCCAGACTTTGGCCGTCCAATGACTTTTTATGGCAATGTCGATGAACATAAGTGGGAGTCTTTCACTCTGACCATGAAAGATGACGTGCTACTTAAACGTATTATTGACTATACAGGCAATGAACCAGGCACAGGCGCACTCATGACTTGGTATGAGTCGGGTTGGCATTTATCCATCGTGGTTCCTGCACAGCCACACTTTGCCGACTTACCTGAAGGTTTATATACCTTATGGGGCTACGGTTTCCAAATTGACCATATAGGCGATTACATCAAAAAACCAATGTCCGAAGCCACGGGGCAAGAAATCCTAACAGAACTGATTAAACAGCTCGGTTTTGACGACATTTTAGATCATGTTTTGGCAACGACTGATGTTACTACCGCCATGATGCCATACGCCTCTGCCCTATTCGCCTGCCGTAAACCGGGGGATCGTCCACAGGTAATTCCACAAGGCTCACAAAACTTTGCTTTCCTTGGACAGTTTGTGGAAATTGAAGATGACGTGGTCTTTACTGTGGAATATTCAGTTCGTGGGGCGATGCTTGCCATTTATGAATTTTTTGGGGTGGAACGTGAAATCCCTGAAATTTACAACGGTCTACTTGATCCCAAAGTGGGTTTA
This sequence comes from Acinetobacter sp. 228, assembly GCF_048147885.1. Taxonomy (NCBI): domain Bacteria; kingdom Pseudomonadati; phylum Pseudomonadota; class Gammaproteobacteria; order Moraxellales; family Moraxellaceae; genus Acinetobacter; species Acinetobacter sp. 228. Next base: position 16,511 of record NZ_JAYWYV010000026.1, read on the forward strand.
AAAGCTTTAGAAACAGTGTTCCACTAAGTTTTTAATATATAGCGATAAGAGCACCTTTATGTCGCCACTATTACATAGTTTAATTTAAGCAACGTTTGGATACACGAGTGTGGCAGGGATGCCACACGTTATCCATCATAATAGGGATGTTATGTATGGGTAACAAAGGCTTTTGCTTTCTTTTGGCTTATCAAAAGTAAGGGTATTGCCTACACAAACACCTTTTATACTTTATTGAAAGTTGAGGCCGTGTACGCACTGGTTTACCGTTAACATCAATATAAGGAATATAAAATGAAAGCAGCTCGTTTTTATGACCGAGGGGATATTCGAATTGAAGATATCCCTGAACCGAAAGTACTTCCAGGCACAGTTGGAATTCAAGTTGCGTGGTGTGGTATTTGCGGTACAGATTTACATGAATTCATGGAAGGTCCTATTTTTATTCCACCTTGTGGTCACCCACACCCAATTTCGGGAGAATCTGCACCTGTAACAATGGGACATGAATTTTCAGGCGTGGTTTATGCAGTTGGAGAGGGTGTAGATGATATCCAAATTGGGCAACATGTCGTAGTTGAACCCTACATCATTGCTGACGATGTGCCGACTGGCCCCAATGATAAGTATCATTTATCAAAAAATATGAACTTTATTGGTTTAGGCGGACGCGGTGGTGGTCTTTCTGAAAAAATTGCAGTTCAGCGGCGTTGGGTACATCCTATTTCAAATGATATTCCTTTAGACCAAGCAGCATTGATAGAACCTTTATCTGTCGGTCATCATGCCTATGTCAGAAGTGGCGCAAAAGCTGGCGATATCGCACTGGTTGGTGGAGCAGGCCCAATAGGCTTACTTTTATCTGCTATTTTAAAGGCTAAAGGTCTCACGGTCATCATTACTGAACTGAGTGCAAAACGTAAAGAAAAAGCGATAGAAGCGGGTGTTGCCGATTATGTACTAGACCCATCTAAGGTTGATGTAGTTGCTGAGGTAATGAAAATTACAGAAGACCGCGGTGTAGATGTCGCTTTTGAATGTAGTAGTGTCAATAAAGTCATGGATACACTCGTTGCAGCAATGAAACCAACTGGTGTAGTCGTTATCGTTTCTATTTGGAGCCATCCTGCCACAATTAATGTGCATAGTGTGGTGATGAAAGAGCTAGATATTCGTGGCACGATTGCTTATGTAAATGATCATCAGGAAACTATCCGTTTGGTTGAGCAAGGTAAGATTAATCTAGAACCTTTTATTACCCAACGGATTGCATTAGATGATCTTGTTTCTAAAGGCTTTGAAACATTGATTCATAATAATGAGTCTGCTGTAAAAATTATTGTTCATCCGTAGTAACGCCTAATTTGAATGACTAATTTGAATAAACTAGAAATAAACTCTATGTAGCTATTTCTAATATCTTTATAGATAGGGAATGAGTCTGTACGTACAGATTCATTCTCAAATTTACGGCACTGTTGCAAATAGAGATTTGAGTCGATGATGTTCCCTTTAAAAAGTGCTTAGAGACCGAAAACCCTGTTGATTAGACACACTTCACCCTGAGGCTGACCATAATAAAATGACGATGCTTGTCCTTTACGTAGTGCACGCATGACTTCAATACCTTTAATTGTGGCATAAGCCGTCTTCATAGATTTGAATCCTAATGTGGCCCTGATGATTCGCTTTAACTTACCATGATCACATTCAATGACATTATTTTTATACTTAATCTGCCTGTGCTCAATATCTACTGGACATTTTCCTTCTCGCTTTAATCGTGATAAAGCATGGCCATAGGTCGCTGCTTTACCTGTATTGATGACCCGTGGAATTTGCCATTTTTTCACCGTATTGAAGATCTTTCCTAGAAAACTATAGGCTGATTTACTGTTCCGTCTAGCGGAAAGGTAAAAGTCAATCGTATGACCCCGTTGATCAACTGCACGATACAGGTAAGTCCATCGCCCCTTCACTTTGATATAAGTCTCATCCATATGCCATGAATGTAAATCTGTAGGATTACGCCAATACCAGCGTAACCGTTTTTCCATTTCTGGAGCATAACGCTGAACCCAACGATAAATTGTACTGTGATCCACATTTATGCCTCGTTCAGCGAGCATTTCTTGAAGTTCACGATAGCTGATGCCATATTTACAATACCAACGAACAGCCCAAAGAATGATTTCACCTTGAAAGTGCCGACCGTGGAAGGGATTCATCTGCTGTATCTCGAAATAAATAAGATATTTAGCTTATCATGTCAGCCTATTTGCAACAGTGCCATCTTTATTCTACCCAGGTTAAAGCAATCGGTGGACGTTCAGGAAATATTCGTAGTGAAGATGGTATCTTAGAACTAAAATTGGCTTTGCCAAAAGAATTAGGTGGTAAAGGTGATGCAACGAATCCTGAACAATTATTTGCAGCTGGCTATGCTGCATGCTTTGGAAATGCAGTGATCCATGTAACTCGTAGCAATAAAGAATATAAAATCCGTGATAACGATGTAGAGGTCCTGAGTACTGTTGGAATGGTTGCTAATGGCAATGGTGGATTTGCCTTGACAGTACACTTAGATGTCACGCTTTCAGGTATTTCACAAGCTGATGCAGAGAAAATCGTGGAACAAACGCATCAAGTATGTCCTTATTCCAATGCTATTCGAGGTAATATACAGGTGTCTACCACTGTCTATACCAAATAAAAAGCTATGTCCAAGAATCAGCTTTGCTTAGATGAGCAACTATGTTTTCCTATTTATGCTGCATCTAATTTAATCGTAAAAGCTTATCGCCCTTTTCTTACACCTCTCGGACTCACTTATCCTCAATATTTAGTGATGTTGGTTTTGTGGGAAAAAGAATGTGTAAGTGTGGGTGATCTTGGACAAATTTTACATCTTGATAGTGGAACATTAACCCCACTATTAAAAAGAATGGAGACATCTGGTCTAATTAATCGATCACGTGATCCTAATGATGAAAGACGAGTTCTTATTTCATTAAAAGATAAAGGGCGAGACTTATCTGCTGAAGCAGAAAAGATTCCTAAAGAGCTTACCAAGAACATTGAGTTTGATAACTTAAATCAATTACGAGATGAATTAAAAGTATTAGTTAATCTATTATCAGAAAGAATTTGAGACCTCTTAATATCTGATAATGGAAGCCTGTTTACTTTCAAGAATCAATTAGTTTTTCTAAAATAAACATAATACACCTTATACGAAGTCAAAAAAATATATCTATATGATAATTAATGAAATTGTAATAACTATTCATAATGACCATTATGTAAAATGGATATGATAGAAGTGTACTAGTGAGTACACTTCTATCATAAAAAAGAGAGCTGCTAGCTCTCTTTTTTATGTTTTATTCAAAATGAAGTTGATATTTATCCGTCGTAATCTTGATCTTGAGGTTCTTATATTTTCGTTTTGTGGCACTCAGGGCTGAATCTGTCACTTCTGCATAAAATTTAGGGTCATTCATTAGATCATTAAATAGTTTATATCCAATCAATAACTTACTGGATTTTTTCTTTTCCTTTAGATCATTTTCAATCAACTGATCCAATTCTTTTACAGAAAAACTATGCATATTACCCTCTATAGTATCTTTCTGATAAAACACCATACAGACTTAGCAAGAGGATTTAAAGCTTATTAGATAATTGATATTTATGAAATTGTGAGAAAGATAATATATTAGATTTATCTATTTAAGTTAAGTTTTTCTAAAAATAACATAATACACCTTATACGAAATACTTGATATTTATCATTAAATTTCAGTATATTAGATCAAGCCGTTGTGGGGCATAGGGTACCAGAGCGGCTTTTTATTGATTATTTATGTTCCACGCTTAAAATTCGAACAATGTTTCATGATTTTTATAAGTTAAACTAAATTTAGTTGCCAATCCCAATAAGCTATTCACTAACTTGTAAATATCGGTATACCGCCTGACGACTAATCCCAAAAGCTTTTCCTAATGCCATTTTTGATGGATACTTCCCTTCCCTCCATGCTTGTCGTAAAGCTTCAGCTTGGTCAGGCTTTAGTTTATGCACCCGACCTTTGTACTTCCCCTGAGCAGAGGCGAGTTTTATTCCTTCCTTTTGCCGCTCTAAAATGATCTCACGTTCGAACTGTGCAAAAGCACCCATCAATTGCAGCATCAAATTATCCATCGGGGTGGATTCGGCCGTAAAAGTAATATTTTCTTTTACAAACTGGATGGCAATCCCTCGTTTGACCAGTTTATCTACTTCAGTGACCAAATCTTTCAGGCTTCGCGCAAAACGATCCATGGAATGTACAATCACCCTGTCCCCTTCCCGGACATAGTTCAACATTTCCTGAAATTTAGGTCGGTCAGTATTTTTACCTGAAGCACGGTCAACAAAAATCCGGTCGACTTCAATTCCCTCAAGTTGACGTCCAGTGTTTTGCTCGACAGAACTTACCCGGATATACCCTACTTTTTGGCCTTTCAATTTTTCACGCCCCAATTGGATAAAAATGAACAATTTCGTAAATTATAAATCTTTAATACTAAAGTTACATGTTATTTATGATTAAAAATCATTTAAATGATACATAATTTCATGAACTTTCAGATTGTAACTTTAGAGTACACTCTAAAGATACATTAAAGCTTATAAAATACGATAAGTGACTTTTGCAAGATATCTTGTATTCGAATCAGTCATCTTGAAAATTGGACTGCCTTATGTCTAGAATTTTGGTGGCTATTCACTTTTTTAGTTGGAAAAAACTTTGATGTAATTGAATAATGTAAAGATTTACAAGTAAATATCTAATAAAATATGGTTAGCTTTTATCTTATGTATTCCAATGAAATTTTCTAAAAAAGATGTTGTCCGCGCAGGGAAAAATTTAATAGATGATGATCTATTAAATGATCAAGAAAAATTCAACTCAACAATGGGTATCCTTACATATTGGAGAGATAGCCATCTAGTACCTTTAGAAAAATCCAATCAATTACTTAATCGATATATTCACAATATAGATAAAAATGCATTTATAGCGAAAAGAATTAAGCGTTTTGACTCCATTAAAAGAAAGTTAAAACGTTTTGATAAAATGGAACTAAAAAACATGCAAGATATTGGAGGGATTCGAGTAGTCGTATCTTCCCAAAAACAAGTAGACTCAATTTTAAAAATTTTAACCAATGAAATGTGTTTTTATAATAAAAATAATGAGTTAATTAAAATTGATAACTATATCAAAAATCCAAAATTTGATGGTTACAGATCAGTCCACATTGTTGGCATTTTCAAGAATAGCGAAGGCGAAGATAGAAAAATAGAATTTCAGCTAAGGACTAAACTGCAACATAGTTGGGCTACAACTCTAGAAATTATAGATATCTTTACTCAACAAAATTTAAAAAGTGATAGTGGTTTTCAAAACTATAAAAACTTTTTCAAATATGTCAGTGACTTATTTCAATTGATTGAGAGCTTCAAAAGTTTTCAAAAAAATAATATTGAAGAGTTACGAAAAGATCTCTTAAATCACTTAGAAAAAAATGACGTACTTTTCCAAGAAGCCTATGGAATAATGTCTTTTTTAAGACAAGGTACTAGCAATACTACTATTAAAGATCAACTACAGTTGTACTGCCTATCACTAAAAGAACTAAATCAAAAGCTAAGTAAAAGTGATAAAAATAGTTTTATTTTAATACGATTAAATATTGCAGCTAGAAAGCTAGAACATGAAAATTTTTCTAAAAAAGAGAGTAAAGAAGCTTTAGAACGTTATTCTTTATATGAGCAAACTCTTTCTCAAAATCCTAATATTATTGTGGCATTACTATCCACAGATGCTATTGGTGGTTTACAAGAAGCTTACCCAAACTACTTTGCAGATTCAGAAATGTTTCTTAAATATATAAATATTATCGAAGCTACAGTACAACTAATAATGATTAAGAAACATCTGAATCATATTAGCTCTCAATCTCAGAGTGTTAAGGATCAACCCGAGATCGTATAAGTATAAAAGAGACTATAGCTAATTCTATAGGCTCTTTGAACCGTACCGGGTTTGTCGGAGAGTCAATATTCTGAGAGACTATCCCGATGACAAAATTAAAATATACCCCTGAA
>NZ_JAYWYV010000027.1:0-16786 GCF_048147885.1 Acinetobacter sp. 228
GAAATTGCAAAAGTGCATATTCTAAAAGCGGACATTTTTACTTTGGAGAAACCGGACATTTCTATTTTGGGCTTACAAAATAATTTCGTATAACGTGTATTATGTTAATTTTAGAAATACTTACTAAATATTTTAAAAATTAAAGAAATTTAAAATGAATAATTTCAAAATAGCAGTCTTTTTTATGGGTTTAATGGTTCTGGGAGGCTGTAAGCCTCAAGAAAAAGTACATATTCCACGAGAAGGAGAAATTGTGACATGGAAGCAGAATCCAAATTTGATAGTAAAAGCAAAGCTTGGTCCACGTAGAAAACATATTCCTGATCAATTTGATAATGAATTTTATCGCCCTGAACGTGAACATTATTTAGGGCAGTTTTCAATTGACTATATTCCTGAAAAATTTCCAGTTATAACTCAAGAGGAAGCAAATAATTTACCAATGCCTGACTCTAATCGACAATTGGAATTTTATTTAACTTTAAATAGGGAAAAAATAGAAGTTACGGATAGTTTTGCACCTGACCATAGAGATCAGGTAAGAGTGAGAATAAAAGGTTTAAGTTTAGAAATGAGGGAAAATAATACTGATACAAAAAAAGTAATTCTTAGTAATATTACTCCGAAGTACGTCAAGGTTGATTCGAAATTTAAAAAATTAGGCTTGGAATGTTATCGGAGGATTTTTTCTGATGAATATCTATTTTGTTATGCAGATTCAAATATTCCAAAAGTTTCTGGTGTCTTTCTTAAAGTTAATACAAGAGGAAGAACGCCAGAAGATGGCGAGTCAATTGAAATAATAGGGAATAATTATGAACCAAATAAGTATGGAGGTATATGGGTTCAATGGGAAACTAATTTAAATAATTGGGAGAAATGGCAAGATATTGATAATGCAATATGGCGCTTATTAGACACATGGAACTCAGCTCCATCATCTTAAAAAATAACTAAGTTTTACTTATTTAATATAATGGCGATTATACGAAGTATACCTGTACCTCCAAAAATAGAAATTTCCGATTTCTCCAAAAAAAATACCGTATCTGAAATACGGTATTTTTAAGTCAATCAAATTTAAAACTTAGAACAAATACGATACTTGTAAATTCAGCATACTTTCGCTTTGATTGGCACTGCCTGTTGCATACGAATCGCTTGGACCACCGATCAAGAAGTCATTTTTACCTACAATATAATCGGCAACAAAAAGCAGATCATTATAATAAGCAGAAACCCCTAAAATATGACGAGTCGAGTCTTTGAAACCACTTTCAGATTTATCGTATTCGCTGTACATAAAGTGCGGCTGAATCTTCTTAAATTTACCTACATCTTTAAACGAATACGCTAAATCGATGGTATAGAACATACCTTCATTTGCCACCATAAAGTTATCATCAAATGAACCCATTAAAGAGGCTTTAGGGGTCACAGGATCGGCATTATCGACCTGGTTTCTACCGACAGTCGCCATCAACTCAAGATTGTTATAATTCAAATTACCAAACACGGCCCACGCTTGACGGTCACCTGTGGTGCCAAAGGTTTTATTGTCGATGTCCGATGACCAATAAGACGCGCCGATGTTACTTGAGACCCCTTCTGGTAAACTAGTAATATCTTGCTTCACCCGCACAATAAACATATCCGTTTCATCAAGGTGTGTGATGGAGCCATTTTCAGGTTTTACAAAGTTGGTGGTATAACGGCTCGCATCTTCAGAATACGGACCTGAATAACTTCCTCCATCTCCCGGAAAATACCCCAGTTCAAGCTGAGTACCTGCAGCAAATTTACCTTGGTATTTAATCCCGAGGTTATGCACATCTTCCAGACCAATTTGAGTCATCACCCCGCCGTAATAGTTACTTTCCCAGAAACGGCCTGGTCCAAAAGGTACGGCTTGTATACCTGCTTGAATCAGTTGCTGTGCGTTAAAGTTATAGCCTGCATAAGCATCGACCAGTGTTGAAAAATCACAGAGTTTATCGAACTGATAGCAACGATATTCAATATGACCAAACAGCTTGGGAGACTTATAGTCGACATTAATACGCGCCGCATCAAATGTCAGTTTATGATCATTATCTGTCCAGCTTTTATCCTGATATTTTGCACGTACAAACCCCGAAACACTCAGCTCGCCGGTAGCCGTCTTTGCATCCCCAATACTGAGTCCTGCAAATACCGGCATACTTACACTGGTAACGACAGCCAATAAACAGGACTGAGTTAAAATATTCATTTTCATTAAAATAACTTCTCAAATATTTAGCTTTGCTTAGTTTTGATGCCGATCAATCAATTCGGCATATATTTCTGAATTTCTTCATCCGTCGGTGCTTGCAAGTTGTACTTGGCAATCAACTGATCGTATTCCCCAGATTGTTTAATCGCGTCTAAACCGTTTTTAACCTTATTAAGAGGTTTTTGATCTCCCTTAGGTACGGCAATGCCTCCTAAAACTGGAAAGAATGGTTCAGTTGAACTGATCACCAGACGGTCTTTTAATTTTTCTACGGTACTTTTTGCAACACTGGCATCGTCATAATGTGCATCGACTGCTTTTGCGAGCAATGCTTGAACCGCTTCGGGGGACGTCACAAATTCACGGATGGTAATTGGTTTTTTTCCTTTGGACACACAGCTTTCTTGCGACATTTGACGGAGTTGTTCAGGGAACATGGAACCATTTTGTGAAGCGACCGTTTTGCCACATAAATCGTCACGGGTTTTAGGTTGATACTCAGAATCTGCCAATACCACGAGAGCCTCTGTGGTCATGTAATACGGCACCATATCAACTTTTTCGAGACGATCCTGGGTGATATATAAAGCTGACATCACCAGATCAAATTTTTTGGCTTCCAGTCCTGTAATCAGATTTGAAAACCGACTGTCTACAAAATTTGCTTTATCACCTGATTGTTCAAAGATTTTATTGGCAATATCAATATCAAAACCTGCAGGTTTATCATTTTCCATATATTCAAATGGCGGAAAGGTCATATCACTTCCAATTTGATATACCTTTCCTGTACTTTCTGCTGTGACTGCTTCCTGAACAGTTGGCTTATCGCTACATGCAGATAATCCACATGCCAAACTGAGTGCCATAATCAATGGTTTTACTTTCAACGCTACCTTCATATTTCACCTCAAGAGACCATCTTTGGAATGACTTTAAAATTGTTATACGTGAGTTTTTCGTAGAAAGTAATTTTGAATTTCCGTGCTAATAATCCAGAAAAAACGATGCAGTATTTACTCTAAAAAATATTAGACTTTTCTTATATTTCAAGGAGATAAAACCAGTGAAAAGTGAATCCAAAATACGCATTGATTTAGCCGTTTCACTCCGTCTTAGTGCAAAACTTGGCATGCATGAAGCAGTAGCCAATCACTTTAGTGCAGCTGTATCTGAGGATGGAAAATCCTTTCTTTTAAATCCCAAATGGGTGCATTTTTCCAAGGTCAAAGCCAGTGACCTGATTTTGGTTCATGCAGATGATCCAGAAAGTTTTGAGAAAGGAAAAATTGATTCGACGGCTTGGGCAATTCACGGACAGATCCATCAATTAAGACCGGACATTAAAGTGATTATGCATTTGCATCCTGTCTATGCCACCATCCTTTCAAGCTTAAAAAATCCGACCTTGTTGCCTATTGAACAAAACAGTGCCCGCTACTTTAATCGTGTATCTTATGACTTCCATTATGGCGGGATGGCAGACCAATTGGCAGAAGGTCAACGCCTAGCAAATTTATTGAAAAACAATTCGCGCTTGCTCATGGGCAATCATGGCGTTCTGATTGGCTCACATGATATTGGTGTGGCATTTGACGATATATATACCTTTGAACGAGCCAGCCAGATTCTGGTTCATGCCTATTCTACCGGGCAGACTTTAAATATTCTGGCTGATCATGTTGCAGAAAAGACCGCACAGGATTGGGAAAAAATTGAAGATTTCAGCATTGCGCATTTTGAACAAATGAAAGCGATTCTCGTGGAAGAAGATCCGAGCGTATTCGACTAATGTGATATTTCCTGCATAAAAAAGAGCTTCAGTTGAAGCTCTTTTTTTATTGGTGCTTTATGCCATTTCTAAACCGGCTTGCTGGACAAAGAATGATGCCCCTTTTGGTTTTTGAGGAAGCTTTAGTTGATTTGCTGTCATACGAACCTGTCCACTTTCTACACCATATACCAATTGCCCTTGGTGTATGCTTGGCAAGGGATTGTCCGACAAGGCCATGGCATCTTCAGCTGCATATACCGTAATAAACAGATAACGTGGCAGTTCAGTGTTGTTAGCACCAGAAGCATGCAGCGAACGGGTATGCATAAAGCATACTGAACCCGCAGGGCCAATACATGAGACATAGTTTTGGCAATGTGCGGCTTCGACTTCCGCTTCCACTTTTCCGCTAAAACGGCCATCTTGCCAGTGATCAAATAACTCACCTTTATGACTTCCCGGAATGACTTGTAATGGGCCATTATCTGCTGTGACTTCCCCTACCATGAGTAGTGCAGTAATCATGTCGTCATTGGTATGCGGGGTAAAGGGAAAGTCCTGGTGCCATTTCACTGTGGTAGCGGTATGGGGTAGTTTGGCATTCACTTTACTGTGATGAAAACGTGTGCCACTGCCACCTATCAATTGTCCTGCCATTTCCGCCATACTCGAATGAATCGCGGTTTCATAATATACCTCTGAAATTTCAGTCGGCGAACTCACACGGCGTAATGCTGGATGGTCGGCGTCATGGTCGACAGGATCCACATCAAAACGTGAACGGCCATCAATCGTTTCTCCGTACGCTTGCGTATACTGACGGCTCTCGTCTACCCATGTTTCAAGCTGCGCGCGCAGGCCTGCCAGTTCATTAGGGCTCATTACATTTTCAACAACTAAAAAACCGTCACGATGGAATTGTTCAATTTGCGCTTGTCTTAACATTGTATTTACCTTCATGCTTTTACTTTAATTACTTGTTCATCACTGCTGCAATGTCTGCCTCTGTTGGCGCTTGTAAACCATAAGTACTGAGGATTTTTTCAAATTGTCCAGAAGCTTTAAGTTTATTTAGTCCCTCTACCACCATTTTATAAGTCGCTGTATCTCCTTTACGGATTCCGATCCCACCCACTGTTGGGAAGAACTGTTCAGTCGATGTAATCTTGACTTTATCCGGTAAATTTTTCACAGCTGCATTCATTACTGCTGCATCGTCATACTGAATTTCTACTGCACGGGCCAATAATGCCTGAGTGGTTTGCGGTGAAGTTTCAAATTCACGAATAGTGATTTCCTTCTTGCCTTGTGCAACACAGCGATCTTTAGAAATTTCGAATACTTGTGTCGCAAATGCTGTTCCTTTCATCGCACCTACCACCCGGCCACAAAGGTCTTCTGGGCCTTTCGGGGCAAGGGCGGAATCCTGACGTACCAATAGGGAAATATCCGTTTTGTAATACGGAATCATGTCAATTTGCTCAAGACGTTCTTTGGTGATGTACATAGATGAGAATAAAATATCGAATTTCTCACCTTTTAAACCTGGTATCAGATTGGCCCAACGGGTATCTACCCATTCCGGTTTATAAGTACCGTCAACCTCTGCAATCTTTTCCATAATGGCAATGCTGACGCCTGCAGGTACACCGTTATCTAAATATTCATAAGGGGGAAAAGTGAGATCCGAACCCACACTGACTGATTTTTTAACTGATGCATCTGTTACTGTAGATACAGGTTCTTCATTTTTTGTACAGCCGGCCAATAATAAACTGCTGACTAAAGCACTCATTAAAATAGATTTATGTTTCATTTATTACCCCAGACTCAATTGTCTTTTTTCTCTTATTTAAAATATAAAAGAATATGGTGAATAATCCGATTAGGATTTTTTTATGTAATGCTTTATAAAAATAAATTTCGATAATCTGCACAAACCTAAAATAAAAAGCAGTCATAAACAGACTGCTTTAAACCGATATTTAAAATTTAAGCAGCTCTGGCCATAAATTTATCTAAACGCTCATTACCCGCTTGTTTTAATGCTTCAGGACTATCATTTAAAACAATATGCCCACCTTCCATAAATACGACCCGATCTGAAACTTTGAAAGCAAAATGCATTTCATGAGTTACAATAATCATGGTCAAACCTTCTCTCGCCAGTTCTTCAATCACTTTCAGTACTTCATTCACAAGTTCTGGATCAAGTGCGGATGTCGGTTCATCGAATAAAATAATCGAAGGTTGCATAGCCAAGGCACGTGCGATCGCAACACGCTGTTGTTGTCCACCGGACAACTGGTGCGGGTACTTGTTCGCATGTTGTTTCATACCCACTTTTTCAAGCATGGCCAATGCAGTAATTTTGCTGTCCAGTACTGTTCCCATGTTGTGGTACAGGGGTGCCAGCATGACATTTTCTAAAATCGTTTTGTGCGGGAACAGATTGAAGCTCTGGAATACCATTCCTACATGAATAATCTGTTTTTTATAGGCAGGAGATTCATCGGTTAATTCCTGGTCTTTTAAAAATGCTTGACCCAGTAAATTTACTGTACCTTTATTTAATGCTTCCAGACCATTCAGAGTACGGATAAAGGTCGTTTTTCCTGAACCCGATGGACCGATAATCGAGATCACCTCACCCCATTTCACATTCAGGTTAATCCCTTTTAATACCTCCTGATCGCCATAGGATTTATGGATATCAATCGCTTCTAAAGCATACATACCTGAACGTTCACTACTAATTTCTTTACGTGCCCGAACCGAGGCAACAGGTAACTGATATAAAGGGTCATTTTCATTCAGCAGTCCGGGTTTACGATTGGTAATGTCAATTTTGCGTTCAAACCAGTTAATCGCCCAGCCAAATACTGTCACAATCAATACATAGTAAAATGCAACTGCCAGCATGGTTTCCATAACCAGAAAGTTCTGGGTATAGAGGCGTTGGCCCACCAGCAAAATTTCTGTCAAGGAAATGACCGAGACCAAAGAGGTTAATTTTACAATCGACACATATTCATTGCCTAAAGCGGGCAGTGCCACGCGAAATGCCTGGGGAATCACAATCAGACGCTGAATACCCGAATATTTGATACCCAGCGCTTTACCTGCTTCAATTTGTCCCTTATGAATTGAAGTTAAACCACCCCGATGAATTTCTGCAATATAGGCGGCTTCACTCAAGGTCATTGCGATTAAACCTGCAAGAAAAGGCGAAGCTAAAACTACGCTTGAACTTGGGAAAATTTGTGGCAGGTTATAAACAAAAACCAGTAGAACCAGCAATGGAAGGCTGCGAAAGAACCAGATATATACATCACTTGACCATGCGAGCGGTTTAAAACGGGACTGTTTCCCCAATGCAAGGACAAAGCCTGCTATAATCCCGATGACCCACACCAGCACACTCAGCTCAATAACCGTCCAGGTTGCCTTCCAGAAATTGCTGTTTGACAATAAACTAAATGTATATGACCAATTAAAATCCATTCATAACCCCCTATTTGCATGATTATTTCCTATTACCTTTGTTATATCGGAATTTATATCAATAAGTAATTTTGAAAAATTGATGTATTAGCAATGTTTTTTTTAAGCAATAAAAAAGAGACCATTAAAATAAACAGGTCTCTTTGATTAAAATAAATAAAAAACGGCGAAATAATACAAACATGCAAACTCAATAATATTTATATACTAAAAAAATGTAAATTACAGTACTTAAAAAAACTAACATAGACTCATTAATAATTTTTCAAGAAAAATATCACACTGATTTAACTGCTCTATAGCCACATATTCATTTGGCTTGTGTGCGACCGCAATATCCCCAGGCCCACAGACTACAACCGGACAAGTTAAAGCATCCTGGAACAAGCCGCCTTCCGTACCAAAAGAAATATTTCCAAGAGATGTTTCTTTGGGGAGCAAAGTTTGAATAAACTGCACTGCTTCAATGGTCGATGAGGTACTGAGTCCCGGATATTGATTCACTTCTTCAACATCAATGTGCTGCTGAAATTCGGATTGAATCGATTCAAGAATCTGCGCTTGAATACGCTGACTACTGTCCTGTGCTAGATGACGAATCTCATAATCAACCACGCATTGATTCGGCACAATATTGAGTGCGGTTCCTCCCGAAATTTTCCCGACATGAACTGTGGTATACGGAATATCGTAACCTGAGTCTTGTGCACCATAGTCACGCAGATCATGTTGAACCTGTTGTAGTGATTCGACCAATTTACTCGCCACATGAATCGCATTCACATATCGGGGTGCAAGAGCTGAATGGCCTTCCTCGCCACAGCATTTTGCTCTGAACACTGTTTTACCTTTATGAGCTAAAGCCAGTTGCATCATGGTCGGTTCACCAATAACACATATTAGTGGAGAAACAATCGTGGAAGCGAGTTGATCCAAAATACCACGTACACCAATACAGCCAATTTCTTCATCATAGGAAATACATAAATGTACTGGCCGTTGTAAGGAATACTGGCTGGCTTTCAACATGCTTACAATGGCACAGGCCAAAAAGCCTTTCATGTCTGCACTGCCACGACCATAGATATTGCCGTTTTTTTCGATAGCTTCAAATGCCGGGCTGTCCCACAGCTGTCCTTCGACCGGGACGACATCTGAATGTCCAGACAGCAAAATCCCTGGCTGATCAATCGGGCCTGTACTCGCAAATAAATTGGCTTTGTTTTGTTCAGCATTAAAATTCAGGTCTACGCTAATTCCGTTCTGTTCCAGAATCTCTTTAACATATAAGATCAAATCAAGATTGCTTTTATATGATGTGGTATCAAATGCGATCAGTCTCGATAAAATCGCCACGCTACTTAAATCACTCATAAATTAAACCTCTTCCGTCTCACGTTTCATTTTGACGTGTGGGTCAAAGAAATGGGCATCTCCCATTCCCGGAATATATTGATTGGATAAAAAGGAACGGCAACGGCTAATGAAGGCTTGAGATACCGTATTCAGATTGGCATTTTTTGCCGTTGCCAGCCCGATTTGCATAGGACGGTGTTCACCTGCAATTCGCAAACGGACCAGACGTTTTCCATCGAGAGAAAAATTGTTTTTTGGACGTACATTTAAAATGGTATAGCCCAAATTATTGGCGACCATGGAACGTACAACATCAACATGACGCGAAGAATGCACGACTTTCGGACTGAGCTTATGATTGCGGAATAACGAAATAAAATAGTCATTGCTGAATGGCAGATCGAGGAGCACCATTGGAAGTTCTGCAAGCTCTTCTAAAGTGACTGCAACATTCTGTGCTAAGGGGTGAGCTTCACTCACCAATACATGCGGTGGCAATACGGCCAGTGGCTCAAAATTAATGAGGTTATGGTCAATATTCAAATCATAGGTCAGCACCACATCAAGCTCATTCCGAACCAGAGCATTTAGCAAAACCTGTTGATCATCCTCGCATAAATCAAGCGTTACACCCTTATATAAATTGATAAATCCGTGAATGATTTCGGCATAAATCATGGGGGAAAATGCAGTAAAACATCCAAGTTTTAACGGCCCGCGGATAGAGCCTGAAAAATCTGCGGCCAGGGCATATAAACTATTGGCCTGACTTAAGATGAACTTGCATTCATGCATGACCTTTTCACCAATACTGGTCAGGATCAAACCTTTTGCATGTTGGCGTATAAACAGTTGAACCTGCAATTCAGATTCAATATGTGCTATCGCAGCTGAAATAGAAGGTGAAGATACGTGAATTTTTTCTGAAGCAATAATGATGCTACCGCTTTCTGCGGTAGCAACAAAGTATTGCATTTGGCGTAATGAGATTCTGTTTAGCACGCTTACATCCTTGGTCAGCGCTCATTGAAGTCTTATTCATCCCCAGCAACACCATAGCTCGGAGAGCCAGATGGGTTTAAAGCACGAACAACATAATCTTCAACTTGCGGCTCATAGACTTTCCACAATTGGTAGAGGTCTTCTATTGGCGTTTCAGACCAGTCAACCCGTAAATTAACTACAGGCCATTCCAGCTTATCCATCACCAAAAGACCTGCTGAATGAACTGGACCAGCCTCGCCTCCTGCTGCCAAACCTGCTTGTAAAGCGCTTAACAGGCGCTCTGCCAAACTCCCTTCAGCTTGATGAAACACATCGACCATCACTTTGGGAATAGTTTCATTGGCAAGAAGATTTCCCGCACCAACAGCATGCTCACCAATGCACTGTGAATAAACACCCAGTGTATTCTTGCCACTAAATGCAGCAGGTTTTTCGTCAGAATTGATCACTGATAGCTGCCGATACTCGATAAATTCGGTATTTTTCACTAATTCCACGATCGATTCTTCTGGAGCCAGATCATATTTGATCATATCTAGCAAAATGTTTGCCAAGTGTGGATCTGTGATGTTCTGAGATGTAGCAACCCCTACGCCTGCTCTGGCCTGGATACACCGTGCTGCTACAGCTGGAGAAGAGGAACTGATTGCCCCTCCAAATTGCCCCGTTTTGTGGCAACGAGCAATAATAGAAAATGTCATAGGCAGTTATCCTTTTCTGTATTAATCAGGAATGACTGCGGTTGCATCAATTTCGACCAGCCATTCTGGACGTGCCAGGGCAGAAACGACAATACCGGTCGATACTGGGAAAACACCTTTTAACCATTTGCCAACCACACGGTAAACCTCTTCGCGGTAACGTGGATCAATGATATAGATTGTGATTTTACAAATGTCTTCCAGCTCGCCGCCCGCCTCTTCCAGTAACATTTTGATGTTATACATCGCCTGCTCAGCTTGACCTGCAGCATCTCCAATACATACACTTTCAGAAGTATCTAGGTTCTGGCCAATTTGGCCACGAAGAAAAACTGTGCTGCCACGTGCCACTACTGCCTGGCATAAATCGTTATCTAAACTTTGTTCCGGATAAGTGGCTTTTGTGTTGAATGTTCTAATACGTGTATGTTTCATTTAAGATGTTCCTCGCTTTGGTACATCTTCAGTATGAGTTAATCCGTCTGGAAGGCAATTTCCCTTTTCCGTGGTGCTAATTCAAAAATTCCTTACCAGTTAATATTCTGTTTTTATAGAGTATTTTTAAATATTTTTTAACTCTTCGACTTTTATCTGCTTTCAGAAAAAACTAAGCTAGGGATATGCAATACCTCCCTGCTCGAGCTGATTCCCTTTAAAATCAGGGTAAAATTTAATACGACGGTTATCGTTTAGGGAAGGGTGTGTTTTGTGCCATGACTCCAGACAGAAAATGTGGCTGATAACGTTCTTCCAGATAATCAATATCTTCTTGCTTGAGCTGTAAATTTACGGCATTTACTGCATCATCAATCTGATGTTTTTTAGTTATGCCTACAACTGGGGCTGTAACTTTTGTGAGCAGCCATGCCAGCGAAATTTCAGTCATTGAAACCTGATAACGTCTGGCAAGTTCAGCCACCCTATCGATGATGATCTGATCCTGGGCAGCCGTTTTATCGTATTTCAGTTTTGCATAGTCATCTTCAACGGCGCGTCAGGTCTGATGGTCTTTCTGCCGGGCGAGACGACCGCTGGCCAAAGCACTGTAAGGCGTCATTGCAATCCCGTCCTCAGCGCACAGACCCGAAAGTTCACGCTCATCCTCACGCATGATCAGGTTGTAGTGGCTCTGCACGGAAACAAACTGGCTAAGCCCTTCACACTCCGCCAGTGCATTCGCTTTGGCCAATTGCCATGCATAGCAGTTGGAGATGCCAATCGCACGGATCTTCCCACTCTTGATGGCCTGATGCAGGGCCTCAAGCACGTCAATGATGGGCGTATTGTAATCCCAGATGTGGTAAATATAGAGATCAATATAGTCCATACTCAGATTTTGCAGGCTCTGATCAAGAGATTGTGCTATCGCCTGCTTCCCGTCAATACCGCGGGCAATTTGTTCGGGTGTATGCGGTAAGAATTTGGTGGCCAAAACGACTTTATCGCGCTGTGTCATATCGCGCAGCGCTTGACCCACATAACGCTCACTTGATCCATTTTGATAGGCAATGGCAGTATCGAAAAAATTAATTCCCTGTTCCAGACCATAGCGGATAATGTCACGACTTTCCTGCTCTCCCAGTGTCCAGCTATGTTGACCTGTGGACGGATCGCCAAAACCCATGCATCCCATACAAATACGAGATACCGTTAAATCACTTTTTCCCAGTTGTGTATATTGCATTTGACTATTCACTCCTCAATCATTTTTAGGTGAAATCTCAACCGTAGCTGAGATGGCACGTCCACTAATCATGCTAGGCAGGTAGCTGCTTTGAGCATATTTGTGGCGGTATGCATCGTCAATTTTTTGCTGTAACAAGGGATCAGACACAGGTGAAAAATTGACTTCATAAACCTTGCCTGCTGCATAGATTCTGCCAGCCCTTTGCTTAAGGGCAGCTTTGAACCAACGGGATGTTACTCCACTGTATGCCCGTACAAAAAGACGGTTTTCAACGACCACCTCCCATATCCAGGTCGGTGTACCTGTTGTTTGCATATCATGATGATATGGGGCAATTTTCAAATCATCTGCCTTGTTGATTTGATCAAGTAGATCTGGATCCCAGCTCATCTGCACCTCCTGATATTCACACACTTCATAAGTAACCAAATCGTGAAAATAAGAACTGACACCCGGAATTAGCATTAGCTTCACGATTTACATTATTGATCTGACCAGCTTGCAGAGTCTGGTGAGAGTTTTAGATTTAACCGACTTTGATTATCCTCAACCTACTGATCAAAAAAATTCTTCTAGCCATTCAAGTCTCAGGTATAATTTGACCCTATTCTTTATTAGCGTATGAATACGCTTAATGACGCTTAAGCCCATTCAGCAGCGCATGCATATCGTGCTCTATAGCCTGTTTCATCATGACTTTATTTGGAGTAACCGTTCAGCATTGTGGAAGGCTATTGCTTCTTTGTCCTCTTCCGAAATGGATAAACTTTGAATAAATTCTTGTATACCATCTAGAGTCTGATAAGGATAATCCACAGAAAAAAGAATCCGTTGTGGCCCCATCAGTCCATAAATAAACTGAAAATGTGGAAGCGTGAGCATACCTGATGGTGTCACATATACCTGTTCCTGAAAGGTTTGGATCAGGGTACGCTTTAATCCTGTCGCGGCTTGGGGAAGGCTGTCATCTAGGCGTTGCAACCAGAACGGTAACATCTCTCCCCAGTGACCGCTAATGACCTGAAGATTTGGATATTTATCAAAAGCACCTGAAAGGATTAAGCGCAGCAGCTGAATACCTGCCTCTTGATGCCAACCCCAGCCAAACATGGAAAGTCTGGCAGTCACCTCACTATTGAAACCGCTGTAATACGCCTGCTGTACGCTGCGCACAGGAAGCCCGGGGTGAGCACGCCCAGCGCGTTAAAGCATTTCAGTAGCCGGTTGAAATCGGGATGGTCAATAAAATGGGATGAAAGCCGCCCATTGAGCAGAGCACCCTTGAAACCTAATTCTTTGACCGTTCGCTCCAGCTCTTTTTCGGCCTCATCCGGCTGAGCCCAAGGGAGCGTTGCGAATGCCGCAAACCGGTCGGGATGAGCATTCACTGCTCGAGCAAGGCGGTCATTCGCGGCGTGGCTTAAATTTACCGCTTCAGCAGCAGGTGCCAAATGAGGAAATCCGCCAACAGAAAGAACCGGCATTGTAATCCCAGCTTGATCCATATCCGCCAGACGTCCGCTACCCAGGTCTGAACCTTTTAAATTTATTAGATCATTTTTCTCAATTTGAGGACGGCTTCGATCCGGAGAATTACCATCTGTAACCGTCTTTGCCCAGTCAAGCAGAAATGGAGCCTGTGCAAGCGCGACAGCCATGGACGCTTTAGCAAATGCCTTATCGAGATAGTGTTCTTCCACACAAATTATTTTCATTTTTTTCTCGCAAGTGATACAGATGACGCCAACTTGTTTCTGCTGATGTCTTTCATACAAAGGGCCAACACAACCATCAACTGAATATGGTTAAAAGTCTACTCAAAGGGACCTCTTTGCTGGCATCAGACCTGTTAAATCATCGGTTTTTCCCAGGCACCTCGGGTATCCACGCCTGTTGCTTTAGCCAACTCCTCCAGGGTGACCATTTCGTCAGCGCTAAGCTGAATCTCTGCTGCTCTGGCAGCATCTGTAACATGATCAACTTTGGTTACGCCGATGATGGGGAGCGTTCCCTTTGCAATTGCCCAGGCAATGGCAATCTGGGCCACGCTGGCATTCTTCTGGTCTCCCATTTCCTTCATTGCAGCAGTTAGTTTTTCTAGCTGCGGTAAAACATTGTTATAGGTTTCAGCACGGTCACTACCCGCAGGCATAGGATGTTGCGAGTCATAACGACCACTGAGAGCACCTTGCTCGAGCACCATATAGGCAAAAAAGGTCATATTATTTTGATGGCAATAATCGAGAATCCCCGCTTCTTCAGAGGACCGGTAGAGCATACTGTAGTGATTCTGAACTGCACTGACCGAAAAACCGGCTGGCTTTAAAATCTCGTTTACACGATTTATTTGTTTCAAGCTGTGATTTGAAACACCGACCTGCTTTATCTTGCCATCCTGTAAAAGAGGAATCAGACCTGGCGTCCATCGCTCCACATCGGCAGGATTATGTATCCAATAAATATCAATATCTTGTACGCCCAAACGCTCAAGGCTGGCATTTAGCATTGCTGTTACGGGTTCAGCTGACTGTTCATCTGCAATTTGCGGCGTAAACTTGGTTGATATAATGATACCTTCACGCGGATACTGGCGGATCAGCTTACCCAGCGCCATTTCGGAACTCCCCATCCCGTAAACAGGAGCTGTGTCCCATAAATTCAGCCCTTGCTGCATAGCCTTGCTGAAGATCTCGGCCATCTGGCTATCAGAAAGGTGATTGCCAAATACGGTATCTCCTCCTGCAAATCCTGTTCCCCAGGACCAGGTGCCCAATGCTACTTTCGGTAATTTTTTCATTTTCTACTCCTAAAACAGCCGGTGAAGTCATTCAGTATCCAGCCAAATGAGAGTCAATAAAGAAAAGAATCTGTTGAAGAATTGGATGTTTTTTACAAGATAAATGCCGTTGCAATATACTTAGTAAAGTACTCTCTCATAAAAAAGAAACTTACGATCCTGAACTTGCTCTCTCTTCTTTTTATAGATACATTTCACCTCTTTCCGACAAAAAAATTATGCCCGGCCACATCCAGAGATTATGCGGATTTCAAGGCTATATGACTTCCCGAATCAGGCTAACTGCATATTTTTTCGGGTAATGTCTGAGTCCAAATAATCCAGATGCAAAATTGCCCTTTATCTTTTGAGGCTATAAGTCAAAAAAACCCGTCATGAACAGCAGACATAATCACATTAAACGCTTATAGGGCATGGATCTTAAGGCTAGAGTTGTTAATAATCTTGAGTTTTTGTAAAGCAAAAATAAGGGGAAATTAGATCAAATATATTTAACTATTTTTAATAAAGAATTAGACACGAAAGCTATATTGCAGAAGCTATAAGAAAGATTTTCGATTATTATTAATTATACGAGATCATGCTAATTTATACTGTGAATGTTTCCTTATCTGAGCAACCAAAAAGATGATTAAAAAAATGTTATGAAATATTCAAGTCTCAGTTATTTGGTAAGTTTTGCAGTTAAAAGGGATTCATAATAATTGTTATTATTCTGACTATATTCCAATTAGTACCACCCAGCATTTTATTAATAGAACTACAATTTAAAAAAGATAATATCATTTATCCAAAATTAAGAAACATTTCAAAAATGCATGCTGATTATATTTTAATTTTCGAGTTTTAAACCTTAGCTATAGAATAATGATTAAATATTGAGTTAAGCTCTAATTGCTAGAGATAAACCCAATATTTTAAATCTATCCCTGATATTTAGTTATACGTCGAAGTTGCTCTAATTCTTCGATTAAATCCAGCATCATGGCCACAGCAGTAAAACTTGCATCAAAATCACGCTGTAAACGATACGCTTTTTGTGCACGTGACACATCATCTACTAAAAAATATAAATCTGATGCATTTAAGCGATGTGGCAAAATATCGTATTCAATCAGTTGTAGAACCCATTCAGGACTTTGACCACAGACTTGAGCAAAACTATTTAAATCATAATGTTGTTGTTCATCTAAAACTTCTACCTGCTGGATATCTTCTAAGACCACCTCATAATATTTAACTGTTGTCATAATTTTACTCCTTATGATGATCTCGGCTTAAAGTTTGAAAATGCTGCTGCAAATGCTTCATAAGCCTGTTTTTGTTGCTCAGTTTGCGCATCTGGTTGCACAATATCGAGGATCAGGAATAAATGCCCTGGATCTTTCGCAGGAATACCCTGATTTTTTAAACGTAATTGTTGACCTGTTTTTGCATTTTTAGGAATCTGAATATTGAGTTGTTTGCCATTGGGTAAACTTGCCATAATGGATTGTCCAAGTGCTGCTTCCCATGGACTAATCTTCAGATGATGATAGACATCCGCGTTTTCAACATAAGTTGAATCTGTAGCTTTATATTGGATTTCAATATACAGATCGCCATTTTCACCACCATGAATACCCGGTTGTCCTTGTCCTGTTAAACGGATTTTTTGGCCTGCTTTCATGCCTTTTGGAATTTTAACTTTTAAGACTTTACGCTGTAC
>NZ_JAYWYV010000028.1:0-16352 GCF_048147885.1 Acinetobacter sp. 228
ATCGTATCGCATTTATTGACCCGGCAAACGGGAATGAAACGCCGATGTTTGTGGCGCAGGGCAACCAGATATTCATGAACGACGTGTTCCTGAAGCGCCTGACGGCCCCCACCATTACCAGCGGCGGCAATCCTCCGGCCTTTTCCCTGACACCGGACGGAAAGCTGACCGCTAAAAATGCGGATATCAGTGGCAGTGTGAATGCGAACTCCGGGACGCTCAGTAATGTGACGATAGCTGAAAACTGTACGATAAACGGTACGCTGAGGGCGGAAAAAATCGTCGGGGACATTGTAAAGGCGGCGAGCGCGGCTTTTCCGCGCCAGCGTGAAAGCAGTGTGGACTGGCCGTCAGGTACCCGTACTGTCACCGTGACCGATGACCATCCTTTTGATCGCCAGATAGTGGTGCTTCCGCTGACGTTTCGCGGAAGTAAGCGTACTGTCAGCGGCAGGACAACGTATTCGATGTGTTATCTGAAAGTACTGATGAACGGTGCGGTGATTTATGATGGCGCGGCGAACGAGGCGGTACAGGTGTTCTCCCGTATTGTTGACATGCCAGCGGGTCGGGGAAACGTGATCCTGACGTTCACGCTTACGTCCACACGGCATTCGGCAGATATTCCGCCGTATACGTTTGCCAGCGATGTGCAGGTTATGGTGATTAAGAAACAGGCGCTGGGCATCAGCGTGGTCTGAGTGTGTTACAGAGGTTCGTCCGGGAACGGGCGTTTTATTATAAAACAGTGAGAGGTGAACGATGCGTAATGTGTGTATTGCCGTTGCTGTCTTTGCCGCACTTGCGGTGACAGTCACTCCGGCCCGTGCGGAAGGTGGACATGGTACGTTTACGGTGGGCTATTTTCAAGTGAAACCGGGTACATTGCCGTCGTTGTCGGGCGGGGATACCGGTGTGAGTCATCTGAAAGGGATTAACGTGAAGTACCGTTATGAGCTGACGGACAGTGTGGGGGTGATGGCTTCCCTGGGGTTCGCCGCGTCGAAAAAGAGCAGCACAGTGATGACCGGGGAGGATACGTTTCACTATGAGAGCCTGCGTGGACGTTATGTGAGCGTGATGGCCGGACCGGTTTTACAAATCAGTAAGCAGGTCAGTGCGTACGCCATGGCCGGAGTGGCTCACAGTCGGTGGTCCGGCAGTACAATGGATTACCGTAAGACGGAAATCACTCCCGGGTATATGAAAGAGACGACCACTGCCAGGGACGAAAGTGCAATGCGGCATACCTCAGTGGCGTGGAGTGCAGGTATACAGATTAATCCGGCAGCGTCCGTCGTTGTTGATATTGCTTATGAAGGCTCCGGCAGTGGCGACTGGCGTACTGACGGATTCATCGTTGGGGTCGGTTATAAATTCTGATTAGCCAGGTAACACAGTGTTATGACAGCCCGCCGGAACCGGTGGGCTTTTTTGTGGGGTGAATATGGCAGTAAAGATTTCAGGAGTCCTGAAAGACGGCACAGGAAAACCGGTACAGAACTGCACCATTCAGCTGAAAGCCAGACGTAACAGCACCACGGTGGTGGTGAACACGGTGGGCTCAGAGAATCCGGATGAAGCCGGGCGTTACAGCATGGATGTGGAGTACGGTCAGTACAGTGTCATCCTGCAGGTTGACGGTTTTCCACCATCGCACGCCGGGACCATCACCGTGTATGAAGATTCACAACCGGGGACGCTGAATGATTTTCTCTGTGCCATGACGGAGGATGATGCCCGGCCGGAGGTGCTGCGTCGTCTTGAACTGATGGTGGAAGAGGTGGCGCGTAACGCGTCCGTGGTGGCACAGAGTACGGCAGACGCGAAGAAATCAGCCGGCGATGCCAGTGCATCAGCTGCTCAGGTCGCGGCCCTTGTGACTGATGCAACTGACTCAGCACGCGCCGCCAGCACGTCCGCCGGACAGGCTGCATCGTCAGCTCAGGAAGCGTCCTCCGGCGCAGAAGCGGCATCAGCAAAGGCCACTGAAGCGGAAAAAAGTGCCGCAGCCGCAGAGTCCTCAAAAAACGCGGCGGCCACCAGTGCCGGTGCGGCGAAAACGTCAGAAACGAATGCTGCAGCGTCACAACAATCAGCCGCCACGTCTGCCTCCACCGCGGCCACGAAAGCGTCAGAGGCCGCCACTTCAGCACGAGATGCGGTGGCCTCAAAAGAGGCAGCAAAATCATCAGAAACGAACGCATCATCAAGTGCCGGTCGTGCAGCTTCCTCGGCAACGGCGGCAGAAAATTCTGCCAGGGCGGCAAAAACGTCCGAGACGAATGCCAGGTCATCTGAAACAGCAGCGGAACGGAGCGCCTCTGCCGCGGCAGACGCAAAAACAGCGGCGGCGGGGAGTGCGTCAACGGCATCCACGAAGGCGACAGAGGCTGCGGGAAGTGCGGTATCAGCATCGCAGAGCAAAAGTGCGGCAGAAGCGGCGGCAATACGTGCAAAAAATTCGGCAAAACGTGCAGAAGATATAGCTTCAGCTGTCGCGCTTGAGGATGCGGACACAACGAGAAAGGGGATAGTGCAGCTCAGCAGTGCAACCAACAGCACGTCTGAAACGCTTGCTGCAACGCCAAAGGCGGTTAAGGTGGTAATGGATGAAACGAACAGAAAAGCCCACTGGACAGTCCGGCACTGACCGGAACGCCAACAGCACCAACCGCGCTCAGGGGAACAAACAATACCCAGATTGCGAACACCGCTTTTGTACTGGCCGCGATTGCAGATGTTATCGACGCGTCACCTGACGCACTGAATACGCTGAATGAACTGGCCGCAGCGCTCGGGAATGATCCAGATTTTGCTACCACCATGACTAACGCGCTTGCGGGTAAACAACCGAAGAATGCGACACTGACGGCGCTGGCAGGGCTTTCCACGGCGAAAAATAAATTACCGTATTTTGCGGAAAATGATGCCGCCAGCCTGACTGAACTGACTCAGGTTGGCAGGGATATTCTGGCAAAAAATTCCGTTGCAGATGTTCTTGAATACCTTGGGGCCGGTGAGAATTCGGCCTTTCCGGCAGGTGCGCCGATCCCGTGGCCATCAGATATCGTTCCGTCTGGCTACGTCCTGATGCAGGGGCAGGCGTTTGACAAATCAGCCTACCCAAAACTTGCTGTCGCGTATCCATCGGGTGTGCTTCCTGATATGCGAGGCTGGACAATCAAGGGGAAACCCGCCAGCGGTCGTGCTGTATTGTCTCAGGAACAGGATGGAATTAAGTCGCACACCCACAGTGCCAGTGCATCCGGTACGGATTTGGGGACGAAAACCACATCGTCGTTTGATTACGGGACGAAAACAACAGGCAGTTTCGATTACGGCACCAAATCGACGAATAACACGGGGGCTCATGCTCACAGTCTGAGCGGTTCAACAGGGGCCGCGGGTGCTCATGCCCACACAAGTGGTTTAAGGATGAACAGTTCTGGCTGGAGTCAGTATGGAACAGCAACCATTACAGGAAGTTTATCCACAGTTAAAGGAACCAGCACACAGGGTATTGCTTATTTATCGAAAACGGACAGTCAGGGCAGCCACAGTCACTCATTGTCCGGTACAGCCGTGAGTGCCGGTGCACATGCGCATACAGTTGGTATTGGTGCGCACCAGCATCCGGTTGTTATCGGTGCTCATGCCCATTCTTTCAGTATTGGTTCACACGGACACACCATCACCGTTAACGCTGCGGGTAACGCGGAAAACACCGTCAAAAACATTGCATTTAACTATATTGTGAGGCTTGCATAATGGCATTCAGAATGAGTGAACAACCACGGACCATAAAAATTTATAATCTGCTGGCCGGAACTAATGAATTTATTGGTGAAGGTGACGCATATATTCCGCCTCATACCGGTCTGCCTGCAAACAGTACCGATATTGCACCGCCAGATATTCCGGCTGGCTTTGTGGCTGTTTTCAACAGTGATGAGGCATCGTGGCATCTCGTTGAAGACCATCGGGGTAAAACCGTCTATGACGTGGCTTCCGGCGACGCGTTATTTATTTCTGAACTCGGTCCGTTACCGGAAAATTTTACCTGGTTATCGCCGGGAGGGGAATATCAGAAGTGGAACGGCACAGCCTGGGTGAAGGATACGGAAGCAGAAAAACTGTTCCGGATCCGGGAGGCGGAAGAAACAAAAAAAAGCCTGATGCAGGTAGCCAGTGAGCATATTGCGCCGCTTCAGGATGCTGCAGATCTGGAAATTGCAACGAAGGAAGAAACCTCGTTGCTGGAAGCCTGGAAGAAGTATCGGGTGTTGCTGAACCGTGTTGATACATCAACTGCACCTGATATTGAGTGGCCTGCTGTCCCTGTTATGGAGTAATCGTTTTGTGATATGCCGCAGAAACGTTGTATGAAATAACGTTCTGCGGTTAGTTAGTATATTGTAAAGCTGAGTATTGGTTTATTTGGCGATTATTATCTTCAGGAGAATAATGGAAGTTCTATGACTCAATTGTTCATAGTGTTTACATCACCGCCAATTGCTTTTAAGACTGAACGCATGAAATATGGTTTTTCGTCATGTTTTGAGTCTGCTGTTGATATTTCTAAAGTCGGTTTTTTTTCTTCGTTTTCTCTAACTATTTTCCATGAAATACATTTTTGATTATTATTTGAATCAATTCCAATTACCTGAAGTCTTTCATCTATAATTGGCATTGTATGTATTGGTTTATTGGAGTAGATGCTTGCTTTTCTGAGCCATAGCTCTGATATCCAAATGAAGCCATAGGCATTTGTTATTTTGGCTCTGTCAGCTGCATAACGCCAAAAAATATATTTATCTGCTTGATCTTCAAATGTTGTATTGATTAAATCAATTGGATGGAATTGTTTATCATAAAAAATTAATGTTTGAATGTGATAACCGTCCTTTAAAAAAGTCGTTTCTGCAAGCTTGGCTGTATAGTCAACTAACTCTTCTGTCGAAGTGATATTTTTAGGCTTATCTACCAGTTTTAGACGCTCTTTAATATCTTCAGGAATTATTTTATTGTCATATTGTATCATGCTAAATGACAATTTGCTTATGGAGTAATCTTTTAATTTTAAATAAGTTATTCTCCTGGCTTCATCAAATAAAGAGTCGAATGATGTTGGCGAAATCACATCGTCACCCATTGGATTGTTTATTTGTATGCCAAGAGAGTTACAGCAGTTATACATTCTGCCATAGATTATAGCTAAGGCATGTAATAATTCGTAATCTTTTAGCGTATTAGCGACCCATCGTCTTTCTGATTTAATAATAGATGATTCAGTTAAATATGAAGGTAATTTCTTTTGTGCAAGTCTGACTAACTTTTTTATACCAATGTTTAACATACTTTCATTTGTAATAAACTCAATGTCATTTTCTTCAATGTAAGATGAAATAAGAGTAGCCTTTGCCTCGCTATACATTTCTAAATCGCCTTGTTTTTCTATCGTATTGCGAGAATTTTTAGCCCAAGCCATTAATGGATCATTTTTCCATTTTTCAATAACATTATTGTTATACCAAATGTCATATCCTATAATCTGGTTTTTGTTTTTTTGAATAATAAATGTTACTGTTCTTGCGGTTTGGAGGAATTGATTCAAATTCAAGCGAAATAATTCAGGGTCAAAATATGTATCAATGCAGCATTTGAGCAAGTGCGATAAATCTTTAAGTCTTCTTTCCCATGGTTTTTTAGTCATAAAACTCTCCATTTTGATAGGTTGCATGCTAGATGCTGATATATTTTAGAGGTGATAAAATTAACTGCTTAACTGTCAATGTAATACAAGTTGTTTGATCTTTGCAATGATTCTTATCAGAAACCATATAGTAAATTAGTTACACAGGAAATTTTTAATATTATTATTATCATTCATTATGTATTAAAATTAGAGTTGTGGCTTGGCTCTGCTAACACGTTGCTCATAGGAGATATGGTAGAGCCGCAGACACGTCGTATGCAGGAACGTGCTGCGGCTGGCTGGTGAACTTCCGATAGTGCGGGTGTTGAATGATTTCCAGTTGCTACCGATTTTACATATTTTTTGCATGAGAGAATTTGTACCACCTCCCACCGACCATCTATGACTGTACGCCACTGTCCCTAGGACTGCTATGTGCCGGAGCGGACATTACAAACGTCCTTCTCGGTGCATGCCACTGTTGCCAATGACCTGCCTAGGAATTGGTTAGCAAGTTACTACCGGATTTTGTAAAAACAGCCCTCCTCATATAAAAAGTATTCGTTCACTTCCGATAAGCGTCGTAATTTTCTATCTTTCATCATATTCTAGATCCCTCTGAAAAAATCTTCCGAGTTTGCTAGGCACTGATACATAACTCTTTTCCAATAATTGGGGAAGTCATTCAAATCTATAATAGGTTTCAGATTTGCTTCAATAAATTCTGACTGTAGCTGCTGAAACGTTGCGGTTGAACTATATTTCCTTATAACTTTTACGAAAGAGTTTCTTTGAGTAATCACTTCACTCAAGTGCTTCCCTGCCTCCAAACGATACCTGTTAGCAATATTTAATAGCTTGAAATGATGAAGAGCTCTGTGTTTGTCTTCCTGCCTCCAGTTCGCCGGGCATTCAACATAAAAACTGATAGCACCCGGAGTTCCGGAAACGAAATTTGCATATACCCATTGCTCACGAAAAAAAATGTCCTTGTCGATATAGGGATGAATCGCTTGGTGTACCTCATCTACTGCGAAAACTTGACCTTTCTCTCCCATATTGCAGTCGCGGCACGATGGAACTAAATTAATAGGCATCACCGAAAATTCAGGATAATGTGCAATAGGAAGAAAATGATCTATATTTTTTGTCTGTCCTATATCACCACAAAATGGACATTTTTCACCTGATGAAACAAGCATGTCATCGTAATATGTTCTAGCGGGTTTGTTTTTATCTCGGAGATTATTTTCATAAAGCTTTTCTAATTTAACCTTTGTCAGGTTACCAACTACTAAGGTTGTAGGCTCAAGAGGGTGTGTCCTGTCGTAGGTAAATAACTGACCTGTCGAGCTTAATATTCTATATTGTTGTTCTTTCTGCAAAAAAGTGGGGAAGTGAGTAATGAAATTATTTCTAACATTTATCTGCATCATACCTTCCGAGCATTTATTAAGCATTTCGCTATAAGTTCTCGCTGGAAGAGGTAGTTTTTTCATTGTACTTTACCTTCATCTCTGTTCATTATCATCGCTTTTAAAACGGTTCGACCTTCTAATCCTATCTGACCATTATAATTTTTTAGAATGGTTTCATAAGAAAGCTCTGAATCAACGGACTGCGATAATAAGTGGTGGTATCCAGAATTTGTCACTTCAAGTAAAAACACCTCACGAGTTAAAACACCTAAGTTCTCACCGAATGTCTCAATATCCGGACGGATAATATTTATTGCTTCTCTTGACCGTAGGACTTTCCACATGCAGGATTTTGGAACCTCTTGCAGTACTACTGGGGAATGAGTTGCAATTATTGCTACACCATTGCGTGCATCGAGTAAGTCGCTTAATGTTCGTAAAAAAGCAGAGAGCAAAGGTGGATGCAGATGAACCTCTGGTTCATCGAATAAAACTAATGACTTTTCGCCAACGACATCTACTAATCTTGTGATAGTAAATAAAACAATTGCATGTCCAGAGCTCATTCGAAGCAGATATTTCTGGATATTGTCATAAAACAATTTAGTGAATTTATCATCGTCCACTTGAATCTGTGGTTCATTACGTCTTAACTCTTCATATTTAGAAATGAGGCTGATGAGTTCCATATTTGAAAAGTTTTCATCACTACTTAGTTTTTTGATAGCTTCAAGCCAGAGTTGTCTTTTTCTATCTACTCTCATACAACCAATAAATGCTGAAATGAATTCTAAGCGGAGATCGCCTAGTGATTTTAAACTATTGCTGGCAGCATTCTTGAGTCCAATATAAAAGTATTGTGTACCTTTTGCTGGGTCAGGTTGTTCTTTAGGAGGAGTAAAAGGATCAAATGCACTAAACGAAACTGAAACAAGCGATCGAAAATATCCCTTTGGGATTCTTGACTCGATAAGTCTATTATTTTCAGAGAAAAAATATTCATTGTTTTCTGGGTTGGTGATTGCACCAATCATTCCATTCAAAATTGTTGTTTTACCACACCCATTCCGCCCGATAAAAGCATGAATGTTCGTGCTGGGCATAGAATTAACCGTCACCTCAAAAGGTATAGTTAAATCACTGAATCCGGGAGCACTTTTTCTATTAAATGAAAAGTGGAAATCTGACAATTCTGGCAAACCATTTAACACACGTGCGAACTGTCCATGAATTTCTGAAAGAGTTACCCCTCTCAGTAATGAGGTGTTAAGGACGCTTTCATTTTCAATGTCGGCTAATCGATTTGGCCATACTACTAAATCCTGAATAGCTTTAAGAAGGTTATGTTTAAAACCATCGCTTAATTTGCTGAGATTAACATAGTAGTCAATGCTTTCACCTAAGGAAAAAAACATTTCAGGGAGTTGACTGAATTTTTTATCTATTAATGAATAAGTGCTTACTTCTTCTTTTTGACCTACAAAACCAATTTTAACATTTCCGATATCGCATTTTTCACCATGCTCATCAAAGACAGTAAGATAAAACATTGTAACAAAGGAATAGTCATTCCAACCATCTGCTCGTAGGAATGCCTTATTTTTTTCTACTGCAGGAATATACCCGCCTCTTTCAATAACACTAAACTCCAACATATAGTAACCCTTAATTTTATTAAAATAACCGCAATTTATTTGGCGGCAACACAGGATCTCTCTTTTAAGTTACTCTCTATTACATACGTTTTCCATCTAAAAATTAGTAGTATTGAACTTAACGGGGCATCGTATTGTAGTTTTCCATATTTAGCTTTCTGCTTCCTTTTGGATAACCCACTGTTATTCATGTTGCATGGTGCACTGTTTATACCAACGATATAGTCTATTAATGCATATATAGTATCGCCGAACGATTAGCTCTTCAGGCTTCTGAAGAAGCGTTTCAAGTACTAATAAGCCGATAGATAGCCACGGACTTCGTAGCCATTTTTCATAAGTGTTAACTTCCGCTCCTCGCTCATAACAGACATTCACTACAGTTATGGCGGAAAGGTATGCATGCTGGGTGTGGGGAAGTCGTGAAAGAAAAGAAGTCAGCTGCGTCGTTTGACATCACTGCTATCTTCTTACTGGTTATGCAGGTCGTAGTGGGTGGCACACAAAGCTTTGCACTGGATTGCGAGGCTTTGTGCTTCTCTGGAGTGCGACAGGTTTGATGACAAAAAATTAGCGCAAGAAGACAAAAATCACCTTGCGCTAATGCTCTGTTACAGGTCACTAATACCATCTAAGTAGTTGATTCATAGTGACTGCATATGTTGTGTTTTACAGTATTATGTAGTCTGTTTTTTATGCAAAATCTAATTTAATATATTGATATTTATATCATTTTACGTTTCTCGTTCAGCTTTTTTATACTAAGTTGGCATTATAAAAAAGCATTGCTTATCAATTTGTTGCAACGAAC
Organism: Acinetobacter sp. 228; assembly: GCF_048147885.1. Classification (NCBI taxonomy): domain Bacteria; kingdom Pseudomonadati; phylum Pseudomonadota; class Gammaproteobacteria; order Moraxellales; family Moraxellaceae; genus Acinetobacter; species Acinetobacter sp. 228. Next base: position 9,583 of record NZ_JAYWYV010000028.1, read on the forward strand.
AGGTCACTATCAGTCAAAATAAAATCATTATTTGATTTCAATTTTGTCCCACTCCCTGCCTCTGTCATCACGATACTGTGATGCCATGGTGTCCGACTTATGCCCGAGAAGATGTTGAGCAAACTTATCGCTTATCTGCTTCTCATAGAGTCTTGCAGACAAACTGCGCAACTCGTGAAAGGTAGGCGGATCCCCTTCGAAGGAAAGACCTGATGCTTTTCGTGCGCGCATAAAATACCTTGATACTGTGCCGGATGAAAGCGGTTCGCGACGAGTAGATGCAATTATGGTTTCTCCGCCAAGAATCTCTTTGCATTTATCAAGTGTTTCCTTCATTGATATTCCGAGAGCATCAATATGCAATGCTGTTGGGATGGCAATTTTTACGCCTGTTTTGCTTTGCTCGACATAAAGATATCCATCTACGATATCAGACCACTTCATTTCGCATAAATCACCAACTCGTTGCCCGGTAACAACAGCCAGTTCCATTGCAAGTCTGAGCCAACATGGTGATGATTCTGCTGCTTGATAAATTTTCAGGTATTCGTCAGCCGTAAGTCTTGATCTCCTTACCTCTGATTTTGCTGCGCGAGTGGCAGCGACATGGTTTGTTGTTATATGGCCTTCAGCTATTGCCTCTCGGAATGCATCGCTCAGTGTTGATCTGATTAACTTGGCTGACGCCGCCTTGCCCTCGTCTATGTATCCATTGAGCATTGCCGCAATTTCTTTTGTGGTGATGTCTTCAAGTGGAGCATCAGGCAGACCCCTCCTTATTGCTTTAATTTTGCTCATGTAATTTATGAGTGTCTTCTGCTTGATTCCTCTGCTGGCCAGGATTTTTTCGTAGCGATCAAGCCATGAATGTAACGTAACGGAATTATCACTGTTGATTCTCGCTGTCAGAGGCTTGTGTTTGTGTCCTGAAAATAACTCAATGTTGGCCTGTATAGCTTCAGTGATTGCGATTCGCCTGTCTCTGCCTAATCCAAACTCTTTACCCGTCCTTGGGTCCCTGTAGCAGTAATATCCATTGTTTCTTATATAAAGGTTAGGGGGTAAATCCCGGCGCTCATGACTTCGCCTTCTTCCCATTTCTGATCCTCTTCAAAAGGCCACCTGTTACTGGTCGATTTAAGTCAACCTTTACCGCTGATTCGTGGAACAGATACTCTCTTCCATCCTTAACCGGAGGTGGGAATATCCTGCATTCCCGAACCCATCGACGAACTGTTTCAAGGCTTCTTGGACGTCGCTGGCGTGCGTTCCACTCCTGAAGTGTCAAGTACATCGCAAAGTCTCCGCAATTACACGCAAGAAAAAACCGCCATCAGGCGGCTTGGTGTTCTTTCAGTTCTTCAATTCGAATATTGGTTACGTCTGCATGTGCTATCTGCGCCCATATCATCCAGTGGTCGTAGCAGTCGTTGATGTTCTCCGCTTCGATAACTCTGTTGAATGGCTCTCCATTCCATTCTCCTGTGACTCGGAAGTGCATTTATCATCTCCATAAAACAAAACCCGCCGTAGCGAGTTCAGATAAAATAAATCCCCGCGAGTGCGAGGATTGTTATGTAATATTGGGTTTAATCATCTATATGTTTTGTACAGAGAGGGCAAGTATCGTTTCCACCGTACTCGTGATAATAATTTTGCACGGTATCAGTCATTTCTCGCACATTGCAGAATGGGGATTTGTCTTCATTAGACTTATAAACCTTCATGGAATATTTGTATGCCGACTCTATATCTATACCTTCATCTACATAAACACCTTCGTGATGTCTGCATGGAGACAAGACACCGGATCTGCACAACATTGATAACGCCCAATCTTTTTGCTCAGACTCTAACTCATTGATACTCATTTATAAACTCCTTGCAATGTATGTCGTTTCAGCTAAACGGTATCAGCAATGTTTATGTAAAGAAACAGTAAGATAATACTCAACCCGATGTTTGAGTACGGTCATCATCTGACACTACAGACTCTGGCATCGCTGTGAAGACGACGCGAAATTCAGCATTTTCACAAGCGTTATCTTTTACAAAACCGATCTCACTCTCCTTTGATGCGAATGCCAGCGTCAGACATCATATGCAGATACTCACCTGCATCCTGAACCCATTGACCTCCAACCCCGTAATAGCGATGCGTAATGATGTCGATAGTTACTAACGGGTCTTGTTCGATTAACTGCCGCAGAAACTCTTCCAGGTCACCAGTGCAGTGCTTGATAACAGGAGTCTTCCCAGGATGGCGAACAACAAGAAACTGGTTTCCGTCTTCACGGACTTCGTTGCTTTCCAGTTTAGCAATACGCTTACTCCCATCCGAGATAACACCTTCGTAATACTCACGCTGCTCGTTGAGTTTTGATTTTGCTGTTTCAAGCTCAACACGCAGTTTCCCTACTGTTAGCGCAATATCCTCGTTCTCCTGGTCGCGGCGTTTGATGTATTGCTGGTTTCTTTCCCGTTCATCCAGCAGTTCCAGCACAATCGATGGTGTTACCAATTCATGGAAAAGGTCTGCGTCAAATCCCCAGTCGTCATGCATTGCCTGCTCTGCCGCTTCACGCAGTGCCTGAGAGTTAATTTCGCTCACTTCGAACCTCTCTGTTTACTGATAAGTTCCAGATCCTCCTGGCAACTTGCACAAGTCCGACAACCCTGAACGACCAGGCGTCTTCGTTCATCTATCGGATCGCCACACTCACAACAATGAGTGGCAGATATAGCCTGGTGGTTCAGGCGGCGCATTTTTATTGCTGTGTTGCGCTGTAATTCTTCTATTTCTGATGCTGAATCAATGATGTCTGCCATCTTTCATTAATCCCTGAACTGTTGGTTAATACGCTTGAGGGTGAATGCGAATAATAAAAAAGGAGCCTGTAGCTCCCTGATGATTTTGCTTTTCATGTTCATCGTTCCTTAAAGACGCCGTTTAACATGCCGATTGCCAGGCTTAAATGAGTCGGTGTGAATCCCATCAGCGTTACCGTTTCGCGGTGCTTCTTCAGTACGCTACGGCAAATGTCATCGACGTTTTTATCCGGAAACTGCTGTCTGGCTTTTTTTGATTTCAGAATTAGCCTGACGGGCAATGCTGCGAAGGGCGTTTTCCTGCTGAGGTGTCATTGAACAAGTCCCATGTCGGCAAGCATAAGCACACAGAATATGAAGCCCGCTGCCAGAAAAATGCATTCCGTGGTTGTCATACCTGGTTTCTCTCATCTGCTTCTGCTTTCGCCACCATCATTTCCAGCTTTTGTGAAAGGGATGCGGCTAACGTATGAAATTCTTCGTCTGTTTCTACTGGTATTGGCACAAACCTGATTCCAATTTGAGCAAGGCTATGTGCCATCTCGATACTCGTTCTTAACTCAACAGAAGATGCTTTGTGCATACAGCCCCTCGTTTATTATTTATCTCCTCAGCCAGCCGCTGTGCTTTCAGTGGATTTCGGATAACAGAAAGGCCGGGAAATACCCAGCCTCGCTTTGTAACGGAGTAGACGAAAGTGATTGCGCCTACCCGGATATTATCGTGAGGATGCGTCATCGCCATTGCTCCCCAAATACAAAACCAATTTCAGCCAGTGCCTCGTCCATTTTTTCGATGAACTCCGGCACGATCTCGTCAAAACTCGCCATGTACTTTTCATCCCGCTCAATCACGACATAATGCAGGCCTTCACGCTTCATACGCGGGTCATAGTTGGCAAAGTACCAGGCATTTTTTCGCGTCACCCACATGCTGTACTGCACCTGGGCCATGTAAGCTGACTTTATGGCCTCGAAACCACCGAGCCGGAACTTCATGAAATCCCGGGAGGTAAACGGGCATTTCAGTTCAAGGCCGTTGCCGTCACTGCATAAACCATCGGGAGAGCAGGCGGTACGCATACTTTCGTCGCGATAGATGATCGGGGATTCAGTAACATTCACGCCGGAAGTGAATTCAAACAGGGTTCTGGCGTCGTTCTCGTACTGTTTTCCCCAGGCCAGTGCTTTAGCGTTAACTTCCGGAGCCACACCGGTGCAAACCTCAGCAAGCAGGGTGTGGAAGTAGGACATTTTCATGTCAGGCCACTTCTTTCCGGAGCGGGGTTTTGCTATCACGTTGTGAACTTCTGAAGCGGTGATGACGCCGAGCCGTAATTTGTGCCACGCATCATCCCCCTGTTCGACAGCTCTCACATCGATCCCGGTACGCTGCAGGATAATGTCCGGTGTCATGCTGCCACCTTCTGCTCTGCGGCTTTCTGTTTCAGGAATCCAAGAGCTTTTACTGCTTCGGCCTGTGTCAGTTCTGACGATGCACGAATGTCGCGGCGAAATATCTGGGAACAGAGCGGCAATAAGTCGTCATCCCATGTTTTATCCAGGGCGATCAGCAGAGTGTTAATCTCCTGCATGGTTTCATCGTTAACCGGAGTGATGTCGCGTTCCGGCTGACGTTCTGCAGTGTATGCAGTATTTTCGACAATGCGCTCGGCTTCATCCTTGTCATAGATACCAGCAAATCCGAAGGCCAGACGGGCACACTGAATCATGGCTTTATGACGTAACATCCGTTTGGGATGCGACTGCCACGGCCCCGTGATTTCTCTGCCTTCGCGAGTTTTGAATGGTTCGCGGCGGCATTCATCCATCCATTCGGTAACGCAGATCGGATGATTACGGTCCTTGCGGTAAATCCGGCATGTACAGGATTCATTGTCCTGCTCAAAGTCCATGCCATCAAACTGCTGGTTTTCATTGATGATGCGGGACCAGCCATCAACGCCCACCACCGGAACGATGCCATTCTGCTTATCAGGAAAGGCGTAAATTTCTTTCGTCCACGGATTAAGGCCGTACTGGTTGGCAACGATCAGTAATGCGATGAACTGCGCATCGCTGGCATCACCTTTAAATGCCGTCTGGCGAAGAGTGGTGATCAGTTCCTGTGGGTCGACAGAATCCATGCCGACACGTTCAGCCAGCTTCCCAGCCAGCGTTGCGAGTGCAGTACTCATTCGTTTTATACCTCTGAATCAATATCAACCTGGTGGTGAGCAATGGTTTCAACCATGTACCGGATGTGTTCTGCCATGCGCTCCTGAAACTCAACATCGTCATCAAACGCACGGGTAATGGATTTTTTGCTGGCCCCGTGGCGTTGCAAATGATCGATGCATAGCGATTCAAACAGGTGCTGGGGCAGGCCTTTTTCCATGTCGTCTGCCAGTTCTGCCTCTTTCTCTTCACGGGCGAGCTGCTGGTAGTGACGCGCCCAGCTCTGAGCCTCAAGACGATCCTGAATGTAATAAGCGTTCATGGCTGAACTCCTGAAATAGCTGTGAAAATATCGCCCGCGAAATGCCGGGCTGATTAGGAAAACAGGAAAGGGGGTTAGTGAATGCTTTTGCTTGATCTCAGTTTCAGTATTAATATCCATTTTTTATAAGCGTCGACGGCTTCACGAAACATCTTTTCATCGCCAATAAAAGTGGCGATAGTGAATTTAGTCTGGATAGCCATAAGTGTTTGATCCATTCTTTGGGACTCCTGGCTGATTAAGTATGTCGATAAGGCGTTTCCATCCGTCACGTAATTTACGGGTGATTCGTTCAAGTAAAGATTCGGAAGGGCAGCCAGCAACAGGCCACCCTGCAATGGCATATTGCATGGTGTGCTCCTTATTTATACATAACGAAAAACGCCTCGAGTGAAGCGTTATTGGTATGCGGTAAAACCGCACTCAGGCGGCCTTGATAGTCATATCATCTGAATCAAATATTCCTGATGTATCGATATCGGTAATTCTTATTCCTTCGCTACCATCCATTGGAGGCCATCCTTCCTGACCATTTCCATCATTCCAGTCGAACTCACACACAACACCATATGCATTTAAGTCGCTTGAAATTGCTATAAGCAGAGCATGTTGCGCCAGCATGATTAATACAGCATTTAATACAGAGCCGTGTTTATTGAGTCGGTATTCAGAGTCTGACCAGAAATTATTAATCTGGTGAAGTTTTTCCTCTGTCATTACGTCATGGTCGATTTCAATTTCTATTGATGCTTTCCAGTCGTAATCAATGATGTATTTTTTGATGTTTGACATCTGTTCATATCCTCACAGATAAAAAATCGCCCTCACACTGGAGGGCAAAGAAGATTTCCAATAATCAGAACAAGTCGGCTCCTGTTTAGTTACGAGCGACATTGCTCCGTGTATTCACTCGTTGGAATGAATACACAGTGCAGTGTTTATTCTGTTATTTATGCCAAAAATAAAGGCCACTATCAGGCAGCTTTGTTGTTCTGTTTACCAAGTTCTCTGGCAATCATTGCCGTCGTTCGTATTGCCCATTTATCGACATATTTCCCATCTTCCATTACAGGAAACATTTCTTCAGGCTTAACCATGCATTCCGATTGCAGCTTGCATCCATTGCATCGCTTGAATTGTCCACACCATTGATTTTTATCAATAGTCGTAGTCATACGGATAGTCCTGGTATTGTTCCATCACATCCTGAGGATGCTCTTCGAACTCTTCAAATTCTTCTTCCATATATCACCTTAAATAGTGGATTGCGGTAGTAAAGATTGTGCCTGTCTTTTAACCACATCAGGCTCGGTGGTTCTCGTGTACCCCTACAGCGAGAAATCGGATAAACTATTACAACCCCTACAGTTTGATGAGTATAGAAATGGATCCACTCGTTATTCTCGGACGAGTGTTCAGTAATGAACCTCTGGAGAGAACCA
>NZ_JAYWYV010000029.1:0-14679 GCF_048147885.1 Acinetobacter sp. 228
CAGAAGTGAAACCTCTTAGCGCTGATGGTAGTGTGGGATTACCCATGTGAGAGTAAGTCATCGCCAGCTCATTATTCGAAACACCCCCGGTCTAAAGGCCGGGGGTGTTTTTTTATGTTCTAAAAATGAACCCTCTGATAGGTGATTTGACCCCTACAGACTATAAATTAAGAATTCAATTTATATGTTTTTAAACAAAACTATGTTATAAAAAATAAAACGGCATAAAAATTGCTTATAAAACGAGATTTTTATTAAGGGGGTCACAATGAGATTATCAGTGGGCATAAAAATTGCGAACTCGCTGTCATTAACTCCACAATTACAGCAAGCAATACGGTTATTGCAGCTTTCAAGTCTGGAGCTGGAACAGGAAGTACAGTTGCAACTTGATAGCAATCCTCTGTTAGAAAAAGTTGAAGAACAAATTACCCTTGAAAGCCTGTCTACTATTGAATCTGATAATGAACATAATGATCTAACCAATGAACTTAATGCTAATCATCTGCCTGATGATTTACCAGTAGATACAGATTGGGATGATGTTTATACGCATCAGCCTACGAGCCTTGGGGCGGCCGAATTCGAAGAGCGGGAAGATAATCGTCAAGGACACCAGACTCTACAGGAGTATATGCTGGAGCAAATCAATCTATTGAATTTTTCCCAAGTGGATAAATTGATTGCTTATTGCATTATTGACTCCTTGGATGATAAAGGCTTTCTAGATGCAGATTTGAGTGAAATTACGGCTTCGGTACAACACCTTTTATCTTCTATGGACTTTGAAGAAGAAATTGAAGATGATGAAGTGGCAGTCGTTTTAAAACATATCCAGCGTTTAGATCCGGTGGGTGTAGGTTCTAGAAGCTTGGCAGAATGTCTCCTGGTTCAACTTGATAATTTGCCCGCATCAACGCCTTGTCGAAATGATGCGATTAAACTTCTGCAACATTATGAATTATTGATTACTAATGAACTTCCTAAGCTGATAAAGCAAACTGGACTCAATCAAGAACAGTTGCGCTGTGCAGTAGATCTGCTAAAAACACTGAAACCGCACCCGGGACTGGAATTCGAAAATAAGGAATCAGATTATCAGGTACCCGATGTTGTCGTGATGAAAAAGGATAACTGTTGGCAGGTCAATTTAAACTCGGATATCCTGCCAAAGTTACGTATCAACTCGTTCTATGCCAAGATGATTCGTCGTGCCGATCAAAGTGACGATAATCAGTATTTACGTAATCAAATGCTGGAAGCAAAAAACTTTATTAAAAGTATTGATGAACGCCATAAAACCTTATTGAAAGTTGCAACCTGTATTGTAGAACATCAAAAAATGTTCTTGGAAATCGGCGCGGAAGGCATGAAACCTCTCGTGTTAAGAGATATTGCCGAAGAAGTCGAATTGCATGAATCGACAGTTTCACGTGTGACTACTAATAAATATATGCTAACCCCACGAGGCTTATTTGAACTGAAATATTTCTTCTCGAGTCATGTGGGTACCACCTCAGGAGGTGAGGCCTCTTCTACTGCCATTCGTGCCAAAATCAAAAAACTGGTTTCTGAAGAAAATGCCCGCAAACCTTTGTCGGATAATGCGATCGCCACCATTCTGAAAGATGAGGGTATTGATGTGGCACGACGTACGGTAGCTAAATATCGTGAATCGTTACATATTCCTTCATCTTCTGAGCGAAAAGTCTTGATCTGAAATTTGAAATCTGGCTATTCTAGAGATTCATTATGACAGCATAATGAATCTTCTTTCTTTTGAGTGACAGTAAAAATGATTTTATTCAGGACTTGAAATGGGAATATATATTTTATAAGTTACTGTATTTAAGTTGTTTTATATTGTGACTCTTCTAATCCTAACGAAGGTGAGGGATAGAACTATGCAAATAACAATTCGTGGACATCATTTATCTATTACGCCAGCAATTGAAGAAAGTATAAAAACCAAATTTTCACAAATGACGAAACATCTGGACCAGGTGAATAGTATGCAAGTGAAACTCTCCAAAGATCATCAAATCGATAAACCCTCCAGAAAGGGCAGTAGTAATCATATCGCAGAGGCTATTATCCGATTACCGGGCATTGAATTTTTTGCTCACGCCACCGCAGATGATATGTATACATCGATTAAAATATTAGCAGAAAAACTTAAACGGCAAATTGATCGATACCGGGAAATACATTTACAGCAGCATGCTTTAGTCCTATAAAGGACAAATGATAAAAAAGAGGTTTTAAAAGCCTCTTTTTTTTATAGATATAATGTAGGGATTCATGAATTATTTTTGCTATTTATAGTAAAATGGCTCGTTTTACACCCTTAGTCCTATTAGAGGTCTTGTGATGAATAATGAACAGCTCACTGAAATTTTAAAAGCCGCTTTTCCCGAGGCGGATGTTGCTGTGAGTGGTCAGGGCGGAAAATTTGATCTCCGTATTGTAGATGATCAATTTGAAGGTAAGCGTCCAGTTGCACGCCAACAAGCTGTTTATGCTCCTCTCAATGCCCATATTGCCAGTGGTGCAGTTCACGCAGTGACAATTCGAGCAATGACAAAAGAAGAATGGCGCAAAGCAAGCTTATTTGGAGCTTAATCATTTAATGGATAAATTTTTAATTCAGGGCGGTATTAAGCTCGAAGGTGAAGTGCGTATTTCTGGTGCAAAGAATGCAGCACTTCCATTATTGGCGGCAATGATTCTGGCTGATACTCCTATTACGCTTAGAAATGTGCCTAATCTGAAAGATGTCAATACGCTGGTGCAGCTCATTGCAGGTCTTGGGATTACCATGACTTATGAAGGCGATACAGTTGTTGCTGATACCTCTACTTTAGATAACCAGTTTGCACCATATGAACTCGTAAAAACCATGCGTGCTTCGATTTTGGTGCTCGGTCCATTGCTAGCGCGCTATGGTAGTGCAAAAGTGTCACTTCCAGGTGGTTGTGCCATTGGTTCCCGACCAGTGGATCAGCATTTAAAAGCCTTGGAAGCTTTGGGTGCCGAGATTGAAGTAGAAGCCGGTTATGTACATGCCAAAGTCGATGGTCGCCTGAAAGGTGGTGAAGTGGTCTTTGATATGGTGACTGTCGGCGGTACTGAAAATATTCTGATGGCTGCAGTGTTAGCAGATGGCATCACCACAATTCGCAATGCTGCACGTGAACCTGAAATCACCGATCTTGCACAAATGCTCATTAAAATGGGTGCCAAGATTGAAGGTCTAGACACTGACACCTTGGTGGTGACTGGGGTTGAGAGCTTACACGGCTGTGAATACTCAGTGGTTGCAGACCGGATTGAAACCGGTTCCTATTTAGCTGCAGCTGCAATCACGGGTGGTAAGATCAAAACCACACATACAGATCCAACTCTGATGGAAGCTGTGCTGGAAAAGTTTGAAGAAATGGGTGCAGAAGTCACCCGTGGCGATGACTGGATTGAACTGGATATGATGGGTAAACGTCCGAAAGCAGTGAGCTTCCGTACCTTGCCACATCCAGATTTCCCAACAGATATGCAAGCTCAGATTATGGCGGTGAATGCTATTGGCCATGGGTTTGCGACAATTTCAGAAACCATTTTTGAAAATCGATTTATGCATGTACCTGAATTGGCACGAATGGGCGCAAATATTCAGGTGGAAGGTAATGATGCAGTCGTAACAGGTGTGGATAAACTTTCTGCAGCACCCGTGATGGCGACAGATTTACGTGCTTCATTCTCTTTGGTATTGGCAGCACTTGCCGCTGAAGGTGAAACATTGATTGACCGTATTTATCATATTGACCGCGGTTATGAAAATATTGAAGCGAAGTTACAAGGTTTAGGTGCCCAAATTAAGCGAGTAAGTTAATGAGCGATATGAGAAACGATGATCCAAACTTTGACGTAATGGGCAATTTTGATCATGGTTTAACTTTGGCATTGAGTAAAGGACGTATCTTGAAAGAAACGTTACCTTTACTTGAAACAGCTGGTATTAATCTTTTAGAAGATCCAGATAAATCGCGCAAGTTAATTTTCCCCACCACGCATAAACAGGTCCGTATTTTAATTTTACGTGCCTCTGATGTACCGACCTATGTGGAAAATGGTGCGGCAGATATTGGTGTTGCGGGTAAAGATGTACTCATGGAACATGGCGCGCAAAATGTCTATGAACCACTCGACTTAAAAATTGCTGTCTGTAAACTGATGACGGCAGGGAAAGTGGGCATGGAGCGTCCGAAAGGCCGTCTGAAAATTGCTACCAAATACGTCAACTTAACCCGTCAATACTATGCCAGCCTGGGTGAGCAAGTGGATGTGATCAAGCTGTATGGTTCAATGGAACTTGCACCACTGGTTGGTCTGGGTGATTACATCGTCGATGTAGTCGATACCGGTAACACCTTGCGTGCCAATGGTCTGGAGCCACTTGAAGAAATTTGTAAAGTATCTTCACGTTTGATCGTTAATAAAGCCAGCTTTAAGCGTAAGCAGGCATTATTAAATCCGATTTTGGCTCAACTGGAACAAGCGGTTGAAGCACGTGAGCAAGCGAAAAAAGTATAATTTATGCTGAACACAAAAACCGTCCTTAATAGGGCGGTTTTTTTTATAACTGATTTATAGGAATACAATAAGATTGAATTTTAATAATCTGTGAGTCGAGATTAAATTCATAAATATCACAAGCAGCAATAATATGATCAAGACCATGTAAATGGAAAGTTGCATGACCTTGAATGATAATAAAATTTTGACAAATATGGGTGTTTTTTAACGTAAATAGATGAGGTGCGTTTCGAAAAAATCTCTCAATTGTAGTGATGTGATTGAGTACAGTTTCTTTTCCTATTAAGTCACGTTCACCGATGATCTCCCAAACAATGTCATCCGAAATATACGGATGCAGTTGATTAAAGTGTCCGAGAGAAAACTGCTGGGCAATCTGTATAGCATCCATATTTATACTCTTATTTTTTTGGATGATGTTTTGATCTTGAGCCTAGATTGAACGAGTTTAGCAATAAAATCAAAAGTAATTATTCATGAAAGTTGTTTCATTCCAAGTTGAATCTTGTCCACAATAATCAGGAAACAAGGTAAACTAAAGCCTCCCATTATTTTCATTGTGGATAAATTGATGCGACGTTTATCGACTCAAGATCAGAACTTTAAACAAGTCTTTGCTGATTTGTTGGCTTTTGAAACTGTGAGTGACCCCGAACTTTTAAAAACCGTAGATCAAATCATCGCTGATGTTCGTCAGCATGGTGATGCTCATGTTCTTAAACTCACTCAACAGTTCGATCGACATCCAGCGCATCAATTCTCAGAGCTTGAGCTGACCCAGGAACAATTGAAAGCAGCATTTGATGGTCTAAGCACGGAAGTCCGGGAAGCGCTTGAACTTGCAGCGAATCGTATTCGGGAATTCCACCAAGCACAAAAGCAAGATGGCTGGACTTATGTGGATGCCTTAGGCAATACACTAGGTCAAAAAGTGACCCCACTGGATCGTGTGGGGATCTATGTACCCGGTGGTTTGGCGTCTTATCCATCTTCTGTGTTAATGAATGCCGTGCCAGCACATGTGGCGGGGGTGCCTGAAATTATCATGGTGGTGCCTGCACCCAATGGTGAACTCAATCCATTGGTATTGGCCGCTGCCTATTTAGCCGGTGTGACACGCGTATTTACGATTGGTGGTGCACAAGCCGTGGCCGCCTTGGCTTATGGTACAGAAACCATTCCATCAGTCGATAAAATCACAGGTCCGGGTAACCGTTTCGTGGCTGCTGCGAAGCGAGCCGTGTTCGGTCAAGTCGGGATTGATATGATCGCTGGTCCTTCTGAAATTTTAGTCTATGCAGAAGGCGAAAATAATGCTGAATGGCTGGCGATGGATTTACTGTCACAAGCTGAGCATGACACGGTTGCACAGGCGGTATTCATTACACCTGATGAGGAACTTTTAAATGCTGTAGGTGAATGGATCGAAAAGCATTTAGAAGCATTACCAAAAGCTGAGATCGCACGTACATCCATTGAGAACCGCGGTGCATTGGTGTTAGTTAAAGACCGTGCAGAAGGTGTAGAACTCATTAACCAAGTGGCTCCTGAACACCTCATGCTCTGTTTAGATGAAGCGCAAGAAATGGCTGAAGATATTCGCCATGCTGGTGCAATCTTCATGGGTCGCTATACACCTGAAGCGATTGGTGACTACTGTGCCGGTCCAAACCACGTATTACCAACCTCGGGCACTGCACGTTTCTCATCACCACTTGGCGTGTATGATTTCCAAAAACGCTCGAGCTTGATCATGTGCTCGCAAGACGGTGTGAAAACCTTAGCAAAAACAGCAGATATTTTGGCGCAACAAGAGAATCTGGATGCCCATGCACGTTCTGCACGTTATCGTTATCAGTAAGTCATTCCGCAGAAATCAATAAAGAAATGAATATTTCCTCTTTTGCGTCATATATGGCTCAGGGAGAAGTTAGGAGAAGGGTGATCAAGAGACCTCTCCCTAACCCTCTCCTGGAAAGAGAGGAAGTTTAGAGAATTTAAAAATGAAGATCACAGCAGAACAAATGCGTTTTTGGAGTCCCGAGGTTCGTGAACTCGAGCCCTATGTGCCGGGTGAGCAACCAAAAATCCAGAACCTGTTAAAACTGAACACCAATGAAAACCCTTATCCGCCTTCCCCTAAAGTCGTGGAAGCGGTGCAAAAAATACTGGAAAATTCAGCAGATGCATTGCGTTTATATCCTGATCCTGATGCATCTGAACTAAAACAGGCGATCGCTAAACAGCAAAAAGTTGCTGTTGAAAATGTCTTTGTTGGAAATGGCTCGGACGAGGTTTTAGCGCATATTTTTAAAGCCTTTTTCATTCAAGAATTACCGCTTTTATATCCAGATATTACCTACAGTTTCTATCCGGTTTATAGTCAATTCTTTGGTGTCAAAACCAAAGTCTTGCCACTCAATGACGACTTTGAAATTGTGGTGGACGATTATAAGCAAGCTAATGGCGGAATTATCATTACCAATCCAAATGCGCCAACCAGTATTGCATTGGGCTTGTCTGCAATTGAAGAAATTCTTCAAGCCAATCCCAACTCGGTGGTGGTCATTGATGAAGCCTATGTGGACTTTGGTGCCGAATCAGCAGTAAGTTTGGTTAAAAAGTATGACAACCTTGTAGTTTGCCAAACTACGTCTAAATCACGTTCATTGGCAGGTTTGCGTGTTGGTTTTGCAATCGCGCAACCACATTTAATTGCTGCACTTGAAGCGGTAAAAAACAGCTTCAACTCCTATCCAATGGATCGTTTTGCAATTGCTGCTGCGGTGGCTTCTTTTGAGGATCAAGCATACTTTGAAACGCAAAATGCTAAAGTAATTGCGAGTCGCGAAATGCTAGTTGCTCAACTGAGTGAACTTGGTTTTAAAGTCTTACCATCGAGTGCCAACTTTATTTTTGCCTCATTGCCATCTAAGGAGGCAGGCGAACTTGCAGCTGAATTACGTGAACATGGCATCATCGTGCGTTATTTTAATAAACCACGGATAAATCAGTTCCTGCGTATCACCATTGGTACGGATGAACAGAATCAGCGTTTGGTAGATACCTTGAAAAACGAGATTTTAGTTTAATCTCTCCCTTGCGAAGCGGTGCTTCTCATCTTTAGAAAAGAAGGACTTTCCTGATTTTACTGAATTAGAGGATTCCCTCCTTTGGTGAAGAAGGGTTAGGGTGGATTCAAAATAAAAAAGCGATTCAATTGAATCGCTTTTTTCATTTATTCAGGCTCATACCAGGTATTGAGTAAATTCAGCATGGCTTCAACTTTATCAAAACATTCCTGATATTCTGCATCACTGTCAGATGCAATGGTAATGCCACCACCAGCCCATAAAGACACTTCCTCCTGATACTTCTGAATAGAGCGAATCAGAATATTCCAGGAGCCTGTACCATCAAAATTAAAATACCCCATTGAGCCACAATAAGCCCCACGCGGTGCACCTTCGAGTTCTTCAATAATTTGCATGGCACGAATTTTAGGTGCACCCGTAATTGAACCGCCTGGCAGTGCAGACATTAAAACCTCAAAAGGATTCACATTTTCCTTTAGAGTTGCCTCAACTTCACTCACCATATGATGCACTTGATTGAAGCTTTCAATGTTAAACAGCTTGGGTGTTTTGACAGTACCTGTTTTCGCATAAACACTTAAATCATTACGTAATAAATCCACAATCATGACATTTTCTGCCTGATCTTTTTCCGATGCTTTTAAGGTTTGTCTAGATTGCTCGTCTAGCACAGGGTCGCTATAGCGTGGCATGGTGCCTTTAATCGGCTTGGTAATGATTTTTCGATCTGCTTCAAAATCAATAAATAACTCGGGTGAGCAGCTGAGTAATTCAAAATCACCAATGCGCAAATAACCCGCATAGGGTGCTTCGGTAAGTGACCAGAAGGCTTGGGCAGTCGCTAAGAGGGAGCCTTGGGCACGACCTGAAAATTCTTGAGTCAAGTTAATCTGATAACAGTCACCTGCAACAATATAATCCTGAATCTCCTGAAAAGCCTGAGTGTAAACAGATTTTGTCCAGCGTGCAGTACAAGGGCTTTTTAACTGAAATGTTGGATAATTTAAATCTCGTTCAAGCAAGCCTTGGATATGATTGAAAATTTGCTCGGCCTGCGAGTCGTGACTATAGAACATCCAGCCTTCAGAACTTGGCTTAATGTAGGACGAGAACTGACCAATGAATAAACCGGGTTGGGGACGGTCTGGATAATGGATATATTGCTGAGCTGCATAATCATAGCCAATAAAGCCGATATAACCTCCAGAAAATCCATGCTTTTGAGGCGTTTTTGGTCCATCAATTTCTAGATTGAATTCGGATGGAACAGCTTGATATTGTTCAATCTCTGTTCTTTTAAAACACTGGGTTTCTGAGGTCTGGGCAATAAAATATTCCTGAGCACAGCAGGCAATGAAAGGCTGACCATTATTATTTAAATACGCCAGATGATCCAATGTCTTCAATGCAGATAATAGATCTGCAACTAGCAGCGATTCAAAGTTTAAGGGACGATGATAGAGAGCTTCGGTCATTCAGTTATGGGGAGTTCGGGATGACTTACTATTTTATATCAAGAAGACGGAAAATATTTTTAAATCATGAAATACCGTTTATCGGTAAGCGACAGATTGCGACCAACGACAGTTGATCAAAAACTGACTCGACGTTAATTTAAGTGGGCTAGCAAATTACTCAAGGAAAGATGTTTAAGCTGTCAGAAAATAAAAAATACAGCCTCAACACTGAGTAATTCACAATCAAAAAAATAGTACTCTTGGGAGAGTAAACAATGAAGAAATTCACAAAATTAGTTCTAGCGACTTCAGTTGCATTTAGTGCCAATGCGATGGCGATGCAGGCAATGGATGAGGCATCTCTAAGCGAAACAACGGGTCAGGAAGGTATCTCGATTGGTATCGGTATTTCAAAAATTGAAATTGAAAAACTCTATATTCATGATAATGATGGTTATTCTGGAGCTGGTGGTACAGGTGCAGCAGGTGCGATTGTTATTGAAGCAAATGGTAAAGGTGCAACAGCTGCTCACGGTGTAGTAGTTGGTGCTAACTATGACAATAATGGTGCATATTTATTGCCTACACGTAACCTCGCTGACTTGAAAATTGACTCTGATGCTGGTGGTGGGAATCCATTCATTAATATTGCAGCAGCAGTATCTGGTTTAGATATTCATATTGGTCAAATTGGTGTTGTGGCATCTGGTGATGAACCAGCTGCAGATGCAACGTCTATTCGTCGTGGTGGTCAAGGTACGACAAATGCAATTTTATCTGGTTTGTCAATTAAAACAGGTCCAATGTCTGCAAACATTCAATTGGGTGCAGCACCTCAAGGCGCAATGATTAAATTAAATGCAAATATGATCGGTGGTCTGGAAATTAAAGACCTAGGCATCTTGGATAATTCAACGAAAACTGATACTCGTGCTGCAGGTGAAATCTTCATTGAAAGTATCAAACTAACAGATGCAAACTCTAGAGATCTTGCGTTAAATCAGTCTATTAGCGTATTTGGTGAGGAAGCGGCATCTAAAGGCTATATCCGTATTGTTAGCACGAGCGGTGCACATGATAATTATGTGAAAGGTATTCATTTAGGTAGCCGTACTGCTGCATCAATCGGCGATATGGAAATCCAAGGTTTACAAACTTATTTCAGCCCTGCGCTAGGTCAATACGCCCCAGGTGCGATTATTACTATTGCTGGTCACTAATCTTCATTTAAAAAAAGCGCGTGTTTACACGCGCTTTTTTTATGACTGAATCATTTATCCAAAAAATAAAAAAAATGCTGTATTTTTTTGAAAAAGAAGGTATCTTTCTAGTTACAGGGAAGTAGAGTTAATACTCTATAAAAAGAAAAATAGGCATATTATGCCAATCATAAGAAAAGTTAATAATTATGTTAGAGATCGCGTTGGGCTCGGCATTGATGTATTACGCTGCCAAAGAAGCTCTAGATATCAAAAAACAGCCACCGGGCGCTGTTCACTATACTGAAGTCCTTGATTCAAGAAATGATTCTTTTAAGCGCATGCACCGCGAAACAGTAGAAATAAAGCCGGCACTGCTGGATCAATTCCAAGGTATTGTACGTCAGGCTTATGACTATAGTTGTGGTTCAGCAGCACTTACTACCTTACTCAACGGTTATGTCGGTACGCAGCTGGATGAGCAGCAAGTCATGAGTGGGCTGATGAAATTTGGTGAAACGGATAAAATTGTTGAACGCCGTAGTTTTTCTCTACTTGATATGAAGCGCTTTGTTTCAGCCTTAGGATTGGAAAGCGGAGGCTATCGAGGAGAATTCAAGGATTTAGTCAATCAAGATCAGCCGGCCATTGTTCCGATTTCCTATGCGGGATTTAAGCATTTTGTGGTGTATAAGGGCTATAAAAATGGCCGGGTTTATGTTGCAGATCCAGCACTTGGCAATATCAGTTTTGATGAGCGGCGTTTTCAGGATATTTGGGAAAATAACACCTTGTTCCTGATCAATGTCCCTGAGCAATATCGCAAAAATTTTCTGGCATTAAAAGAATCAGATATGCGCCATGTAGAGGATGCGACAATTAACCGCTATGCCTTGGTCGACATGCAATATCCACAGTTTTATATGGATAAAATTGCTGATAAAGCTTCTACAATCCGTATGGACCGTAATCGTAATACAGAATCAGAAAAGTTTGGGGAGTATCAATATAATTTCCTGAGACTGTATTATAAGAATAAATAAAGTAAAGAAAAACAGTAATAAAAATTAAAATGGTGAAATGGATATGAACAGTAAATGGATGAACAAGACGTTCTTGGCACTGAGCATTCAAATGGTAATGGGCGTTGCATTTGCTGCAGAAGAACCAGCACTAGGTGAATACGAAACGGTTGATGAGGAAGTTGTAGTTGAAACTACAGCAGTACAGCCTCAAACTGAGCAAGTCGAAACACAGGTTGCAGAAGATGTAGAATTAGGGGGATATGAAGTAGTTGAAGATACTACTGTTAAAACTACAGTACCTGTAGAAGCTCAACCTAAACAGGTCACAGATGCATCTCAGGCTTTACAGCAACAAGAAGGCGATGCAACTCAGGCAACTAATCTCGAAGAAGTATTTACGTCAAATGAACGTCAATATTCACTGATTAAAAAAGGTGATATTTCATCTTATTACGATATTGATTATACCTACTATCGAGATACCCAACTTGACCTAGAAATGGCTCAGGGACAATTATATCAACTGCGGGTGCAAGAAAATGCAACACATACTCTGACCAATACTTTCACTTTCCAATATGGGGTGAAAGATAATCTGACATTAACTGCATCCCTACCTTTGGTGGCCAAGACCGACCTCTTAAAAGATACCTCTACTGCCGGGTTGGGTGATATTAGCATGGGCGCGCGTTGGGAGCCTTTTCCGTTAAAAGCAGGCCGTCTTCCTCTGATTTTATTTGCAAATTTATCTACCAAAACGGGTGAAAGCCCCTACGAAATTAATGCAGCCACGGATCTCGGTATCGGTAAAGGATATTATTCTGCGGGGCTAGGGGCCAGTACGCGTAAATACATTGATCCGGTCGTACTGTTTGCATCGGTTTCTGCGAACTATGGTTTTAAAGAATCTGGTCTGAACCAACGTCGTGGTTATCGTATTATTGAAGAATTTGATCCCGGAATTAGTGGGGGTTTTGCATTCGGTTTCGCCTACTCATTTAACTATGATGTTTCAATGACCATGTCCTATCAGCAAAGCTTCAATACGGGAGCTGAGTTTAGCTATAACACGGGTGAAAGTTATTCTGCTGCGGATCAGACCAGTGCTACTTTTGCGATTTCATTAGGGGTCAGGGTTTCTCCAGAAACAATTGTAAATGGTACTGTCGGCCTGGGGCTGACTGAAGATGCACCGGATGTTTCGTTGGGATTGTCATTCCCGCTTGATATTTTAGGTTTTGGTAAAAAAATCAGTTAATAGGGGTGTCGTATGAAAACCATTCGACTTAGCCCGTTATTAACAGGAATCATTCTTGCGGGCTGTTCAAGTTATACTTTTGCGCAACTAGGGGCCAACCTTTCGGTGGATCTGCGCGCATTATCTATGGGAAATGCTGTAACTGCAGATCCTCCAGGGGTTAATGCCATTCACTTTAACCCGGCAGGCCTGACTAAGATTCAGGGCCTGCAAACAGAACAGCAGATTATTGTCGCTAATTTTGATATCCAGCGTGAGTTTTCAGTGCCGGCTGGATATAACGTATTTGGCTATTCTGATGACCCCATGGTTTGTCATGATGGACCGGAAGTTTCATCTGATATATGTACTGATTTTAAAGGCAAGGTCAGTGGTGATGTAGAATACGTCAGTCTTTTTGTGCCTTATCTTAAAAAAATGGTCGATTTGGGCGAAGGCCTTCCTTTGGTTGCGCCGACCATGGGGGCTGCCTACAATCCACCTGGTTCTAAAGCAACCTATGCGACCGCAATTTATGCACCGTTAATGGCCGGGTTTGGTCAGGAAGATGGAAGTCCTGCAAACTTCATGGGTCAGCAGGTTGCCTTGGAGCGGATTACTTATCTGTCTCCATCTGTCGGTTATGAGGTTAACGACCAGCTGTCGATTGGTGCATCTGTCGGGATGTCGTATCAGGCTATTGCGATGAAAACAGACTTGCGTTTTCCAAATGAACTGATCGGCATGCTAAGAATGATCGATGAGGTTGTCTGTACGCCGTTTAAAGAAAATTCCGACATCATTACTGACATTCTTTTACTCGGAATTTGTAATGCTGACGAAGGCATGAATCCATTTGGCAAATTTGGCCAAATGCAGTTGTCGCTCGAGCAAAATTTAAGCCCCAGCTATAACTTGGGTATATTATGGGAACCGCGCGAAGACTTTAGTTTTGGTATGGTTTATCAAAGCGCTGCAAAAATGCGTCTAAAAGGTAAATTCCATATTGATAATGCCAAAGCACCGCAAGAGATGATTAAAGGTTTAATGACCTCGCCTACCGGACAGATTCTGGCTGCAATTCTGGGATTTCCAAATTATATTCCTTCCAGTGAGTCTGGTTTGGTGTCGATGGATTTCGAATATCCAGCCCATTTCCAGGCAGGGATCACCTATAAGGTAATGCCTGATTTACAGGTGAATTTTGATGTCGGCTGGACGGATTATAAGGTTTGGGATAAGTTTAAATTCGAGTTTGATCGTACGCTTTCCGCTTTAAAGATCGCCAAAATCTTGTCTGGAAATGTGACCGATTCTAGTCTGGCTTTACCTATGGGATTTAAGTCACCATGGAACTTCGGTATAGGGATGGAGTATTCGGCAACCGACCGTCTAAAGCTTCGCGCAGGTTATGAGCCACGAACCAGTGCCATTCCAAAGGATAAGCGCAATACTATGGTACCTATTAATGGTGCACAGTTGTTTGGCCTGGGGGTAGGTTATCGTTTTGATGCAGACACTGATCTGGATCTATCGATTGGTTTCTTACGCGGTAAGGATCAGATTCCAGCAAATACCAGTAGTTTAGCTAACCAGACTGGGGTAAATAATTTGCTATTAAACCCATATGCAGGTTTAAACATCAAAACAGATACCAAAATTACCATTTTAGGTTTGAACTATCGCACGCGTTGGTAACAAAGACATGATCAAGACAGGGAAAGTTGGATGGGCAGCGGTGCTGGTATTAAATCTGGTACCCTTATCTTTCACTACAAGTGCTAAAGAATTTATTACGATTATTGGTCCGGATGGGCGACCATTAGTTGTACCCGGTAACCCTGCAGAGAAAAAAACTGAAGAAAAATATCCATCCTCTAAAAAAACAGGAACTGTGGTAGCAGTCCAATCCTCCTCGGTACAGCAAAATTTGGAAAAAATACCAGTCACTGAAAATAGACAAGTGAAGTCTAGGCAGGACCATAATATGGTTGTACAACCAGTACAACCAGTACAACCAGTACAACCAGTACAACCAGTACAACCAGTACAACCAGTACAACCAGTACAACCAGT